>JANOZJ010000306.1:0-6062 GCA_031429315.1 Akkermansiaceae bacterium
GCGTTTCCAGAACGTGAAAGTGAGCGGTGGAAATATCACGATGACCGTGACGAACAACTTGGATAACCGCGTTGGCTTCAACGGCTTCCAGTTGATCCCGGTCGAGGCACCCACGGCGACCGACTATGATGATTGGATGGCTACCTTCCCATCGATCACCGCTCCTGCCGACAAGCTGTCCACCGCCGATCCCGATGGTGACGGCCTCACCAACCAAGAGGAATACGCCTTCGGTCTCGATCCATCCAGCGGCTCATCGGTCAACCCGATCACCGTGCCGCTCGACAAGACCACCGGCATGTTCACCTACACCCGCCGTGCCACCCCGCTGACCACCGGCCTCACCTACTCGGTGCTGACCTCCACGGATCTGGCGGCTTGGCCAACGGATGGCGGCGCGGTGCAGAACGTCACCGGCACCGTCGGCGACGTGCAAACCGTGGAAGTCACCGTCAGTGGAGCCCCGCTGACCGCTCCGACCTTCTTCGTGCGGGTCAAAGCGGTGCCAGCTCCATGATGCCGCTTCTCCACCACGAGAAGCTCAGCATGAGCTAAACCATTAACAAAAAGCCGGGAGCGAAACTCCCGGCTTTTTCGTGGAGTGGTATTGAGGTGCGTCTTGGGGAGAACACGCGCCCTCGCGTGTTGTCTTTGGCGCCCTCGCCAAAGACATGCGGCTCCCATCACAGAACCTTTGCTGGCCGCACGACGCCCTGCCACCAATTCCCAAAAATTCACCAGAATTTTTAACCGCAGATGAACAGATGGACGCAGATGAAGAACACAGATCAAGCCGCAGTCCGGAGTGCGCGAAGCTCTGCTCGCGCCCACGGCAGCTCCGGCTCTGCCGGATGGGGTGCGGAGCGTCTTCCTTCGCTGGCGCGGGGAAGAGGAAGACGCTTCATCCGCGTGCATCCGTGGTTCTCTTCCCGTCCGAAAGCGAAACGCTCACCTTGCAAAAAACCGGGTTGCACATCCGCCCTGGTTGCCGTGCATTAGGCCCGTGCGCCACGAACCAATTCCTTCCCGCCTTTTCATCCACAACCGCGAAAAGCTCTGCCTCCTCCTCAATCCGAACAGCGTGGTCATCGTCCACGCCAACGACATTTATCCGACCAACGCGGACGGCACGATGTCCTTCAGACAGAACAACGACCTGTTTTACCTAAGCGGAATCGACCAGGAGGAAACCGTGCTGATTCTGATGCCGGACGCGGTCGATCCCAAGCAGCGTGAAATCCTCTTCGTCAGAGAAACCAACGACCACGTCGCGGTGTGGGAGGGTGCGAAACTCACCAAGGACCAAGTGCGGGAGATTTCCGGAATCGAACGGGTCGAGTGGTCGCATACCTTCGACGGATTTCTCCAACAGATCGTGCCGCAAGCGGAGCATGTCTATCTTGCCAGCAACGAATATCCGAAGGCGTGCTTGGACGTGCAAACCCGCAACGCGCGCTTCATCAGGGACTGCCAAGCGCGCTATCCGCTCCACCGCTACGAGCGGCTTGCCCCGCTGATGCACCGCCTGCGCATCACCAAGGAGCCGGAGGAAATCCAGATGATCCAAAAAGCCTGCGACATCACTGGCGAGGGCTTCCGGCGGTTGTTGGGATTCATCAAGCCCGGAGTCGGCGAGTGGGAAATCGAGGCCGAGCTCCTCCACGAATTCATCCGCCGCAAATCGCGCGGCTTCGCCTACGCGCCGATCATCGGCTCCGGCAAGAGCGCCTGCGTCCTGCATTACATCGAGAACGACAAAATCTGCCAGGATGGCGAATTGGTGCTGCTTGACGTGGCCGCCGAATACGCCGGTTGGGCCTCGGACCTCACCCGTACGGTGCCGGTGAACGGTAAATTCACCAAGCGCCAGCGCGAGGTCTATGACGCCGTGCTCCGCGTCTTCCGCGGGGCCGATGAAATTCTCCGCCCCGGCATCAAGCCGATGGACTATCAGGATCAAGTCGTCGAGATGATGGAACGCGAGTTGGTCGATCTAGGGCTTTTCACCGCGCAACAGGCGAAGGAACAGGGGCCGGACAAGCCGTTGCTGAAAAAATATTACCCGCACAGCACCTCGCACCACATGGGCCTCGACGTCCATGATGTTGCTCCGCCGCATGAAGTCATCGCGGAAGGAATGGTCTTTACCATCGAGCCGGGCGTTTACATCCGCGAGGAAGGTTTTGGCGTTCGGCTAGAGAATGATTTCCTAATCGGCAAGGACCGCAATATCGATCTCATGGCAAACATCCCGATCGAAGCCGAAGAAATCGAGGCGCTGATGCAAGCACGGTCCTGACAAGCCGCCTGAACTCATGAACCCCCTTGAAAAACAGCAGCGTTACGAATGCGCCCGAAACAATATCCTCGCACTCATTGATGGGGAATCCGACGAGATCGCGGTGCTGGCCACCGTGGCGGCGGAGTTGCGCCATGCATTTCCGCATTTCCACTGGGTGGGCTTCTATCGGGTCGTGAGTCCGCGGCTGCTCAAGGTCGGTCCCTATCAAGGCGGCCACGGCTGCCTCACGATTTCATTCGACCGCGGGGTGTGTGGCCGTTGTGCGACCGATAAAACCACGCAGATCGTGGCCGATGTCACCAAGCTCCCTTACCATATCGCGTGCTCCGGCTCCACGATGTCGGAGATAGTAGTTCCGATCTTGGATGGAAGCGGCAAAGTGCGGGCGGTGTTGGATGTTGATTCTGATTTCCCCGACATTTTCGATGCGATGGATCAAGCAGCGCTTGAGTTATTGGCGGACGATGTAAGCATCGTGTATTCAAGTAATAGTCACAGTTTATGAACCAATCCCGCTACGACCAACTGGTGAAGACCTTCTTCACCTGCGATCCTCAAGCAATCTCCGATATTTTCCACGAGTTTCTCATGGCGATGCAGGCGGAGGAGACCTTGCCGCCTGCCTGTCAAATGGCACAAAACTACGAGACGGCAGCGGCGAATCCGGAGATTCACATGCTGCCAGGAAATCTCAAGGACGCCCGCGATACGGTCTTCCCATACTTTTGGGGCACCGACAGTTGGTCCTCGCCGTTGCATCTGGAAAACGTCAAAGGCCCCGCCAACTACGCGTCGCTGGTCGGCGCGCTCGCCTGTTTGCTAAAGAATCCGAATCTTTGCACGGACACCTACAGCCAGCGCTCGAACGAGTTAGAAGTTAAGGCGGTGACGTCATTGGCCAATCTGCTATTCTATCACACCGAAGATCCGTGGGGCGTGTTCACCATGGGTGGCACCATTTCCAATCTCTATGGAGCAAGGATCGGAATCGAAAAAGTTCTTCCCGGCGCGATGCAGCGCGGTTTGCAAGGCGTGAAACTCGCCGGCATCGTCTCCGAGGCAGCGCACTATTCAAACCAGACCGTCGCCGGCTGGCTGGGCCTCGGCACGGAAAACCTTCACGCCATCCCCACCGATCACTTGCTGGCGATGCGGCTCGATCTGTTGGAAACCAAGCTGGAGGATCTGCATCGCGACGGCGTGCGGGTGGCGTTCGTCGTCGCTACTTTCGGCACCACCGATGCGTTCGGCGTGGATGATGTGGCCGGGATCCGTGAACTGCTAGATGCGTTTGCCGCGAGGCATGGAGTCCCGGCCCCGCAACTGCATGTGGATGCCGCAGTCGGCTGGGCGCTGAGCTTTTTAGCAGAATACGACACCGCGCGGAATCCGTTGGAATTCTGTGCCGATCTGCTGCCCATTGTGATTCGGGCACAACATCACACCGAGGGCCTGCGGGTGGCGGATAGCGTCACCATCGACTTCCACAAAATGGGCTGGGGGCATTATCCCGGCAGCGCCTTTCTGGTCAACCGCCGCGCCGACCTTAAATACCTCGCCCGCACCGTCGAAGATATGCCATATTTTTCCGAGGCGGATAGCCGCCGCGATCCGGCGCTTTTCACCCTCGAATGTTCGCGGCCCGCGCTCGGACCATACACCGTGATGGCTTCCCTGAATGCCTTCGGCCTGATTGGCTGGCAGATGGTGATCGCGCGGTCGCTGGAAATGGCGTGGAAGCTCAAACAACGCCTCGAACGGCTCGACTATTGCAAAGTGCTCAACCTCGACACCATCGGCCCCAGCGTCGTCTGGTGGGTTTTTCCGAAAGGCCGCAATGCCAAGGAAATCTTTCGACAAGTCGAGGAAGGCACATTGCCTGCGGATCAGTATGTGCACTACACCGGCGAGATTCGGCGCTTGTTCGAGCGGCGTGAAAAAGCGATGGACCCCGCGCTCGACGCCCGCCTCGGTTATACCACCAGCATTGGCTTCCGGCCGCACGGCACCACCTTGCCTGCCTGGAAGGCGGTGATGTTTAATCCCAAGACCGACGACTCGGTGCTGGACCGGCTGATCTCGAGCATCGAGGAGTTATGATGAAAGGATCATCGAACCCGCCGGTATAACGATCAAACAATCATGGGTCAGGAATGTGGTCTGAGGTGGAAATCTTGACAGAATAGTTCGCACCTGCGGCTGAAACAGCTATGGCAAAAGCTGAGGGGTAAACGCTGGGATTCTGAATGCTGGAATTCAAGAGGAGGCCGGAGACCGCGCTCTGCTGGAACTCAGCGCCAAGTGAGCTGCGCTAGACTTCTGGACCAACAAGGCACCGGACTCCATCCATAATTCCCGGCAAATCTGGAAAGCAATATACATCCGAGTTAATCCGCACCCAGCATCTTCCAAAGTCGTTTCAACCGCGCGATGGCACCAATTTGTCAATTTTTGCACACTGACCCGAATGGCACACCGCCGGCAAGACCGGCCGCAAGACCAATGAGAAGGCGAAGGACAGCAAGGACTCGCACAAAAGCTGGGCCGACGAGGCGCGGACGGAACATCCACCCTCCTCAAAGCCACGCCAACGCCTGGTCCAGTGACTCCACGACTTGATCCGCACCGTGCGCTTCCAGTGTTTCGGCGGTAAATTGGCCGGTCGCGACCGCCAGACAACGGGCACCGATGGCATGGGCGCAGGCGATGTCTTTGGGCGTGTCGCCGATGACCCAGGTTTCCGCAGCGGTGAAGGTTCTTCCGGTGTGGGCTGCGGCCCGCTCCAGGGCGATCGGGCCGAGCCGGTTGCGATCGGCGTGATCGCAGCCATAGGCTCCGAACGGGAAATGGCCGGCCAAGCCGAAGTGACGCATTTTGGCGGCCGCGCCACCGGCGATGTTGCCGGTTAGCAGGCCGATGCCCGCGTCGCGGCGGCTTGCCAGTTCGGTTAGCAGGTCATGCACCCCGCCGAACACGCGGCCGGAGAACCCGCAGTGCGTTAGATTCCAGTCCAGCCGCGCCAGGTAAACCTCGAAGTAGGCGGCGATCCGCTCGCGGGTGGGCTCGATTTGAAAATGGCCGTGGATGTTGGCCACGATCCCGAGATCGGTGCTGCCCGCTAGGTCGAGCGCGGGGCCTTCGTGGCCGAAAATTTCGCGGGTTGCTTCTTTCAAGGCCGCCATCCCGGCACCGCCGGTGTCAACCAGCGTGCCGTCGATGTCGAACAGATAGAGCATCCCGGAATTACGTCTGAGGCGCTGCTTCTTTCTCTTCCGGGGTTTCGGCAGGAACCTCGTCGGGCACTTCGTCCGGGACGAAATCATCGTCCGGGATATCTTCGTCGTGCGCTTCTTCCTCCTCGAAGTCGTCTTCTTCCATCAGCTCGCCGTGGAACAAGTGGAACTTGCGCTTGCGTTGATGGGCGGGAAGCGGCGAGAGGATCATGGCGACGGCGCGACCGTTGAGGCGCGGGGCCTGATCGACCTGGGCCATCGACTTGAGGTCGTCGATGATCCGGTTGAGCACCACGAAGCCGAGGTCCTTGTGGGCGTTCTCACGGCCGCGGAACTGGAGCACGAAGCGGCACTTGTGGTTGCCTTCAAGAAATCCTTCGGCGCGACCGAGCTTGATGTTGTAGTCGTGCTGGCCGGTGCCGACGCGGAATTTCACTTCCTTCATGCGGGTGGCGCTCTTCGACTTCTGCTTCTTCAGCTTGGCCTGCTCGTACTTGTATTTCCCGTAATCGACGATCTTGCAGACC
>JANOZJ010000307.1:0-24589 GCA_031429315.1 Akkermansiaceae bacterium
GCGCTCGCCAAGGTTTCCGCCACTCCCGGCAAAACCCAGCTCCTCAATTTCTTCGTCATGAACGGCACCTGGAGCCTCGTGGACTTGCCCGGCTACGGTTATGCCAAAGTCGCCAAGAGCGAGAAAATCAATTTCAACGAATCTGTCGGCGACTATCTCGACCAACGCGCAAACCTCCGGCTGGTGTTTGTCCTGATAGACTCGCGCCTGACTCCCCAGCCCATCGACATCAGTTTCGTCAGTTGGCTGGGCGAGTGCTCGGTGCCGTTTGCTTTGGTCTTCACCAAGGCCGACAAACAATCGCCGAAGAAAACCAATCTATCGATCCAAGCCTTCCTCGAAAGCATCCCCCAACATCTAACCGCCGTTCCCCGGATCATCAGTTCCTCGAAAAGCCGCGCCGGACGGATCGAGATTCTGAAACTCATCGAACACACCCTTGCCTCCACCTAGGGCGGTTTTTCTCCACATGGCGGAGATCACCGGTCGCCGCGAGTCCCCCTCTCCAGCGCAGTGCCTTTAAGGGTTGGGGATTGAGCCAAGCGGCTGTCGCCAAAAAACCAAGGAGGAGCGGACTCCGATCCGCTCCTTGTGCAAGAGCGCTTTCCAATGTCTCACCCGGAGCATCTCAGCAACGATTAACCCCCAATCTTTAAAGGCACAGGGACTGAAGTGGAATTTGATCTTGTCGGATATCGAAGGGCGCGAGGCTAGGTGGCGAATCCGGGCCTGCCAATCAGGAATAGCGGGGGTGTGCCATCAATAAATGACCCGGGCCATCTATCTTCCCAATTCCGATTTGATCTGATCCCAGGTTCTGCCAACCGAAGGATCGCGCTTCAGTTCAGCCATACGTCTCGTGGCTTCCATGGAGCCATCATCGACATCCGCCAGGACCGCCGGAAGCGAGTCCATCAATACCGCGACGAGTGATGCCCTTTGATCTTCTGGCAGACTCAAGGCTCCTTGTTGAATTTCCGTGGCGTCCATGGGTGGAGTGTAGGATCGAGGCAGCCATTCAGCGACTAGATTTTGACCCGGCGCTGGATAGCGCTTGGACCGCGAAGATCCCTTCGTGGCCGACAAGTGGACAGATCAAGGAGCGGCGGAACGCGTCCGCCGACGCCATGGAAAGCCCATGTCCCGTGCATCCGCTCATCTCATTGCCAACTCATGGACATCGGCGAACACGTTTCGCCGCTCCTTGGGCCACGAATCAGGGCCGTTCGCCCTTAACTTGACGCGCATGAGTCATAGGGGCCGCATGTTTCATCAACGAAAGGAACTCTCAGCTCTGCGGCGCGGATTCTTTCTTTCACTGTCGTTGATGCGGGACCTTTCTTAACCGGTTGGTCAAAACGTCGGCGCGGCGACCGTCGCATTGTCCCGCTCCTCGCTCCTGCGCCGCAGAATCCGGTCGGCGGTCTCGGTGACCATTTCTGATAGCAGCAGCCACAGGTGCGAGCCTTGGCGGTAGTCGGCGGGGGCGATGTGTTTCACGCGGCCGGCGTGGGTGGAGAGTTGGAAGCATTTGCGGAAGGATTTGCCGCTGGTGTCGTCCGGGTTGTAAACGGCGATGCCTTGGCCGCCGTTTCTCGCCATGACGGTAAAGCAGGGGACATCGGTCGGGCCGTCGCCGACATAGACCATGTTCTCAAACGGGATGGGCCGTTGGTCGGCGGGCATATGGTCGTTCACGTCCTGATCGTAGCCTAACATGCCCTTATTGATGCGGAACAGGAACTGCGTCTTGGTGGTGTGCGAGATGGCGCGCTTGGGGAAACTGATGCGGCCCTCGGCATCCTCGCCGAATTCGCAACCGAACATGGCTTTGACAAATGGCTGCAAGCGCGAGCCATCTAGCAGCGCCTTGAGCCCTGAGGAAATGATGTAGTGCTCCACCTTGATGCCGGCGGCCTCGTGATCCGGACGGAGCGCGGCTTTGGGCAGGGCATCGAACAACTCGGGCAGGCCGGGGAAAAATCGCAGGCCGGCGCCGAGTTCGGTGAGGCGCTTGTTAGTCACGTTGTCCATGCCGAGGTAGTCGAGCAGGCATTTCATGTAGGCTAGCTCGCCATCCCATTGATGCTCGGTGACGAGGGCGTTGCACTTTTTCCAAAACTGCGCGGGGTCGATGCCAAACTCGGGGAACACCACATCGTCCTGCATGTAGCGCGGGGCAAGCGTCTGATCGTAATCGTAAACCAGCGCGATGGTATTTTGCGGAGCGGCCATGTCGCGGCAAGCAAACCACCGCAAGCCCCCGCGACAAGACGGAAATCGGCGGGCGGAACGATTCCCCGTGAATAGCGCCGACGGTTGCAGGTCCACGAAGAAACGCGCTTGCCCCCGGCGAACTGGCCGGAGAACCTCCCGCCTTGTCCGCGAAGCGCTATCTCCAATATTTCAAATACCTGCGGGCCGTCCGTTGGCAGTTCGTGGTGGGGGTGCTCGCTGGCCTCGTGTATGCGGCGGCCAGTGGCTTGGGAATGCCGTTGATGCTGAAGGTGGTGATTCCCGCCATTTTCAAGGAACCGGGCAAGGGCGAGCTGAAGTGGTATGATATTTGGATGACCGAGAAGCTCGGTAGCATTTCAGCGGACCATCTGTTACTAATCACTTGCCTGTGGATTCCGCTGATCTTTCTGGTCCGTGCGATTGCCAACTACGTCAATTCCTATCTCATCCAGTACTGCGGCCAGCGGGTGCTCGAAGACGTCCGGTTAGATCTGTTTATCAAGCTGCAGGAACTCCCGCTGTCGTTTTTCAAGAAGAACAAATCGGGCGACCTATTGGCCCGCCTCATGGCGGATACAGCCATCCTCAAGCAGATCGTCGCGAACGTTTCCAGCGATTTGATCAAACAGCCGGCGACTCTGATCTTTGCCTTGGCCTATATCGTCGCCAGTGCTTACGAGGATCGCCGGGTTTTCTTCGCCCTGATCGCGATGAGCACGGTGCCGGTGTGTGTGCTGATCATCCGCTCTGCCGGCAAGAAACTCTCGAAGCGGGCGAAGGTGCTTCAGAAGCAGGGCGGAACCATGACGGCAGCGCTTTCGGAGACGTTGTTAGCTCCCCTGGAAATCCGCGCCTACAACATGGAGCAGCGCCAGATTTCGGCATTCCGCAAGCGGACCAACGAGATGATGAAAGTCGCCATGAAAGTGGTGAAATACCGCCAGGCGATCGCCCCGTCGATTGAGGTTGTGGCGGCGGCGGGATTTGCCGTCGCGCTGTATTTGGGCGTCCGTGGCGGCATGAAACTGGATGGTTTCCTAGCGCTGGGAATGGCGTTGTTCATGTCCTACGAGCCGATCAAGAAACTCGGCATGATCCATTCGCTGTTCAAACAAGCGGACGCGGCGATCGACCGCATCGAGTATATTTCCAACGAACCGGACACCCTCCCGGACCCGGTCACGCCGCGGCATTTCGTGGCTCCGTGCGAGGCGATTTGCTTCGAGCACCTGTCATTCGCCTACGGGGAAGAGTCGGTGTTGAAGGACATCGATGTTAGAATTCTGCCCGGCCAAGTCGTGGCGCTGGTCGGACCGAGCGGCGCGGGGAAATCGACCTTCGCCCATCTCATTCCGCGGTTCTACGACCCGCAATCCGGCGGAATCACTTTCGATGGCACGGACATCCGCAAATTCGCGAAAAAGGATTTGCGCAACTCCATCGCAGTGGTGCCGCAGATGCCGTCGCTGTTCATCGGCTCGATCGCGGAGAACATCCGGGTCGGCCGTGAAAACGCGAGCGACGCGGAGGTCCAGGAAGCCGCCCGCCGCGCGAATGCGGACGAGTTCATCCGCAGCTTGCCACAAGGCTATCAGACGCAGGTCGGCGAACGCGGCGATCTTCTATCAGGCGGCCAGCGCCAGCGGATCGCGATCGCCCGCGCGTTCCTCAAGGACGCGCCGATCCTGATTCTCGACGAGGCGACCAGCGCGCTGGATTCCGAAAGCGAGGCGATGGTCCAGCAAGCGCTCGCCGCGCTGGTGAAAGGCCGCACCACCTTCATCATCGCCCACCGCTACAGCACGATCACCATCGCGGACCGCGTGCTCGTGTTCCAGGAGGGACGGATCGTCGGGGATGGCGATCATGAAACTCTCCGCAAGACCGATCCGACCTATCAGTCCATGATCGGCAGCCAGTTCCTAGGCACCGGTGCCTAACGGGTCCGGGGCGAGGAACGATTTCTGGCAGAGTTCCGCATATTTCCCGCCACGGGCTAATAGCGTGGCGTGAGTGCCTTGCTCGATGACCTCGCCCTTCTCCAGCACATAGATGCGGTCGGCGTTCTGGATCGTGGACAGCCGGTGCGCGATGACGAACGCAGTGCGGTTTTCCATCAACCGGTCGAGCGCGTCCTGGATCTGCCGCTCGGTTTCGGAATCGACGGACGCGGTGGCCTCGTCGAGCAGCAGGATCGGCGCGTTCTTGAGCAGCGCGCGGGCGATCGACAGGCGCTGCTTCTCGCCGCCTGATAGTTTCACGCCGCGCTCGCCGACGTTGGTGTCTAACATTTCAGGAAGCGCCTTCACGAAGCGATCTGCGTGGGCGGCATCAAGGGCGGTCCACAGGTCGGCGTCGGTGGCGTCGCGCTTGGCGAGCTGGAGATTCTCGCGGACGGTGCCATTGAACAGGAACGGCTCTTGGGTCACGTAGGCAAGGCGCTCGCGCAACGACGATTTCGCCAGCGTGCCGATGTTGATCCCGTCGATGGTGATGTCGCCCGAAGTGGCTTCATAGAACCGAGCTAACAGGGAGAGCACCGTGGTTTTTCCCGCACCCGTCGAGCCGACCAGCGCGATCGTCTGGCCGGCCAGCGCATCGAGCGTGACCCCGTGGAGCGTCGGCTGGTCCTGATAGGCGAACGAGACTTTTTCGAAATGCACATGACCCGCAATGGTCGCGGGAAGCTCCACGCCGCCGGTCGAGTTCGGCTCCTCCTCGGAATCCAGGATCTCGAACACCCGGTCCGCCGCCGCCCGGCCTGATAGGATCATCTGGTTGAGCGAGTTCAGGCGGTCGATCGGCTCGTAAAACAGCGAGAGGAATAGCAGGAATTTCGTGAAGTCGCCGAGGGTCAGCTCGCCGCGCATCACCGCGCCACCGCCGAAGGCGAGGACTAACACATAGCCGGTCATCCGCAGGAACGACATGCCGGGCGAGTAAATCGCCCACCATTTCATCATCCGCAGCGAGGCGACGCGCAGCAGGTCGGAAAACTGATTGAAGCGCGCGTGTTCGTCGGGCTCCGCGGCGTAGGCCTTGATTTGGCGCACGCCGGAAATGTTGTCATGCAGCAGGGCGTTGAGATCGGACGCGGCGTCGCGTTGGTTGCGGTAGCGGTCGCGGCCCTGGGTCGAGTAAACCCACGCGCCCAGCGCGAGAAACGGCACCGGCAGGGTGGCCCACGCCGCCACCACGGGATTCAGATAGAACAGGAAGATCCCGATGCCGATGACCTGCAGCGTCGCGATGAGTCCTTGTTCCACGCCGTCGATCAGCACCCGCTCCATGTTGGTCACGTCCTCGACCACCCGCGTCATGATGTCCCCGGTCCGCCGCGTGTCGAACCACTGCAGCGGCAGGCGCTGGATTTTCTCATAAAGATCCGAGCGGATATCGAAGATCACTTTCTGCTCGAAGATGTTATTGATAAAGATCCGGAGCGAATTCAGGCCGTCTTTTATCAAAAATCCGAGCAACGCCGCGAAAATCCAAAAAGAAAATTCACCGTGCCGCGCCGGATTCGGGATGATTTTGTCGATCACATAACCAGTCGCGTTAGGGAAAACGAACACCGCCAAGGTCATCCCCACCGCGCACACAAGCTGAGCAGTGGCTAGGCCCGGATAGTGACGCAGGTAGGAAAAAACACGCAGGATCGACTTCATGAGAGGCGAAGACCGATGTCCCGATGTGGGTGCTTTGTAAAGCCAAGGTCGCACGAAGTTTGAAACTCTGTGAAATTTGGGGTTGCGGAGGTCAATTCGACCTTCCTACTCTCCGCCCACACACGGAATTCAAAGCTCACACAAAAACCCCCATGGCCAACGTCTTCGGAATCCTCACAGCTATTGTCCTCGCCCTCTCGGCATTTGTTGCTCTTAAAAACAAGGCAGCCTACGAGACCAACATCGAGAAAACGCAAACCCAGAAAAAGAATCTCGCCGCGAGTGACGTTCGGCTGAAGGCGGCCCAGAAAGTCCTCGCCCAATTGCCGGTGGATATCGCCGCCATGGACGCCGAGGTCGACAGTTTGTCCACTGCCGAAGCGACCCAGAAAAAGGCCAACGACGACCTCACCGCGAAGGTGGCCGACAAGACCGCCAAGATCGCCGCTAACAAGGAGAAGCTCGACGACATCCGTGCCAAGACCGAGAAGTCCGGAAACATCAACGAGCTTGCCGCCAAGTTGAAAGCCACTAGTGCCGAGCTTGAGGGATTGGCTATTTCCATCGACGCTGCCACCGGCAAGCTTGCCAACCTGACCGCTCAGAACGCCGCGGCCGATGCCCAGATCGCCGCCGTCAAGGGCAAGTTTGACAACTTCTCCAACGGCCAATCGCTTCCCGAGCTGAACACCCGGATCCGCTCGATCTATCCGAACTGGGGTTTCGTGACGCTCGCTGCCGGCAACAATGCCGGCGTCGTCACCAACTCGATCCTCAACGTGGTCCGCAACGGTGAAACCATTGCCAGTCTGTTGGTCACTGCGGTCGAAAGCAGTTCCGCCTCCGCGAGCATCGTGCCTGACTCGTTGGCCTCGGATGTCACTCTGATGGTTGGTGATCGCGTGGTCCCCGGCACGAAAGTGCCCAAGCCCTCCGGCAACTGACCCCGGATTCTTTTTAAAAAGCCCATTTAAGGATAACTCATGAAAGCCATTTTTTACGTCGTCGCCATTCTCGTTGCTTGCGGTGCTGCATTTTTCTCGATGAAACATTCCGGCAAGTTCGAAGCTCTCGAAAAAGACCGGGCCGAGACCATCGCCAAAAACACCGCCACCACGGCCACCGCCGACGTGGCCGACAAGGACATCAAGGAGTTGCGCGCGAAGCTCGCCGCCTCCACCGAGAAGCAGGGGCTGCTGGACCAAAGCGTGTCCTCCCTCAAGTCCGCCGGCAGCGCTCTTACCAGTGATCTATCCAAGCTCGACGCCGACCTCAAAGTGCAGGAAGACGAATTCGCCCAGCTCAACAAAGCCCTCGATGAGGTGAACAAGATCCTCGAAGCTCTGGGTGGTGGCGTGACCCTTGAAACCTTGCCGGAGAAAATCCAACAGATCGAGGATGACAAAAAGGCCAAGCAGGTGAAACTTGAAGAGCTCGATACCTTGGTCGGTGGCTCCGAGAAAACCTTGGCCACCGCCCGCGCCGAAATGGATCGCCTTTCCAAGCGGACGATCGAGCGCAGCTCGCGGATCGGTTCGAACTCGATGGAAGCCGTCGTCACCGCTGTGAATCAAGAATGGGGCTTCCTAGTGATCGGCGCCGGCTCGAACTCCGGTTTCACCCCGCAGACCACCTTGTTGGTCGAGCGCGATGGCCGCAAGATCGGCCGCGTCCGTCCGTCCTCGATCGAGCCCACCCAGACGATCGCCGATATCGATCTTGAAAGCCTCGCTCCCGGAGTGCGCATCCAACCAGGTGACCGCGTGATTCTCGCCAAGCCGAGTTCCAACTGAGGCCCGCTTATTTCCTTCAAAACGCTCCGCAGGCTTGCAAGCTGCGGGGCTTTTTTTATGTTCGCCCCATGAAGCGCCGTCTTTCCCTGCTCCTCCTCGTTCTCGCCACTGGCTTTGGATTTCCCTCCTGCGCGGATGAAGCTGAAAAACCCGCGCCGGGTCCGGTTTCGGACACCAGCAAGATGCCGTGGAACAGTCCGGTCGCCGGACAAGGTCAAGGTCAGTTCGGCGCGTTGCCGCAGAACCAGTACCGCCGTTAATCCCGCTTCAGCTCAATACCTTCAGTCCCGGTGATAGGGCGAGCCGCTTTTCAAGGTGCTCACCCGATAGAGTTGCTCCAACAGGACTAGCAGCGCGAGTTCGTGCTGCAGCGTGAACGGCGAAATCGTTAGAGCGAGGTCGCACTTCTCGCGCAGCTCATCGTTGTGGCCATCCGCCGCGCCGATCAGGAACGCCACGGTCTTCACGTCGCCGCGCATTTCCAACGCCTCGAGCTTGTCGGCGAACTTGCGGGTCGTCAGGCACTCGCCGCGTTCATCCAGCGCCACCCGGAAGCAACCCTGCGACCTCTCTAGCAGGCGGGCGGAAACCTCGTCGCGGCTGCCCGCCTTGATCACCAACAACTCGTATCCGCCCGCCCGCGTCAGGCGTTTCAAATACTCCTCCACCCCCGCCTTGGCATAGGCGAGCGCGGGCTTTCCGGCGACGATAAGGCGGATCTGCATGTTGCGGATCGGAGCTTGCCCGCCATCCCCGCACCCGCCAACTTCAATCCATGATGAAACTCGTGGTTGGGCCTTTGATTCTAACGATTGCTTCCTGTTCCAGCGGCCCCGGGCCGATCACTCCCAAGACCAAGGTCGAACGCCAAATGGTCGGTCTGCTCCAGAAATTCGACCGCTGGGATGACAACGGCGACGGCCGCCTAACGGCACTGGAACTCAAACCGGCGTCCAAGGTCAGCGGCTTGTCCACGTCCAAAATCATCGACTTCTACGACACCAACCATGACGCCAAGATCTCCCTGCGGGAAGCCCAGGACGGATTCTACCGCACCGACGAAGCCGAGTTGAAAGCCAAGCAGTGAGCGCCATCTACGAGTCCAACAAAATCCTCGCGGAGTATCTGTTATTCCACTTTGGCGCGGCGGAGGAAATCCTAACAGCCGACCGGTCGTGGCCGGCTGGAATGCGCGAGGCGCTGGATTTCCCGGTCCGCACAGCCGCCCGTTTTTCGCCGGGCGTCGTAAAACGGGGCCTGGATCTCGGCTGTGCCGTGGGACGATCCGCGTTTGAAATGGCCCGCCGGTGTGAAGAAGTCATCGGCATCGACTTCTCCGACGCCTTCATCCGCGCGGCGGAAGCATTGAGGAACGGGGAAGTTCTAACGTACGAGCGCCGCGAGGAAGCCGCGCTTGCCACCCCTCTAGCTGCACGTCTCCCCGCCGGCGTCGATCCCGCCAGGCTCGTTTTCCAACAAGGCGACGCGATGGCGCTGCCGGATGACCTCGGGCAGTTCGACCGCGTCCACGCCGCGAATCTCCTCTGCCGCCTGCCGGAACCTAACCGTCTGTTGGCCCGGCTCCCCGCCCTGGTCAGACCGGGCGGCGAACTGGTCCTCGCCACGCCCTGCACCTGGCTCGAAGCATTCACTCCACCGGCAAACTGGCCGGCCGCGGGAACTCTCGAATGGTTACAAGCGACGCTCGCCCCGGCCTTTTCGCTCGTGCTTCTAACTGACGAGCCGTTCCTCATCCGCGAAACCGCCCGCAAGTTCCAATGGACCACGTCCTTGGTCACCGTCTGGCGGCGGAAGCAATAGTGACTTCTCATAAACCCGTTCCGCCCCCTCTGTCAGCCAGGAAGATGAGTGCGTCAAAGACTCCCATTCTCCGCATTCCCGGTTACCACCTGCATGAAGACCGCGAGCTTCACCGTGGCAGTTTACCAGCATACGATGCGGGTGATCCCACTTTTCAGGCGGGCTCAATTCAGAAGTGACTACGCCACTGAGGCGAGCCGCAAAAAGGTCGAGAAGACTACACATTTATGTGATATTTCTTAAATTTTATGATTTCTTGACATTCATCTTGTAAATTTTTGCAGATCTTCCAACTGTTTGAAACTTACATGATATGAAATTTCCATCCTGTCCCGCCATTGGAGTGTTGTTTCTCGCCGGTTCCCTGGCTGCAACTGCCAAACCGAAAACCGCTAGTCCGGTGATGATCAATGAGAACGAGGTTCACACCGCACCCTATCGTTATAACGGCGTGGTGCTTGCCGGGAACTTCCGCGGCAGTGGATTCTGCGCTTGGAACAAGCGCACCTTCTTCTCCGCCGCCCACGTTCTATACGGTGAAGACCAATGGCTCGAGTCGCCCACTTGGTATCCGGCGAACCACTCGGCCACTCTGGACGATGCGGAAAGGATTTCAAGCCGCGGCTACTACCGGTGGGCGAACTACGCCAATCTCGTCGCCTGGCAAACGTCCAGTCAGAAGGAATTCGGGCGCGACGTGATTCTTGCGTTCGCCTTCAGGGATTTCATCCAGGGATCTCCCGCACGTCTGAATTTGAACGGTTCAAACGATCTCAAAAGGAATATCAAGACGATGATCACCGGCTATCCTGGCAACAATGCATACGTGGACGATGACATCGATGGATATTTCATGCACCGGACCGGTCCGGCGGTCACGCCTTACAAAGCTTTCTCCGGGAGAGCCCTAACCACCACCTTGGTCACCACCGGGCCTGGCAACAGCGGTGGACCGATCTGGACGAAAGACGCCAACTCCAATTGGCGAGCCGCCGGAGTCCTAGTGGGCGGACTGCCATCGGAAACCGTCGTTTACGCATTCTCCAGCGATGTCAATTCACTCACCCGCGCTGCGGCGCCGGTGATCAAGCGCGGGATGGAAAGCTCCAATGAAATTGGCAGCGTGGACGCGAGTTCCCTATTTTTCCCCTACAGGAAGGACGTGAAGATTCCGGATGGAAAACACAGTTGGACGAGTTTCCACATCGAGGTGGACGAGTTCCCGGAATTCTCCACCTTGAAATCGCTGAAGCTCTCGCTGGACATCCGCACCGCTCACCGGGGAGATCTCCAAGTCGTCCTCGAAGGACCGGGAGGCGTTCAGGTGGCGGTACACAATGAACAAGGTGCCGGCCGAAGCAACCTGACCATCAAAAGCCGGGACTTCACCGAGGCCTTCGCGAGCATCGATCCGAATGGCAAATGGTATCTCAGGGTGCAGGACCGACTGGTCGGTGACGTCGCGACACTGAAGTCCATCCTCTTGGAAATCGGCGTGGACGACGCGCCGATCGTTGGTCCGGACGAATGAATCCGGCTCGCAAAGCGACAGGCTTCGCGGTATTGCTGGCCGCCATCATCGCCGCCATCTGGCTCGCGCAGGACAAACCTGCGGATTCATCCCGCGAATCGGAGACTGTGGCTCCGGCACGCGGGCGCTCCATTCATCCGGTTGCCACTGCGGACCTGGACGAAGACCCTGCCGTGGCTCAAGCCGCCGCCCGGAGGAAGATTCAGAATGAGTGGGATGCTCTAATCCTGTGGCTGCGTGCCGTACCTCCGCCGTCTGCGGAGGAAATCGAGGCCCGCTTGCTGGCCACCCGGATCGCCTGGACCACAACCGACCCGCAGGCCCGCGCCGAAGCTCTACGGCAACTCTTGGAAATCGGCCAGGACGCGGTGACCGGCCTCGATTTCAAGGTCGGAAACCACAGCCTGCTCGCCGGTTGGCCGACGCTGCGGGTCTTCCTGCTCGACATCCTCTCGACCTCCGATCCGGAGATGGCGGCCGCCACCGCAAGGCATCTTCTCGACCGGACCGACTCGCCCGACGAATACGCCACCGCCCTGAGATCCCTGACCCGCCGGGGAATCGCCCGCGCCGACGACAGCGAGCTGGTTTCCAGATTCGGGCAAATGCTCGATCACCCGCAATGGGACCAATCCCGGGGATTCGCCGAAGCACTAGATCTCGCGAGAGTGGTCGGCTCCGCCGACGCGGCCCGCAAGCTGGCGGCTTGGAACGGCAACCCGGTTTTGAAATCCATGGCCATGGACGAGTTCGCCGCCGAGCATCCCCAAGCCATGATGGAGGTGCTCGATAGCGAACCCTCCGTGACCGGCAAATCCCGCGCCCGCCTGATGGCCCGCGCGGATCCTGCCGATGCCGGACAACTCGCCGCCGTGGACACTTATCTCCGCAGCCCTGATCGGACCGCTGAGGAGGCCGCCGTTTTCCTAAAGCTCTTCCCCCTGCGCAGCGCCACCACCGGTTTCCGCCTCTACGGAACGCCCCCCTCCCCCTACACCTTCGAACAAATCAAAGCTGGCGACCGGGCCGCGATCGACCGCGTGGATGCCTGGGCCGGGGATCCCGTCCTCGGGAAATACCGCCCTCATCTAGCCGCGCTACAGCAACGCCTTGCGGAGTGGGTCGCTCAAGCGGAGGAGTGACCACTCGCTCGGTGTCAACCTGTTGAATCGATCACATCTGACCGGAAAAGCGTGCATCGACCGGCGGATCATGGTTTCAAGCAGCAAGTGAGCGGGCGGGCGGTGCAACTGGACGGACTGAGGGCGATCGCGATGATGGCGATCTGCTGGGATCACTGGTGCCCGAAGAACCCGTTCTTGGCGGGATTCACAACGTGCTCATTCGCGCCCTGTGCAAACAAGCACAGCAACCATTCAGCTTGCCGAGGAATTGGCCGACGAACTGTCAGCCTGTTTGGCGGCAATTTGCGCCGCGGCGATGTTGACCTGACTTCCTCCGCTGCCATTGACCGAGACTAGCGACGTGACTCCCGTGCCGAATCCATCCATCGGATTGTACCAAAGCTGGCCACCGGTTAGAGGGTTCAGGCCATACATGTAGCCATCGACCGACACTACCAGCACGCCCGGCTCTAGCAACAGGCTGACATAGACCGAACCTTTCGGTGCCCGCCATTGCCAGACGATCTGCCCCGTCCGGCGATGCAGCGCGGCGACGCGGCGGTTGAATCCGGAGAAGACAAGGTCGGCGAGGTTCATCGGCCTGGATGTTGGGCGGTTGAATCGGCTTTTCAAGATCCTTCTCCCGGAGGCAGGATGCCGGGCACAATCATTCATCATGACCCGCAAGCTCGCCTCCATCCAGACGGTCCACGCCCTCGAACCCATCGCCGGTGCCGATGCCATCGAGTTGGCGCGCATCCAGGGCTGGCAGTGTGTTGTCAAAAAAGGCGAGTTTGCCGTGGGTGATCACGGCGTGTTTTTCGAGATCGACTCGCAGCCGCCGGACGAGCCTCGCTACGCCTTCCTGTGGACGCCCAGGTCCGCCGCCGCGCCCGTCGCCCGGCCGGCAAACTACCGGTTGCGGACGATCCGGCTGCGCGGCGCGCTGTCGCAGGGATTGCTGCTGCGTCTAGCTGATTTCCCCGAGCTGTCGGCCGATCTCCCGCCGGGCGACGATTTAACTGATATCCTTGGAATCACGAAATGGGAAGCGCCCGTTCCGTTGAACGGCGACGTGGCCGGTCCGTTCGTCCCCGGCGTGCCTAAGACCGACGAGACGCGCGTGCAAAGCGAACCCGGCGTAATCGACGAATTGCTCGGGCTGCCCTACGTCATCACGCTCAAGTGCGACGGCACCTCGGCCACCTTCGGCCTCCGGCCGCACACCGGAGAGTTCCTGGTGTGCGGCCGCAACTGGGCGATCAAGGATGGCGACAACGCCTACTGGCATGTCGCGCGTTCGCTGCGCCTGGAGGAAATCCTGCGGCAACATCCCGACATCGTGATCCAGGGCGAGATCGTCGGCCCGGGGATTCAGAAAAACCGGCTCGGACTCCGGCAGGTCAGCCTGTGCGCCTTCAACGTCTATTTCCGCCCGCAAGCCCGTTATTTCGATCACGACGAAGCCGCGGCGTTCCTGGCGGAGGCCCGGATTCCGATGGTTGCCGTGGTCGAGCGCGGCGGGAGCTTCGGGCACTCCCTGGAGTCGTTACTCGCGCTTGCCGAGGGCGTGTATCCCGGCACCAAAAACGAGCGCGAGGGTATCGTCATCCGCCCAGCGACGGAACGCCGTTGCGCACTACTCAGCGGCCGCCTGTCGTTCAAGGCCATCAACAACCGCTTCCTGCTAGCGGGCGGGGAGTGATGGTGAACAATGTTCCATTGACGAACTGGATTGCGCGGTCATGCGGCTTGGGTTATCTTGCCCGCATGAAATTGACCGCCGTTTTTGTTTCAGCCCCTGAAGGCGGCTACACCGCGTATGTTGAGGAGATCCCGGGGGCGATTTCCGAAGGGGAATCGATAGAAGAGGCCCGCGAAAATCTCTCGGATGCTCTGAGGATGGTGTTAGAATGCAATCGCGAAGTCGCCCGCCTGGACGAAACTGCGGGAGCCGTGCGCGAGACTTTCGAACTGGCGGCGATGTGAAGCTGGCGGATTTGGAACGGCACCTGCGTGCCCATGGCTGCGAACTCTATCGGGAAGGATCCCGGCACGCGGTTTGGTGGCACCCCGAAAGACGGAAAACCACCGCCGTGCCCCGCCACCGGGAGGTGAAGGAACCCACTGCCTGGGCCATCTGCAAGGCTTTGGAAATCCCAAAACCCTAACGCCAGAGAGGGTCGGGCGGCATTGCTCCGCTGCTGCGGAAATCCGTGGGTCAGCGCTCCACCTCGGGTTCCACCAGATCTGCAAAGACTCATTTTCCTGAAAATGGCGTGCATCGACCGGCAGATCATGTTTTCAAGCAGCGAGTGAGCGGGCGGGCGGTGCAACTGGACGGACTGAGGGCAATCGCGATGATGGCGATTTGCTGGGATCACTGGTGCCCGGTGGGCTGGCCGCGGGTGTTTCCGTTCGAGATCTTCCTGTTTTTTTTCCTGGTGATGACCGGCTACCTGATCACCGGCTCGCTGCTCCGCGAGCGCGACCGCAGCGAGGCGCGCGGCGGGGATTGGAAATGGGAAGGGCTAAAAAACTATCAGCTCCGGCGCGGGCTGCGGATTCTCGCGCCGTATTACGCGGCGCTGGCCGTGGGCTGGCTGGTGTGGGCGCCGGATCTGCATGGGGCGCTGGCGTGGTATGTGTTTCATCTGTCTAACATCCACATGGCGTTCGTTGGCACTTGGCCGTCCGGGACCAACCACTTCTGGTCGTTGGCGATCCAGCAGCAATTCTATCTGATCTGGCCGTTCGTGATCTGGTTCCTGCCGAGGAAGTCGCTGGTGCCCGCGATTCTGGTGTTCGCGGCGATCGGCCCAGTGGCGCGGATGTTTCATGACAATCTGTTGCAATGGGTCGCCTGGCCGCAGGTGTTGACGTGGGCGGCGTGCGACTATTTCGGCATCGGCGCGCTGTTAGCACTGGCGGCGCATCGCGGGATGTCGCTGGAGAGCCCGGGCCTGCGCTGGCTCGCGGCGCTCGGGCTGGCGGGCTATCTCGGGATTTTCTGGTCGCATGAATCGGGCGGGCCGACTTTCGGGCTGCGGGCGTTCCAGCAGACGTTTCTATCAGTCGCGCTGTGCGGCTTGATCACCGCAGGGTCCGTGGGATTTCCGGGACTGGCGAAGCGATTCTTGGAGCATCCGCTGCTGCAACGGATCGGGCAGGTTTCCTATGGGATTTACCTTTTCCACAATCTCGCGCCGCTGGTGGCGGGGAAAATCTTCTGGTTCCTGTGGTTTGGCTGGTTCGACAATGTCTTTGGCGAGATCCTCCGGATTCCCAGTTACGCGCTGGTGACGTGGGGACTCACGCTCGCCTCGTGGCGCTGGATCGAGCAGCCGCTGCAAGGGGTCCGCGCCAAGCTGGCCCCGCGCTTGGAGGGAAAAGACGCTGCCTGACGTGAGGTTTTCACTGGAAATCAGGCCGTGGCCGGGATTGCAGAACGGAGAATTTTGGGAATCGGGGATGAAATGCACGCGCATCGACCGCACCGGACTCGACAAAATCCAAGTCGCCAGCCACCTTCCCGGCCACTCCGAGTCCGATAAAAGCTTTTCAATAAAGGGTGTTAGGAAATTTCCGCCAAATCGTGAATGCTTGGCGGATTTGCCCCGACCCTCTCATTCATCACAACATTCCCAGATCACCGACTTAACATGGCCGCCTCTTTTCTTCCGAAACCCTTTGCCCACCACTACGAAATCGCCCCTGAATACGCCAAGAGCGCCGTCTATTTCTCCTGCGAGTTTGCCATCGACCAGAGCTTCAAGATCTACTCGGGCGGCCTTGGCTTCCTCGCCGGCTCGCACATGCGGTCGGCGGCCGACCGCCGCCAGAACCTTTGCGGCATCGGGATTTTGTGGACCTACGGCTACTACAACCAGGCCCGTGGCGAGGATCGCGAACTCGCCGTGCAGTTCCGCAAGAAGGAATACGCGTTCCTTCAGGACACCGGCATCCGCTTCACCGTGCCGGTCCACGGCCATCATGTGTGGGTCAAAGCAATGTTTCTGCCCGGCGATGTTTTCAACACGGTGCCGATGTTTTTCCTCAGCACCGACGTCGAGGAGAATGACAGCCTGTCCCGCGCCATCACCCATCGTCTGTACGATCACGACCACCTCCGCCGGATCGCCCAATACATCATCCTCGGCGCCGGGGGCGCACGTCTGCTAGACGAACTCGGCGTGGACCCGACCGTCTGGCATCTCAACGAAGCGCACGGGCTTTCCGCCGCCTTCTATATTTACGAAAAGCACCGCAGTCTTGCAGAGGTAAAAAGGCGCCTCGTCTTCACCACTCATACCCCCGAGGAAGCGGGAAATGAAAAACACGGCTTCAACCTGCTGCGCGACTTCTCGTTCTTCGGCGGCGTGCCGGAAGAAGAGGTCCGCGAGATCACCGGCATCGATGGCGACGAGTTCAACCACTCGCTCGCCGCGCTCCGCCTCGCGCGCATCGCCAACGGTGTCTCCAAACTCCACGGCGAGGTCTCCCGCCACATGTGGCAGGGCTACCCTAACATCTGCAAGATCACCCACGTCACCAACGCCCAGAACAAAAAATACTGGGCCGACCACGGACTCGAACACGCCCGCCTCCGCGGCGACATCGAGGAGCTCAAACACCGCAAGCGCGAACTCAAGGAACGGCTGTTCCGCGTCGTCGCCGACCAGACGGGCAAGCTCTTCAAGCCGAACGTGCTAACTCTCGTCTGGGCCCGCCGCTTCGCCGGCTACAAGCGCCCCGACCTCATCGCCCGCGACATGAAGCTCTTCCGCGAGCTGGTCCACGGCAACGACTACCCGATCCAGATCATCTGGGCCGGCAAGCCCTATCCGTTTGACTACTCGGCCATCGACACCTTCAACCACCTCATCCGTCTAACCAAAGACTATCCGAACACGACCGTCCTCGTCGGCTACGAGCTCGAGCTTTCCCGCTTCCTCAAAAACGGCTCCGACCTCTGGCTCAACAACCCGGTCGTCACCCGCGAAGCCTCCGGCACCTCCGGCATGACCGCCGCCATGAACGGCTCCGTCAACATCTCCACCTACGACGGATGGGTCTGCGAGTTCGCCAAGGACGGCCACAATTCCTTCATCATCCCGCCAGCGGATCCATCGCTCAGCCACGAGGACCGCGACCGCCACGATCTGCTAGGCTTCTACAAGGCGATGAAGGAAAAAATCCTGCCGCTCTACTACAACAATCCCGACCAGTGGAACCAACTCGTCCTCAACTCGATGAACGACGTCGTCCCGTTCTTCGACGCCGACCGCATGGTGGACGAGTATTATAAGAAGATCTACGTCTAGTGGCGCTCCGAGTCTGACTCTTCATCCGGGTGTCCGCAGTCTTCTCATCTCTACCAGGCAATCCCGTTTTTTCCGGGATCATCCTGCCATTGGCCATGGCGTTCATTTGCGTGGCTGCGGGCATGGGTTTGATGTCACTTCCATTGCGAAGACTACCGCTCGGGGCGCATTGGTCCGTGCTGGCACGTCACTATTGGCCGCTTCGCTCGGCGCGGACCTTGGTGATGATCTGGATCGTGATGGGCGCCTGCATCTCCAGCTACGGCGTAGTGAAAGCCCGTGGCGAAATGTGGATGATCCTCCTTATCGGCATCTCCACGCTCGCGGGCTGTATATTGGGAATGCGGGAGGCGGCGCGGGGGGTGCGGATTCCCATCACCGCTCGGTCCGGTGGCTTTGGTGCGGTGGCGGCCTGGTTGCTGCTTTTCCCCGGCATTTCCGGAATGCTTGGGGTGATGGCCTTCACCTGGAATCGCGGGCTGGACCCAGCGTCATGGATGATCGCGGGTGGCGTTCTTCTGTTATGCATTCTGCTAAGTGTCGGCGGGAGTGTGGCAATCCTGCGGGTCACCGGACTGGCGCGACCGGTTGATGGAACGTTGGAGCGGGCCTGTCGGGAAATGGCCGACGCCCGCGGGCTGTTAGTGCGCCATGTGTTGTCGATGGATCTCGGGATGGCAAACGCATTTGCTTTTCCGTGGACCCGGGATCTCGCGTTCACCCGCGCGATCCTAACCGTGCTCGATGGAGAGGAGCTCCGCAGCGTCATTTCCCACGAACTCGGGCACCTCGCTGAGGGACCCTCGGCGAGGTGGAAGCGGCTCGTCGGCATGCTGGCGATTCCGACCATCGGCCTGGCACCTGGAGCGTTGGGCAGCGGCAATCTGCTGGTGGGGCTGGGGCTGTTCGCCGCCTACTTTTTGATCAATCGCTGGGCCTCGCGACACCACAAGCGGCTGGAAATCGAAGCCGACAGCCATGCCGGCGAATCCCAGTCGGGCGAAGGCGTGTATGCTCGCGCTTTGGAAAAAATCCATGCGGCCGGACTCATTCCCGCAGTTCTCCAACCCGGCTTGCCATATCCGAATCTCTACGACCGAATGACCGCTGCCGGTGTCATTCCCGACTTCCCGCGTCCCGCGCCGCCCAGTCGCTGGCTTCCCATGATCGGCGGCGGACTGACGGCCGCCGCATTTCTAACGCTTTGGCAGTGGCTTGGCGTGTGAGTGGATGATTCAATCGCAAACACGTCATCACGGACCCGCCGTGGTTACGAATGATTGACGGATCAGTCGCGTGCTTCACCCTTGGCCCGCGCTCATGACTTCTTCATCCCACGACTGGCTTGCTTCCCTCACTTCCCTGCTGGGCGGTGAAAAAGTCACCACCGCCGCCGAAGTTCTCGCCGCGAACTCCGGTGACAAATGGTCCGCCAGCCACCCGCCGGACGTCGTCGTCTTCGCCGAATCCACCGCCGACGTCTCCGCCGTTCTAAAATTCGCGAACGAAAACAAAATCCCCGTCACCACCCGTGGCGCGGGCTTCGGCTACGTCGGCGGTGCGGTTCCCGTCCATGGCGGGATCGTTCTCTCCACCGCCCGGATGAACAAGATCCTCGGCCTGCATCCGGAAGACGGCGTCGCCATCGTCCAACCCGGCGTCATCACCGGCGACCTGCAAGCCGCCGCCCACGCCATCGGCTGGGAATACCCGCCCGATCCCGCCTCGCTCAAGGATTGCTCGATCGGCGGCAACATCGCCACCAATGCCGGTGGCCCGCGTTGTTTGAAATACGGCGTCACCCGTAGTTATGTCCTCGGCCTGGAAGTCGTGCTCGCCAGCGGGGAAATCCTCCGCACCGGCGGACGCCTCCATAAAAACAAAACCGGCTTCGACCTCGTCGGCATTTTCACCGGCTCGGAAGGCATGTTAGGCATCGTCACCGAAGCCACGCTCCGCCTGATCCCGAAGCCCGCCAGTCGCGCGATGCTCGCCGCGATTTTCCCCGAGTTCGAAATGGCCGCCGCCGCCGTGCAGGCCATCCTCGACGCCGGCCATCTCCCCTCCGCCCTCGAAATCACGGACACCTTCACCCTCGCCGCTGCTAGAAAGAAACTCGGTGCCGAAACCTTCCCACCCGGCGACGCCCATCTTATCGTCGAGATCGACGGCCGCCCCGCCGCCACCCTTTCTGAGATCGAGGAACTCCATCAGCTCCTAACCGGGCTCGGTGCCACCTTCATCGAACGCGCCCCGGACGAAGCATCCTGCGAGCGCATCTGGAAACTCCGCCGCGAGTTTTCCTTTTCCCTCCGCGACACCGGCCTCACCAAGCTCAACGAGGACATCGTCGTCCCGCGCTCGAAGCTCGTCGAACTCGTCGCCTTCGCCCGCCAGTTAGAAAAGGACACCGGCATCCCCATCGCCTGCTTCGGCCACGCCGGCGACGGCAACATCCACACCAACCTGATGGTCCGCGATTATAAGGATCCGGAAATCCGCGCCCACGCCGATGCCGCGCTCGATCTGCTACTCACCTGGGTCCTCGCTAACAACGGAGCCATCACCGGCGAGCACGGCGTCGGCCTCGCCAAGAAACCCTGGATTCGCCAAGCCCTCGGAGAAGTCTCCTTTGCCACCCACCGCGCGCTCAAGATCGCCCTCGATCCGAACGGCATCCTGAATCCCGGGAAGTTCCTGGATTGACAAGGAGAGATGGAAGTCTCGTCCAATCACAAGCCCTTCGACCATTTTCGGAGCGTGGTGCTGCGTCTCGCAGCAACCACGAGGCCCGCCGGGAGTAACTGAAAGTGGTGGACAACAAGGAGCGGCGGACTCCGATCCGCCGTGGTCAATGGTGGGTCGATGATGCCGAGCGAAAGCGCTTTTCCATCGGCTACCCATTGGCATGGGCGATTCGAAGATCGCCCTTCCTTGCCGCTGCCCACCAGTTTCAGTTACACTCGCACCCGCTGCCTGCCTTGACGCGATACAGGAAACCAGCTAACTTGCCAGCCATGAAGGCAACCATCGACATCCCGGACGATCTTTACCGGCGGGTCAAGGCCCGCACGGCCGAAGAGGGGCGGCGCATCCGCGAGGTGGCGGCGGATCTCTTTCAAAAATGGCTCGATGAGGGTCGTAGCTCGCGGACCACCGCCGAAATCCCGGTGGTTACCCCGGCCCAACTGAGCCGCCATCGGAACTCCGAAAGCCTGCGGACGGCTTACCCACAGGGCTACCGCCTCAGCGGTCCGCTGATCCCTGCGAGAAAAGGAGCGCCGCAAATCCCTGCCGCAGCCGTCGAGCAAGCGCTTGAGGAAATGGATCAGGAAGAACTCGCCGCCCATGCCCGCCCTCGTTGACGCCAACGTCTGGCTGCCCATCCTCGTCGAGAGCCACCAACATCACGCCGCAGCCATTGCCTGGTGGAGCGAGCGCCCCGCCGCCGGTTGCTGCTGGTGCCGCCCGCTCCAGCAAACCGTTCTCCGCCTGCTCACCAACCGCAGCGTCATGGGGGACGACACCCACACTCCCGACGATGCCAGGCACGTCTGGGAAAAACTCGTCGGTGACATCCGCACCGCCTTCCTGCCCATGGAACCCGCCGGGCTGGACGGGGCATGGCGGCAACACATCGCCGGTCGCGAAGCCTCGCCCAAACTCTGGATGGACGCCTATCTCGCCGCATGGGCGAAAACCGCGAATCTTGCCTTCGTCACCTTCGATGCGGGCTTCAAATCCTATTCCCTCCCCGACCTCCAACTCCTCACAGCGGAATGAGAAAACCACCCGCTGCCAAAGCCCCCGCCAATCCCGCCCAACTCGGCGTGGAATCCAAACGGAGGTTGTTTGTGGCATGAGTGAGTTCCCAAAAACGCCTCGAAAGCTTGGTCGAAAAAATCGGTTCAGGCGTAACTCCCAGAAGTGGCTCATCTGCAAGCAAAGGGTGCCGCTGACCCGCAGCCACGGAAGTCCTCACCCGCTGCCCGCGCCGACGCCGCGCTCGACCTTCTCTTCACCTGGATCCTGGCTAACAACGGCGCCATCACCGGCGAGCACGGCGTGGGCCTCGCCAAAAAGCCGCGGATCCGCCAAGCCCTCGGCGAAGTCTCCTTCGCCACCCACCGCGCGCTCAAGGACGCCCTCGATCCTAACGGGATCCTGAATCCCGGGAAATTTTTGGATTGATGCGTCATGCGAGACTCCGCCAAATCATGGCATGTTTGTGCCGGGAGAAAACGAGAATGAGCAAGCGGACGATTGGGAGCCTGGCCCCGAGGTGACCCGCGACTTCTTCCTTGAATGGCGGGACGCGAGGCGCGGAAATTTTCCCGGCGAGGTCATGACCAATCCCGTGTGGCGTTGGCTCATCGATAGCAACATCAGTGCTACCGTGGGAACGACCATTTCAAGGGTCCAAGTTCTTATGGAGGCAACGCGGGTTGGTGTTTCAACCGCTTCGGGCGATCGCTAACCGAGCTTCCCGATGGCACCAAGCTCCTGATCGCTGGCGAGCATGAGGACCATTACGACCCGGACTTCTTCATCTACAACGATGTCGTTATTGCTCACCCTAACGGACACATCGAGATCCTCGGCTATCCTGAAGATCATTTCCCGCCGACCGACTTTCACAGTGCCACGCTGATAGGCGGTGAGTTGGTTCTAATTGGCAATCTCTCATACTCACCGCAGCGGCGGATCGGTGAGACGCAGGTGTTCGCCTACAACATCGCGGCGCAACGTTTCCGGCGGATCGAAACATCCGGCGAAGCGCCGGGCTGGATCAGCCGCCACGAGGCGCGGCTTGATGACCGGAATGGAATCATCGTGCAGGGCGGAAAGATCGACCATGGCCCTGACCACGGCGGCTATCTGGAGAACTTCGACACCTGGCGCTTGGATCTGGGCGATTGGAGTTGGGAGCGCCTAACCTATCAGACGATGGGGCGCTGGGAATTTGTCAGGGAGGGCGGCGAGGCCTGCCAACTTTTTCCGAAGCGGATGGCCAGGATGACACAGCTCGTCGGGATCTCCGGTGGCCTGTCGGACACGCCGGAATTCGATGGGGAGCTTCTCGACCGACTGTATGATCCGCCAGTTCCCCACGAGGCGGTGGTCGATCATGACTGGAGTGAGCGGACTCGTTATGTGATCGAAGGCGTGCCGTTGCATTTCACGGAGGAAATGCGCTCGATCTTGCTAACAGTCGTCGGCGAACTGCCGTCCGCCATGATGGAAGCCTATGTCAACGAAATCCGCGACAGGCTGACCGAGTTGGAAGGAGCGCCATACGTGGTCACGAAGCGGTGAGTTGACCCGGGTTTGCGCTTGGCATCATTCCTGTTTTCCCGATGGATGGACGGGTGCTCCGCAGCGTTCATTTCCGTGGCTACCGTTCGCTCTGCGATTTCCGCTTGAAGCTGGCGGGAGTGACGGTGGTGACGGGCGAGAACGGGGTTGGGAAATCCAACGTCTATCGGGCGCTCTCCCTCACCCAGAAAATGGCCCAAGGCACGTTCGCGGCAGCGGTCGCCGAGGAAGGCGGCCTGCCCAGCCTGCTGTGGGCGGGCGACCGGAAACAGAACGAACCCCGCCGCATGCGCTGGGAGCTGGAGCACACGGATTTTCAGTTCGAGACCGCGTGTGGCATGATCCCGTCGGCACCCGGCGATCTGACAGAGTTCCGGACCGATCCCGACATGAAGCTCGAGGTCCTGCGCCATGGCGGAATAAAGGGCCGCGTGATGGCCCGCCGCAATGAATGGGGTCAGTGAATGGGGTCAGAGTAATCGGGTTCACATCTGCAGGGTTTCGCATTTCAGCAAACATCGTTAGGTTCCCGACTAACGAGCATTGGTGTTTGATTTTCATGGAGTTGGTTAGGAAATGACCGTCAAGCCTGCGGCTGCAGCCATGCGTGATTGCCGCAGGTCGAAGCTACAAAACTCCGTCGCGCCAAGTTCCAAGGCCAAAGCCACATGCAAGGTGTCCAACGAGCGGCATAGCGTTGGGACGCCGTGAGCGGCGGAAAGCGCTTCCGCAGTGGCGAAGACATCGGGCCAGGAAACCGTCACCCGCTCATGCACGCCGGTGGTGAGGTCGGATTCCACTTGGGCGATCAATGCTTCGCACTCGGTTTGTGTCACTTCACCACGGCCGGCTTTTTGCCGCAGGGCGGAGCGCATTTCAAGTTCATGCAGGTGGTTGACCGGCGGCGTGCCGGGGCTGTCATTCACAAAGGTGGCCGCTTCCGCGGCGCGAGGCTCCGGAAGATAGAGCTTCAGCAGGACGCCGGTGTCGAAGTAGCGCATTAGAAGCGGTCGGCTCGCAGTTCATCCAGAATCGCCTGCGAGTCGGGCAGCACCCGGTTCCCGAACAATGCCTGCTGGCGAGCCAGAAAATCAGGTTTGGCGGTGGCGGTTTGTGGTTTCCCAGTTCCTGGTTGGAGTTCTCTCCGCCGTTTGAGAAATAAGATGAAATCATAGGCCTCCCGCACCAGCGATTCGGGTGCGGTTTTGATTTCATCGATGATAGCGTCTCTGGCACTCATGGCGGAAGAATAGATGAGGGGAGGTGAGATGGCAAGGATTCGGGCGCAGGGATGCTTCCCGGTTACCATCGGCCTAAAGTCGGAGGATTCGAATTTGCATCGGGGTCAGTGCATCGGGGTCAGTCCTTGGATTTCAATATCATGCATCGGGGTCAGTCCTTGGATTTCAATATCATGAACAGTTGGATTGCCTGGTCGAAGTGGGTAAACAGGGGCCCGGTGATCGAGCACAAGCATTCATTGCGGTCTGGTCTGGGGGGCGGTCGATAGGGTCAGTGGTTTCCGGTTACGCAGGATGCTTTTCAAAGCGCCGGGCAGGGCTGGATGTTCGCGAGGGCGGCCTGCATGGATTCCTTGGCGAGTTGTTGGTCGTGGTGCGATTGGAGGTTGAGCTAGGCACCGGCGGGCCAACCGAAGTAGCGTTCGAAGTGTCTGACAGAGTTACAGGCCTTTGGATTCTTCGTGAGTCGGCGCCGATTCACACTAAAACATCCAAGGCAGCGCCACTCCTTGGGGATTGCCCTGATCTTTATA
>JANOZJ010000308.1:0-2869 GCA_031429315.1 Akkermansiaceae bacterium
ACTTCCAGCATGAGAGTGCAAAGGACGGTGCGGTAAACTTTGGCTTGCGGGTTGGTACCCGCATAATGTTCGGTAGCGACCCCCCTGATTTTATTCCCGCCGCCGGGGCTCTTCCACGAGCCGTCTTCGTCCTGGTTGTTCAGGACCTGGTCGCGGAACAGATTATTGTAGAATTTCCAATCGTCGCCGCCGCGCTGCATCATGGCCTGGGATTCGTAATAATGTCCGTAAAGGTCGGAGAATTCGGAATTATAATCGAACTTGGTGTTCTCTATGAGATATTTTGCGGCTTTGCGGACTTCCGAGCGGGCACCTTTGCCCCACATCTGATTGCAGAGCATTCCCACCCCGGTCAGGGTGAAATACTCGCCCTCGACAGGTCTCTTGCCGGTGTAGCCGAAGCCGCCGTTGTCAGCTTGGCAGGTGGTCAGGTAACTGAGTCCCTTGTCAATGCAACCCTTCATGCCCTTGAATTTGATATCGGTGTGGCTGCATGCCTTGAGCGCCTGGATTTGCCAGCCGACGATCGACACGTCAGTGTGCCCGCCCTCAGTTAAATAAAGATAGGCCCAACCGCCGTTTTTATTCTGGTTGTCGATGATGAATTGGCCCGCCTTTTCGGTGGTTTCCATGAGTGAGGGGATATCCACCTTGAGTTCTTTGCAGAAAGTGGCGGCTTCACCGAGAGCGTAGGTCGCGATCGAGTGGTCGTAGGGCCAATGACTATTGGTGAAGTCAAAAGCCATTCTCCCGTTGTTCTTCATACCGAGATTCACCAGATACACGATGCCCTTCATGCAGGATTCCCCAAACTCCTCGGAGATGGGGGTTTCGCAATGACCGAAATAGGCGAGCAAGACGAGGCCGGTCATCGCGGGTTTATTGGCATCGCCCCATGAGCCATCGGAGCTCTGCTGGGACTTCAGCCAGCGGAGCGACTTGAGTACGGCCTCTTCGCAAGCCGGGGTGCCGCCGGTCTCCCTGAGACGTTGGAGACGGTCCTCCGGTGAGCAGCGCTTGCCCATGCTTTCGGGGATCAGGCCGAACAGTTTGCCCGCGCCGGCACCGAAGCCGAAGCCACCCCCGGCGCCGCTGCCTTTGCCAAAGCCGGCACCGGTGCCGGTGCCGCCCAAGCCAGCCATTCCGCCGCCGCCACTGAGCGAGCTGAGAGTGGACATTTCACCGAAGTTGTCGCCTTGTTCGGGGATCGCGTAGTTTGCCGTCGCGCCTTCGGCGAAGACCCGTTTGACGTTGGTCGTCGGGGTGATTTGTTTGAGCTTCTTGACCGCGACGTCCTTGGCGCCGCGTTCGCCGCCACCGCCGCCCGGCGGCATGAAATCGACCTTCTTCTCCGGCGGGGTAATGATTTTGAAAATCCAGAACGCACCGATGACCAGCAGGACGATGTGAAACAAGGCGGCAATCATCAGCGAGCCGCCACCGATCTTCGACCACATGCCCTGTTTGGGTTCTTGCACATGGATGAGGTTTCCTTCGCTGTCGTAAATTTCCATGGTCGTGGTGGGTTACTTGTTTGGATCAGTCAGGGCTGCCGGCTTGGAAGGTCACGTTGGAGACTTTTGCGCGGCTCAACGCGTCCAGAACGTCGACGACTCTTTCGTAGCGCGCAAGTTCGTTGGCGTAAATTGTCACGAGCACTTCGGATTTCGCGGCATCGCTGTTTTCACGGAGTTGGTTCATGTTGCTGGCAAATTCGGGCAGCTCCTTGGTCGTCGGCGAGTCCAACGGGTCGTCATTCAAATACACTTGGCCGTCGTCCTCGATGCGGACGGCGATCTCGTCCGGCAAGACCGTGGCCTTATCGCTTTCTACGTTGCCAGGAAGTTTGGTGACGTGTGCGTTCTCAACTTGGATGTCGCTCGCCTGCACGATGAAGAAGAGCAAAATGACGAAGACCACGTCGATCATCGGCGCGATTTGGAAGCCCAGGTTGACTTCTGCGGACGGTTTCCGCCGGTGACTGCGTTTTCGTTTCATAAGCGGGTCACTTGTTGGAGGAGGCAAACGCGATGTCGCCGATGCCGGCCTCGCCAATCAGGTTCATGATGCGCTGGATCTCGCCGGCAGGCACGCTGGCGTCGCCGCGAACGACAATCCGGAGCAACTTGTCGCGCTGCAAATTGCTTTTGAGAATGGGCAGGACATCCTGCCAGTTGCCATACTCGCGGTCATCCACGACGAGAACGCCTTTTTTGGTTTGTTGATCGAAGCGCAGGTTCACCGCCATTTCGTGCTTGGCCATTTCGGCTTCACGCGCCTTGGCATTTGGCGAAACGGGCAACTTGATGTTCTTGTCGATCTTCAGCACCTCGGCGGAAGTGATCATAACGAAGAACACCAGCAGCACCAGCAACACGTCGATCATCGGCGCGATCTGGAACTCAGGTTCCCCGCTTTCTCCTCCTCCTCCGCCGCCAGCCATGGAATTAAGTTATGGTAAAAGGTTGATTGGACAAGAGCTGGGTTTGGCTCAGCCCTGAGGTGCTTGGACCCAGTTTGGCAGCGCCGCGTAAGTCTCTTCCTGGCCGACGTCGGCGTCTTTCAAATACTCGTAAGGCGCATTACGGAACAGGTGCTCGGATTCCTCATGAAGATGGTGGACGGCTCCTTGCAACTTGTTGCGCAGGAAATAGAAGGCCATGAACGCGGGAATCGCCACCAGCAGACCCGTCGCGGTGGCGACGAGCACCTCGCCGATGTGGCCAGCCAGCTCACCCACGCCACTGGAAAGCCCGTCGGTGCCCAAGCTGCCGAAGGCTCCCTTCATCCCGCCGACGGTTCCTAGCAGCCCGATCATCGGCGCGCAGACCCCGATCACCGACAGGTAGTTGATGCGGGTCTGGAGAGT
>JANOZJ010000309.1:0-4599 GCA_031429315.1 Akkermansiaceae bacterium
CTCCGCCAGCGACAAGTCCAGGCTCAACTCGCGGAACAGCCGCGGCAGTTTTTCTGCGTCCGGCCCCGCCTTGCCTTTCTCCATCAGCGACACCAGCAGCTCGTATTCCGCCCAGCGTGCCATGTTCTTGTGCTCGAAATCGCCAGACGTCACCGCTCGCCCCTTTTCTCCTGGGCCCAGTGCGCCATCGCCATCAGCCGGCTAACACCCGCCGCGCCGGTCGCGCCACTGAGCACCGATGCCTGGTCGGCGATCTCCGCCCGCCGGCCGTCCGACCACAACCCCGCCCGCTCGCGGAACAAGGCCAGCGCCCGCATTTCCTTGGCCGTTAGACCGACGGGCAGAGGCACCGCGGCGATCGGCGGCGGCATGGCGATCACCGGCAGCGGCGGAATCCGGTCGTAAATCACCACCGTGCCCGCCGCCAGATCTCCTAACCGTTGGAAACGTTTGGTCGCCAGACAACTCGTCAGCCCGAAGCAGTAAGTGAAAAACGGCATGCCGTCGATGAAGCGCAGGAAATTCCGAATCACCGCCTGGCCGAGCGTGATCGGTGAGCCTGTCGCCTGCACCACCCGCAGTCCCAGCGCCCGTTTGCCCGGCGTGGCCCCGCGTTTGCCCGCCTCGAACAACACCGGATAGAGCCAATCCATGAGGAACCACGCCAGCAGCATCACCCCGCCCGCGACCTTGCCGCCGATGGCGATGCCCGCGAAGCTCACCGCGATCCCGCCGACGAGCAACACCGCCCCGCGGATCAGTAAATCAATCAGATAGGCGCCCGCCCGCAGCATCGGCCCGGCCATCCGCAGGCGGATTTCGACGCCTTCGGCCAGTTCCACCGATTGCAAGGTGTCGAGTTTTTCAGTTTCCGCCATGGTGCCGTGCTGCCGCCGAAGCTATCGGAATCCCCCGACAGGTAAAGCCCGTGGGAAGGGAAAATAACAGGAGGCTCCGGGCAGAATTCCCGGGCCACCGGTGGCGCGGGCATTCTGCCCGACGCCTTCTGTCTCCATCCGGTTAGAAAACCGACACCCACTCCGGCCCGTTCCCAGGCACCCGCCAAGGCGGCGGTTCCCACGATCAGCAGGCTCAGCCCCACCGCCTCGCGCGACGGGATGCCGGCGAGATAGAGGCGTTCCGGGCAAGCGAGGGATCGGTGATTTGTCTGAGGAACATGGTGGTGGGGAGTTTGGGGGTTACCCTGTACAGTTACTGTCGGCGCGCTGGTTCCACGGCATTTTCGCGAGGATCATCGCCATCCCGCACCAGTCGGTGACGCCGGCAAATGTCAAGCCGGCGCCGACAAAGGCGCTGAGGCCGTAGAATCCCGGATGCACCGAGGTGCCGAGGATCACGCCGGTTAGAACCAGCAGGCCGGCGGTGATCCGCACCTGGCGTTCGAGCGAAACTGCCTTCCGACCGCGGTTGACGGGCAACCCGGCGTTCTCCCACGCGGTGACGCCGCCGTCGAGAATGGCGAGGTTGCCGCAGCCGGCGGCGGCAAGCTTCTGATAGGCCTGCTCCGCGCGTTTGCCGCTGCGGCAGACCAGCACGCATTGCGCCGAGTTTGCGGAGGCGGCTTTCACGGCATCCGCATCGAGACGGTCGAGCGGCATCAATCGCGAGCCGGGAATATGAACCTCCCCGTGCTCGGCCGGCGTGCGGACATCGAACAGGGTGGTGGCTTTGCCGGATTGCAGCTCGGCATTGAGTTGGGTGGCTTGAATTTTCATGGGGTCTACTTACAAAAGTAGCCATATCGCCACATGGTTATGTTTGCAAATCATATTTTCACCTGCTACAGGTTCGGGCATTGAAACTGAAGCCCGACCAACTTGAGCGAGTGGCCAGCCTGTTCCGCGCCTTCGCGGAGGCCACCCGGCTGGCGATCCTGCAGGAACTCAAGTCCGGCGAAATGAGCGTCTCCGAAATCGTCGAACAACTGCCCACCAGCCAGGCAAATGTCTCGAAGCAACTCAAGCTGCTTTACGACCTAGGACTCGTCACCCGCCGCAAACAGGCGACGCAGGTCCTCTACGCGATCTCCGAGCCAATGGTCTTCGAGCTCTGCACACTGGTCTGCGACAAGCTGAACCGGGACGCTGCGAAACCTGCGAAATTGAAGTTCTAACACCCACACCCCACATGAAATCCATCCCTACCTCCGCCTTTGTCCTGGCCGCGTCCGTCGGTTTCGGCTGGCTCACCCAAGCGCAAGGGGAGCCACCCGACGCGCCAGTGAAGGCCGCCAAACCTGCGGCAGCCGTTTATCTTACCAAGAAGGCGTCGCCAGACGGGATCGGCAAGTTTTTCCACGGTCGCGAAATCGCGCAGGTGATGGGGCACCCGGGCATCGGTTGGCTGGAACGCGACGAGCGCGAAAAAGAAGAAGCGCCCGGCAAGGCGCTCGCCGCCATGGACCTCGCGCCCGACGCGGTCGTCGCGGACATCGGCGCGGGATCCGGTTTCTATTCGTTCCGGATTTCTCCCAAGGTGCCGCAGGGCAAGGTGATGGCGATCGACATCCAGCCTGAGATGTTGGAATTCCTGGCCAAGCGCTCGGCTGAATTGAAGATCACCAACGTGATCCCGCATCTGGGAGCGATCGACGACTTGAAGCTGCCACCCTCCTCGCTCGATGCCGCGCTGCTGGTGGACGCCTACCACGAGTTTTCGCAGCCGGCGGAAATGTTGGCGTCGCTGGTTAGATCGCTGAAGCCGGGCGGGCGGGTTTTCCTGTTGGAGTTCCGCGGGGAAGATCCGGCGGTGCCGATCAAGCCGCTGCACAAGATGACCGAGGCCCAGGCGCGATTGGAATTCGAGGCCGCCGGCTTACGCTTCGTGACGAACCGCAGCGATCTGCCGTGGCAACATTTCATGGTTTTCCAACGGCCGCTGGCGAACTAACACCCGACTTGAGCACCGGGAAACAGCCCGCCGACGGCCGCAAGTTGGCGGGCGGCTCGATCTGGAACGAGCCGGTGTCACCTAGCTGATAGGAGGTGTAGGCGATCGGGATGACGGTGAGCAGCAGCGCCGGTTCGGTGTCACCGATGACCTCGATGTGAACCACGGCGGCACAGTTGGGGCTCTTCTTGACGACCAGAGGGTCACCGGGTTTGAAGAAACCGGAGGCCTCCGGCTGGGGCGTGGGGAACACATACTCGATGAATACCGGATAGGGCATCGGTTTGGTGAAATCGTCGGGCTTCACCATCGCCTGCGCCCGAATGACAAAGCCCGGATCAAAGAAATCCTTGCGCCCCAGCTTCCGGACTTGCTCGATCTGATAGTCGCCCTCGACGTAGGTCAATAGCAACGGGCGGTCGAAGTTGGTCAGATAGTTGCGCATCATCAGCGAGTTCAAACGGTCCCGCTGCTCCTTGGTGTAGGCCAAACAACGCTTGTAAAGTTCCTTGGGCGCGAGGGCGTTGCCATCCGGGACATCGGTCAACGCGTATTTCTTCAAGACCGGCTGGCGGCCGAGTTTGCCAAGTAGCCGATAGTTCCGGGGCTCCTCCGGATTGCCGAAGATGTCCAGGCAGACCGCCCAACTGACGACCGCGAAACACAGCGCCAGGGCATTGGCTAACAGCCACCAGAAATAGGCGGGCCGGCTCGGGGGTGGTTCGTCAACGGTGCGGGGCACGACTGCTCGGGATTTTCAGGGTGTGCCGCACGCTTCGCCGTCCGCCACCGCGTGGGAGTCGGCGGCTTCGCCGGTGGTCTCGAACGAGGTGCCGCAGCCACAGGAGCGCGCGGCCTGCGGATTGTGGATCTTGAAGCCCGCGTCGGTCAGGTCGTCGGAGTAGTCGATTTCACAGCCGCGGAGGTGGTCGAAACTATCCGCCGCGACGATCACGCGGGCGGCGCCGGATTCCACCACCGCGTCGCCGGCCTGGGGATCGGCCACGTTCATCTCGTATTGCCAACCGGCACAACCGCCGCGACGGACCGCGAGCCGCAGGCCGGAAAGGGCGGAATTCGCCCGGCTCGACAAGAGTTTGGCGAGTTCCTCGATGGCTTTGGGAGTGATAGTAATCATGTGCGCTGCGCCAACGTAGGGGCTTTCCCGGGGATTTGAAACTGGAAATCTGAATAAGCTCGGAGCCGATCGAATTGCAGCGTGACGTGGTGCCGCAGATGGCGGGAATTTGCGGCAATTCTAATCAGAGAAAGGACTTGACGCGCCACCCCTCCCCCTCTTCATTCCGCGCCGCCCGCGATTTGTCGCGGTGCCCCTAGACTAGGTGGGGTGTCTCCAGTTTTTTGACCCAAGCGTATTTATTCCATGTCTTCATCCAAAGATTCGTCCAAGAAGCCCGCCGCCAAACCTCAGATCAAGGTTCCCGGTGTGACAGCTCACCCGAAGGACGCCAAGGACGCCAAGTCGAAAAAACCGCCCGTCGTCATCCCCTCGCCGAAGCCGGTCGCCAAACCGGTCGCCAAACCGGCCGCCAAACCGATCGCCAAGCCTGCCGCCAAACCGGTCGCGAAATCCCCGCTGAAGGTCGTCGCCAAGGCTCCCGCGAAACCCGCGGTCGAAGCCAAGTCCAAGGCCGTCGAGAAATCCGCTCCCGCCTCCAAGGTTCCTGA
>JANOZJ010000310.1:0-16838 GCA_031429315.1 Akkermansiaceae bacterium
CGTCTGGACCAACGAATACGGCGACAAGAAGACCCGCGTGTTCTCGACCACCCTCGGCCATAACAACGAAACAGTCTCCGACAAGCGCTACCTCGACCTCGTCACCCGCGGCCTGCTCTGGTCGTGCAACAAGCTCGACCAGGACGGCAAGCCGATGACCGGCTACGGGAGCACTGCTGCGGCCGACGCCAAGTAAGGCAGCCCGATGTCCGCCGCGGGCTTTGGCATTTCCTCCGGCCCGGGCCGCGCTGCTAGAAAGCCCGATCAAGCCGCAGGTAGTCCTCGCCATTTCTTGCAAAACCGTCTAGGTGGATTCTTGTCCTTTCCGCCCCCATGAAAATCGCCAGACTCCACGTTTTGCCATTCGCCGCGGCCCTGCTTGTCTCGATCACGCATCCGAGCTGCACGCGTGAAGCCAAAAAAGACCGCTCGCTGGAGGCCGCTTCGAAACACTTCGACAAGGGCACGTTCGCCGCCGCCGAGATCGAATACAAAAACGCCCTCGCGGCGGATCCCGGCAATCCCGAGGCCATCAAACGACTCGGCATCATCCGCACCCGGCAGGGAGCGAGCTACGAAGCTGCGGGACTTCTCACCCAAGCCAAGAAGATGCTACCGCAGGACAATGACGTCGGCATCCATCTGGCCAAGTCCTTTCTCAGCCTTGGATTCGTGCCGCACAGCCGCAAGGAACTGCTTGAGGTCTTGGACCGTTCTCCCGACAACGGCGAGGCCCTGATGTTCCTCGCCGAGAGTGCAATCACCCCGGAATGGATGGAGGAATGTGACCAACGCCTCAATGCCGCCGGGGAAAAATCCGCCGCCGTCCAAATCGCCTCCGCGCTGCTCAAGCTTCGTCGCGACTCGATCGAAGAGGGCAGCACGATGGTGGATGACATTCTCAAATCCAATCCGACTTCGGCTCCCGCCCACGCGCTCAAGGCCTCGATCCTGTTTTCGAAAAAACAGCCCGATGAGGCCCTCGCCGAATTAAAAATCGCCGCCGATTCCGGCGGACTCCGCAGCAACGAATCGGTCACCTACGCCAACGCGCTCATGTCACATGACCGCCACGATCAGGCGGTCTCCTACTTGGAAAAAATCACCGCCGCCACCCCCGACTTCCTGCCCGCGTGGACCTTGCTCGGCCAGATTGCCCTCAGCCAAAAGAAGGATGAAGCCGCGACCCAATACTTTTCGAAAGTCCTCTCGAAGAGTCCGATCGATATGACCACCGCCTTGTTGCAGGCCGAAGTCATGATCCGCGCCAAGCAGCCGGAGAAAGCCGCGGATCTGCTTGAAAAAGTCACCATCGCCCTCCCTTCCCGCCCTGCCATCGACTTGACCTTGGCCAAATGTTTGATCGCTGCCGACAAGCCGGCCAAGGCGGCCGCCGCGCTCGACCGGGTTCTCGCCGCCTCCCCCAATCTCACCGAGGCCGGCCGGCTGCGGGCCATGATCGATCTGCGGGATGGTAAAACCGCCGAGGCCATCGCCGCCCTTGAAGCGATCCGTGGACGAGTCCCCAATGACGCGCCGACCCGCGATCTGCTCATTCGCGCCTACCGCGCCGCAGCTCGCAATGACGCCGCCGTCGCCCTGCTCCGGGAGAAATCCGCTGCCGATCCAAAGGATTCCAAGGGCCTCATCGAACTCGGCCAACTCTTGAGTTCCCAAGCCAAATTCGACGAGGCCCGTGCGGTTTTCGAAAACTCCGCGGAACCTTTCCGCACCAGCCTGGAGGCCGTTTCCAACCTCGCGGATCTCGACGTCAAGACCGGCAATGCGGCCGCCGCGCTCAAGCGCCTTGAGGATTATCTGGTTGCCCACCCGGACTCGTCGGAAGCCCACACCTTCAAAGCTGGCGTTGCGCTGGAATTGAAGAAGCCCGAACTCGCCGAGCAAGCGCTCATGAAAGCCCTCGAACTCAAGCCCGACAACGGCCAAGCCCACGCGCTGCTGCTTCGCTTGAAGAGCGGCTCGGGCCAGGAAGCGGAAGCCCTCGCGGTTTTGGAGCGCTACTTGAAGGAATTCCCGAAGGACCCCCAGGCCCGCCTCCAACAGGGCAACCTGATGCAGCAGTTAGGCCGCAATGAGGAATCCCGCGCCGCGTTCTTGCGGCTCGTCGCGGACCATCCTGAATCCGCCGTCGCCCACAACAATCTGGCCGCGATCGAATCCGTCGGTTTCCACAATCTCGAAACCGCAGCCACCCACGCCCGCAAGGCCCGTGCGCTCAATCCCACCCAACCCGCCATCGCCGACACCCTCGGCTGGATCGAGTGGCAGCTCGGGAACTACCCCGCAGCCCTAGCCCTGCTCACGGAAGCCGCCGCGCAATTGTCAACCAGCCCGGGTGTGCTCTATCACCTCGGCATGGCCCAATACTCGATGGGCCAAACCGCCGAGGCCACCGCCACCTTCACCAAGGCGCTCGAATCCGGCTCCGACTTCCCGGAAAAAGTCGATGCCCGGAAACACCTGACTCTCCTTCGTGAGGCTGCCAAGGAAACGCCCTCGGACTTGGCAGGCTTGAAAAAACGCATCGCCGACAACCCGAAGGACGTCATCTCCTATTTGCAACTCGCGGACGTCCTCGCCCGCGGCAACCAACCACAAGAGGCACTCGACGCCTATCAGAAAGCCCTCGATGTGAATCCGGCGAACCCGGTCGCCCTCGTCGGCCAGATCCGCCTCTACGCAGGTCCGCTGAAATCTCCGGACAAGGCTCTCGTCGCCGCCACGCAGGCGCGCAAACTCGCACCCCGCGATCCCTCGGTCCTGGCCGCTCTCGGCTTCGCCAAACTGATAACCGGTGCCCACAACGAGGCCTACGGCTTGCTCAAGGACGCCTCCGTCCGCCTTGAGGACAATCCGACCGTTGTTTTCGACTACGCTCTTGCCGCATACAGTCTCGGCCGGATTCCCGAAGCCCGCGCGGCCATGACCCGCGCCGCCGCTGCCGAGTCCCCCGTCGCCAAGGATGCCAAAGAATTTCTCACCCTAACCGATCCCGAAGCCGCCAAAAAGTCAGACATCGCGGCGCAAGTGGACGAGTCGCTGGCCCGGGATCCCGGATTCGTACCCGCCCTGATGATTCGTGGCTCGCTTGAAGCCGCCGCCGGGAAAAGTCCGGAGGCCACCTACCAGAAAGTCCTGACTCTCCTCCCCCGCTTCGACCCCGCCCGCGTGCGTCTCGCCGCATTCCACATGGAGGATCCCGCAAAACTCGATCAAGCCCTCAAGCTTGCCCTCGAAGCCCGTGCCAACATGCCCGGCGATCGGGAACTCACCCGGATGACCGCAATCATCAACTACCGCAAAGGGGATTTCAAAGACGCCGCCCGGCTGCTAACCGAGCTTGCGACCCAGCGTCCGCTCGCTGCCGACGAATTGCTCATCCTTGGACTGTCATTGGCAAATTCCGATCAACCCGAGAAGGCCCGCCAGCCCTTGGAGCAAGCCCTCAAATCGGATCTATCCGATCATGATGCCGCCCAAGCCAAGGCCGCGCTCTCGAAGCTCGGCGAGTCCAAGTGATCGCTTGGACATCAGCTCACGTCATGAATTACGGGTTTGCAACGCCATCCGGGGAATCACCGGAATGACGCTAACTTAGGGATCAATTGGGACGATTTTCGCCTATGGGCAGGGACCTTTTTCCGAAAGGTCCGGCGAATGAAACGCGAATGTCAGATCGTTCCGACATCTCATTCTCATCCCATTCGCCGGACGCGTCGGAAACGCGTCCCTGCCCAGGGCCGCGATGCGTTGAATGCTCGCTTTGAGATGTCCCAAAGGCCCGTTAAGTTAGTGCCACTCGGGACCGACCCGAAACAGTTTTGTCGGTGGTCGGTTGTGTAATAATACTGCCAATTGGTAAGGCTTATAATGAGAAATATTTAAAGCTTAGAGCTAGCCCAACTAACCTCAAGATGTGAACGAGGTCAGTAGTATCAGCTCCAGTCCCGGTAATCGAGGGCAAGTCTCCGGGAAATCGACGGGACCAGTCCCAAATAACAGACATTGAATCTCTGAATCGGGTCAGGTGTCGCATAAACAGGTTCGTAAACCGGTCCTCTGAATTCAAAACAATGATTGACGGAGGGGCCGCAGTGGAAATGGAATCGAGCCTGGCCAGACAACCAAGATCCCACCGCCAGCTAACCGAAACCCAGACTCTCAGCGGCCTCGCCTGCACCCACGCCTTCATTTACGCCTACGACGACGGCAACCTAACACGCCACACCCGCCCGGATGGAAGTGTCATCGACTACCGATGGAACGAACGCAACTTGCTTTCCAAGATCATTTCCGATACCCCTCCTCCCGTGGCCAGCACCACCTACAACCGGCGCAACCAAATCGACACCACCGTCGTGGAAAACAACCTCTTCACCGCCACCCGTAGCTACGATGCCGCAGGCCGTCTCACCGGCGTCACCAACGGCACCCTCGACACCACCGCCTACGTTCTCACCGCCGCCGAACTGCTGGTCCATGGACTATCATTTGCAAATTCCGATCAACCCGAGAAGGCCCGCCAGCCCTCGAGCAAGCGCTCAAGTCGGATCTATCAGAGCGTGATACCACCCAAGCCAAGGCCGCGCTCTCGAAGCTCGACAAAGCCAAGTGAACTCTTGGGCATCCGCTCACGTTTTGAAGTCGCGGGTTTGAAATGACAGCCAGCCGAGCGTGAAGAGGGTGATGTTGAGGCCGAACAGGAAGGCATACGACTCGATGATTTTCGGCCACGAGACGTTGTGCTCCAGAATGAACACCCAAGCGCTCATCCGCCAGGTGATGAAGTAGCTCTCGTAGGGTTTGAAGAACGGAAAGCCCTGCAGGATCATGTCCACGAACAGGATCGTCAGCGTGATGATCGTGGCGGCGGCGGGTTTGATTTTGAAACAGGAAAACATGAACGCGATCGACGACAGCGTGACCATGCTGATGCCGATGCCGGCGGCTGATAGAGCCAACCGGCCAGCGCCTTCCCACCAGTCGGAGTAGGCGGCGAAGACTTTCATTTTCGGCTCCATGACGAACAAGCCGCCGTCCCAGCCGACCGCGGCCACCGCCATCGCATAACCGGTCACGCCGACGAAGAATACGAACGAAACCGTGTAGAGCGAGACGGCGGTGTACTTGACCAACAACAAGCGCAACCGGCTGATCGGCCTCGCGAACACGAGCCGCAGGTTGCCGTCCTCGTTTTCCTTGGCCACGATGTCACCCGCGACCAGCGCGAAGTAAATCGAGCCTAGCAGGAACATGCTCAGCAGCATGATCGTGAAGGTGATGGTCAACGAGCTGTAGTAGGTGCCGAAGTCCAGGCCATTGCGCTCCAACATTCCGCGCATGTAGCTCTGGCTGCGAGGCAGCTTATACACCAGCAGGATCACCGCCTCCATGATGATGAACGCGCCATAGCCCATCCAGGTTCGTGGCCGGGCGAAAAGTTTGCGGAGCTCACCGCGGAGTTGTTGGAGGAAAAGCATGAGGCGTCGGGGCGATTTTAGAAAGTTCCTTTCAATAATCCGGAAATTTTCATGCGCTCACTTTTTGTCACGTTTCTTGGCAGCAATGTACCGCTCGAACAAACGGTCGAAGAGTTCTTTAGATATCTCCCCGTCATCCTGGACCTTTTTGTAGAACTTGAAATTCGAGTCGATCAAGTCGTGCAGCATGTCTTGCGCAACTTCTTCGAAGGACATTCGAACGGCCTGCTTTGAACCTGCGGCAAGCTGCTGTTCCAGTTGGGGATCCTGACCGAGTTTCTGTTCGAGGTGTTCGATCACGACTCGATCTTCATCGGTGAACTTGGTCCCGAACTGCTGGTTGAGTGCCTCGATGATTTTTGATAGAGGTTCATGCGCCTCGGTTTCGGCGACACTCGTACCGCCGTAGTTTCTCGGCTTCACCGCGGTTTCGCCGCGCTTGAGCTCGATCTTCACCGTCCTGATGAGGTTCGGCTTGTAATTGTCGAGGTCCGTCATGTTGAGGATCTCGGTGGGCAGCGGCTTGCCTTCGGCGGGGAGTTTTTTCACCACGAATCCGGCGAATGCATAGAGCTTCTCTAAACGCGCGTCCTTGAATGGGATGAGTTGGGAGAGGAAACCGTAGAGCTTCACATAATCCCGCATCTGCGACTTGTAGTTTTTCCGGTCGTTCTCGTCCATCTGTCGATAGAGATCGACTAACGGGTTTGAGAGGGCGTGGAGCTTGGCGATTTTCGCCTCCTTGTTGCCCTTGGCGTAGAAGACCTCGCAGAACGCGTCGATGGCGGCGGGCGTGTGCAAGCCGTAGTCCTCTAGCTCCGTGCGGATGTCGTAGAGTTTGTCGGGTTCGACTTCCTTGGTGAGCTTGATCCGGTCGTAGAATGGCTGGAACTGTTTTTCGATGTGCGCCGGATCGTTTTCGAAATCGAGAACCACGACGTCTTCCTTGCCGGGATAGGTGCGGTTCAGGCGTGAAAGCGTTTGCACCGCAGTCACGCCGGTGAGCTTGCGGTCCACATACATCGCCTTGAGAAGCGGTTGGTCGAAGCCGGTCTGATACTTGCTCGCGACGATGAGAATCTTGTATTTCGCAGCCTCGAAGCGGAGTCGCAACTTGTCTTCGGAGAAACCATTCATCTTGGCTTCGGTGTATTCTCCGCCGGTGTCCTCGTCTTTGACGGTGCCGGTGAAGGCGACGAGCGCTTCGAATGGTTCGCCGAGTTCTGTCAGATATTCCCGGACGGCGACGGCGTAGCGAACGGCATGCAAGCGTGAGCGGGTGACAATCATCGCCTTGGCTTTGCCATCGAGCGACGCTTCCACCTTCTCGCGAAAATGGTCGATCATGATCCGCGCCTTCTTCTTAACCGCGTGAGTGTGGACCCCGGCGAATTGTTTCAAGAGCGCGGTCGCCTTCTTCTTGTCGAAGGATTTGTCCTCCTTGGCCTTTTTCAGGAGGTGGAAATACTGGTTCCAGTGCGTGAAGTTCTCCAACACATCGAGGATGAACTTTTCCTCAATCGCCTGCCGCATCGAGTAAATCGTGAACGGCACCTTTGAGCTGCCATCGGGCATCTTGGTTTTGAAAAGCTGGAGCGTTTCTGGCTTCGGCGTGGCGGTGAAGGCGAAGAAGCTGACGTGGTTCATCCGCCCGCGCCGTTTCATGATCTCCTGGATCTTGTCTTCGCAGGTTTCCTCATCTTTGTCCTCGGAGTCTTCTAGCTTTCCGTAGGAGACGACACGGTTCACGTTGCCGCCGGTCGTGCCTGCCTGCGAGGAATGCGCTTCGTCGATGATCACCGCAAAAGTATTCGCCTTCAAACTCACGAGGTCTTCCACGATTACCGAGAATTTTTGGATCGTGGAAACGATGATCTTCTTGCCGTCCTCCAGCGCGGCTTTGAGTTGGCGCGAGGTGTCGTCGATATTTTCCAGCATGCCCGGCGTCCGGGTGAATTGCGCGAGTTCCTTCTGAAGTTGGGCGTCGATCACTTGCCGGTCGGAAAGCACGATGACCGTGTTGAAAACCGCTTTGCCGTTCTTGTCGTGCAAAGTTGCCAAGCTGTTGGCGAGCGTGGCGATCTCGATGGTTTTGCCGCTTCCGGCGCTGTGATGGTTCAGGTAACTGAAACCCGGGCCGTTGTCGCGTGCGTGACTGGTCTGATCGCGGACGCAACCAAGTTGATGGTAACGCGGAAAAATCTGGATTTTCTCGCCGGTCGTGCGGCCTTTGTCATCGAGTTTGTCCACCACCTGCACGAAGCGGCGGATTAGATCGAGGATGCTGTCCTTGGTCCACACCTCGCGCCACAGATAGGCGGTGGAAATGCCCGTGCGGCTCGGCGGATTTCCTGCACCGTGGTCATTGCCCTGATTGAAGGGGAAAAACCGCGTCTTCTTTCCCTCAAGCGTGGAGGTCATGAAAACCTGCTCGGTATCGACCGCGAAATGGGCGAGGCAGCGCCCGAAACGGAACAGCGGCTCCTTCGGATCGCGATCCTTCTGATACTGCGCAATCGCATGCGCCACTGTCTGGCCGGAAACAGCATTCTTCACCTCTCCCGTGAAAATCGGCAGGCCATTGAGGAAAATCCCCAGATCCAGGCTCTTCTGGTTGGAGAGGGAGTATTTGAAACCGCCTGAAGCATCCTCGTCGCGGAGCACCTGGAAAAAATTCCCCTGATAAAGTTTCTCCAATTCCGCATCACCAGCGCCGGCTGGCGGGAAAAAGCACAGGTCGAAGTGTGAGCCGCTCTCGTCCACCCCCCTGCGCAGCGCGTGCAGTGTTCCCTTCTTCTCGATCACATTCCGCACCCGCTTGACGATCCGGCTTTCCGCCTCGTCCCCAAGCTCGGTCCGCAACGCCTTCCACGCCTGCGGCTGGGTCACCTGGAGAAAACGCACCAGTGATTGCGGAATCAGGCAAAGCTCGCGGTCGTAATCCTCAGGCGCGGCGGGGTGGAAGCCATTCAACTTCACCAAATCCGCGACAATGGCGTTCTCGAAATTCTGTTCGGAGGTGGTCTTGGGCATGATTAGAACAGTGAGATTTCTCCTTCGGTTCGTGTTTCTGATTCCACTTCGCCACGAACAGCAGCTTCAATTGAAGTGTAAATTGGCAGATCTACATCCAGCGCCTCGAAGGAGACTACAAGGCAGTATTTGGCTAGGCCTCCACCCTCTTTGTGGTTCCAGCCAGCATGAGCACGAATTGCAATCGAGAACTCTTCGGGAATCTCATTGGACTCAAGAACAACCCAATCTTTCTGTAACGACCCGCGGTCCCTGCTGACATCTACCTCACCATACTGGGCTTGTTGATGAATACTCCATGGCAGCCCGGGATGAGACCGCACTGCATTTCCCTCCATGCGGTCTTTGAAATGCGATTGAGGCTCGTCTCGCCCGCTGGCACGCCAATCCAACCATGTTTCAAGATAGCCGGTGCGGCGGGAACGTGTGCGACGCGGGCAGGCCGTGTAGGCGAGAGTGACATCAATTCGAACGCGTCCTTCTTGCGCGGCACCACGGATTTGATACGGAATTCGAAGCTGATAGAGATGGTAGTTTTTACTCCAGATTTCCTGAGAGGCTTCGGTGATCAGAGTGATTCGATTCGGAGTGTTCGTAGTGGCACGGTCAAGAGAAGGCAGGCCATACCCGATGAGGCGAAGAACCTTGTCGCGGTCTGGCTCAGCCTCCGCCCATGAAGGCCATCGGGCGCTTTGAACAATTAGGGCGCGATAGAGCTGAGCCGATGCGTGAGGAAACAGGCTCTGAAGATGCGCCGCGATGTGCGCCACTTTGGGAGCGGCGAATGAGGTTCCGACATCATCCCGTGAAATAGCTGGGGCACCGTGCAGAGTGCTGGCGATGAGCTCGGGTGCGGTGTCCGGATGCGACGGCATGATTCGACTCAGAGGATCTTCCCGGACGCGATCCCCGCCGTATTCCACGACGTCAGGCTTGACGACATTCCAGAGAGGCGAATGGCCAGCGCGGGAGAATGCCGAAGGATGATCAGGAAACGCAGCGAAAGACCTGCGCGAACCGTCGTCAAAAACCGCGTGCGCCACCGATCCAACAGTTAGGGCGTGAAGGCTTTGACCCGGACTTGCGATCTTTGCCTCGTCAGCGAACAGTTGGTCCGGGTGCTCTCCTCCGCTTTGAAGCGCGTCATAGATCTCGGACGCTTCAAAATTTCCCGACACTTGGATGAACAACAGATCGTGCCGATGTACCAAATCGTCGATCTTCGCAGCCCAAGCACACATTCGTTTGGCTTGGCATGGCTTAAGGTCTGAAATCGAGTGGTTGAAAATTCGCGTCTCACGGGTTTCTCCGCAGAAGTGTTCGATCACATCCGTCAGATAGCGCTCGGGAGGCAATGACAGTGGCAACTGACACGAAGCATCAAGAACACGCGCATTTTGAATCCACGCCACTGCCTGATGTTCACCCGTTTTCGGGACATCCCTGGGATAAAGAACAGCGCCGGCCACACGGGTTCCGTGACCTCGCGGTGGAACCCCGTCCGCCACATCGAGCGGATCCAACTCGGGAATGAAACAACGGCTCTTTGCACCATCAACGGCCGGTGCGAGCCATCGATGCTCCTCCTGAATTCCGCTATCGATCACACAAACCTTCGGCGTATTCTCCGCAGGTGGCAGGATCTCTAAATTTCCTGAAAAACCGTCCATCTCACGAGAACCCGGAAGATAGCCAACCTCGGGAGGGAGTGAGACTTCAAAGAGATGGGGAAAGTTCTCAACAAGATCGCGAAACCCGGCTCCCGACATGCGGATCCTAACCTCAATGCTATCGGGAAAAACGATACCGCGCCGCGTTTCCCGGAGCTCATCGTGTTTCAATCCATCCAGAATTTCTCCGTCATGCTCTCGAATGAACGCGTCAATTTCAATGTAGCGTTCATCTGCGGCTTCCATCCACGCTTCATCCGCCCTGATCCGATCATTAAGTCGCAACGTGGCTTCCTGTTTGTCACGTTCCTCATCGCTCTGCTCCGGTTTCCTGCGAGGAAGTCGAGTCCACTCGATTTTCCGACTGCTGGGCGCGGTTTGAATTCCAACATCAAAGGTATAGACCGTTTCGTTCTGAAACGGCCACTCCTCCAAGACTATCCCGACTAACAATTCGGCTAGCTTTCTTTCGTCTTTACCGTCGTAAAAGACATCCAACACGCTTCCGGCACCGCCCCCGCCACGCGCATTGATTTCAAACATCGCCAAAACCTCCTCGAGTCGCGTGAAGTCCAGCGTTTCGGATGCCGCGAACATCAGGCCACTTTCCGTTTCGGCAACGAGTTCAATCCCGAGCGCATGCGCGAGAGCATCGACATCCGTGCCTTCCGGGACTCTCAGAAGGAAGCCCTTGCCCTTCACCTCCGGAAGACCCGCTTGCTGCCGTTGCTCTGCTGCTGAAACAGCACCTCGCCTCATGGCTTCTACCTGACCTCGGATCTTCCCAACATGCCCCAAGCGATCCGATTTTGCCGCTTCGACTTCTTGATGTCTTCCACGACCGCCCCCGAATGTCACCTCAAACGATCCTTGGTGGCTCCAACGGAGATGAGGGAATTCTGTGGATTCAGGCATGGGGGGAGCGGATAGGATCAGGAAGCTTGATGATGCCGTTCATGGATTTCGCCAAGGGCGAAGCGCATATCACCTTCTGTGACCTTCCTGCGTCCTTCGAGCACGGCGTGTTTCGCGGCGTTGCGGCCGATTTGGGTGACTTCCGAGCAGGACATGCCGTCCATTTCCAAAGCCAGGTGATGCCATGGCATGCCTTTTTCAGTAATTACGGCGGAGAGTGTCGTTCTGAGAATACCTTCGATTTCCTGTGATGAGGGAAGCGGGATTCGAAGGACTTCATCGAAGCGGCGGATGAGAGCAGGATCGAGTGCGGAATCCAGGTTGGTGGCGGCGATGATGAGTCCGTCGCCGCGGTATCCCTCCAGCATTTCGAGAAGCGCGTTGGTGATGCGGGTGGCCTCGCCCACGTCGTTGCGGACGGTGCGGGAGCGGGCGAGGGTGTCGCATTCGTCTAGGAAGAGCGCGCAGGGAGTGGTCTCGGCGGCATCGAAAACCTTGCGGAGATTCGTGTGGGTCTCGCCGAAATACGAGGAAAGCAGGGTGTCGAAGCGCACCTTGAGCAGCGGCAGGCCGGTGTTCCAGGCAAGGCGCTCGGCGGCGAGACTCTTGCCACAGCCGGGCGGACCGTGGAGGAGGACGCGGCGGCGGGGTTGCAAGCCATGAAGCGCCAAACGCGTGCGCGCGGCGAATTCCTTTTCGATCCGGTGAAGCCGGGTTTCCACTGCGGGCGGGAGAACCATGGCATGGCGCAACAGGTCTCGCGGCACTTCTTGCAGGAGCGGTGCGGAATCCCGCTTGCTGGTGGGAAGCGCGGAGAGTTCACGCGGGGCCGCAGGCTGAATTGCCCGTCGCGCCGGAGCTTCAAGGATTCGTTCGAGATCTTCCGCCACCCGCAGGTGGCCGACTTTTTTCTCTTCTTCCACCACTTTGCGGCACAGAACGTCCATATCCGGCCCGGAACCGGACTGGATCGCACGGAAGAGGCGCTTGAGAAGTTGGGAGTTCATGGGCTTGGCGGAGAGTATCGCAGATCCTGGAGTTTGAGAATCGGTAAAAACAGCGGTCTCACGGCACCGACATCTCCCCCGTCACGGCGGCGGAGATGAGGGAGCTGCGCTTCTCGCGGAGGAGGGTGATGCTGGTTTGGATTTCGGCGATTGCGCGGTCGGTGGCGCTGGAGATTCGGAGGCACTCGGCGGCGATGGCGGATTGCTCGGCGGGCGGCGGGACGGCGATTGGAATGGCGGAGGTGCGCTCTTGATTGAGGATGCCGATGGTGGAGGCGTTTGCCATGAGGCGGATGCCTTCGGCTTGGGCGCGGAGGGAGAGGCAGAGGAAAATGGAGTTAGTTTCGCGGGTGGGGACGATCGCGTTGATCTGTTGGTTGGCGGAGCAATCGGTTAGGGAAACGGCGCACTTGCCGAGTGTCGCACCGATGCCGACGAAGAGAATGGTGCCGGCGGGGAAAATTCTCAACGAGTCGAACGACTCGCTTTCGCGGAAGATGCGGCGTTTGGAGGGTGATAGATGGATGTCATGCCCGAAGTCGCCGGGAGTGTACCAATCGAAGTCGCCTTCGACGGTGACATCGTCGGTGTTTGGCGTGGTGCCGGTTTTGATGGTGGTGGTGAGGCGCTTGAGTGGCAGGACGGACCAATGCACCGGCACATCACCGAGCCAGGGGATGCCGGAGGGTTTGAGTTTGGCCTTGGGATGGAGGCCGCGGGTGACGGCGTGGCTGATGAGGCTGGCGCGCTTCTCCTCCAACAGTCCCAGCAGCGATTCCTTCTCCGCCACCAAGGCATCGATTTGCGCGGTCTCGCGGTCGAGATAGGCGGCGATGCGGCTTCGAGTCGGTGACGGAGGACACCAAAGTTCCACTTGTGAGAGATCTTCGGTGGAAAGCTCTTTGAATGTCGAGCCACGTCCCCTTGCCTGAAGGATTTCACGGATCGCTATCAGCTGGTAGTAAAAGTAGCTGTCCAACTGGCCGTCACGGGGCACAAGCGCTTTGCATCCTTGATTCGTGCAGCAATCGACAGCGGTAATTGCAAGATGTCCAATCGGTGCGCGGGTCGATAGAATAAGGCTTCGAGCTGGGACCATTGAAGCGCCGCAATTGGCAAGGCCGTCCTCAGTCAGAAGACGCCGAGTTTCGACAATCGTTCTTGATTTCAACGAGCCAAGATCCTCTGGAGTGACCCAAGGCACATCACCATTCCAATATGATTCTACACCAGACGATGGAGTTGCCCCGTTCACGATCTTGAATAGTCGTTTTAACGGAACACGTTTGTTAGGCCGGGTGTTTGTGCTCATTCCATGCCCTCCCCGTGCCTTTGTGTCGCCCCTTCAGGGCTTGATTTTCTGATGGGTCGGGGTCCCAGGACGATGCCCTGGGCTGGCGTGTGGCGGGCCGTTGGCCCTGAAGATGTCAATGCGTTGAGGGCTTTTGGCCCGGGAGAAGGCAGTTTCATCCCATCACCTCCTTAAGCATTTCGAGGATGTTCTTCTCCACCTTGCGGATGTTTTTATCAATCTCCGCGACGGGGCGGGGTGGCTGATAGGTGTAGAAGTGGCGGTTGAAGTTGATCTCGTAGCCGACCTTGCCGACGCCCCTGTCCTTTTCGTCGGCGAAGTCCGGGTTGATCCAGGCGTCCGGGGCGTGGGGCAGGACTTCGCGCTCGAAGTAGTCGATGATGTCGGTGCCGAGCGGGACGTTTTCGAAATCCTTGAGATCGTTGTCGGACTCGTAGCGGGTGAGGACGACGAGGGTTTTGTCATCCGGGTGATCGTTATGAAAACAACCGAGGCGCGGGATTTCCGGGGCGCGTTGGTTCAACTCGTCGCGGCGGATGCGGATGGGGAGTTCGCTGCGCTTGATGACGGTGGTTTCCGCGACGATGGACTGGGCGGTTTCGTCGCGTTCGGAAAGGGCGTCGAGGATGGACTTAATGACCGGCTTTTTGGGTTTGAGTCCGGCTTTCTTGAGGGCTTTTTCGAGGCGTTCCTCGAATTCGGCGCGGCATTTCACCATGGCTTTCGGCAGGGAGCGCAGAGCGGAGAGGATGTCGGCCTGGAGTTCGCGGCCTTCGAGGATTTCCACCTCGCGGGAGGCTTTGTCCTTTTTCTTGGAGCTGGCGAGATCGGCAAAGGTTTTGGCGGATTGCAGGCGGGCGAGGCCTTCTTCGGAGACTTGGAAATTGAGGCGCAGCGGGCGGTCGATCTGGATGCGGCGGTAACCGAAATCAGTGGAGGGGAAGATCTTGATGTTGTCGGTTTCCTTCCACGCGGCGAAGTGGCGGAGAATGGTGTCTTCCGAGCCTTCGATGGTGCGGCGTTTGTCGCCGATGGCTTTCGGGAGCTTTTTCCAGAAGGTCTCGCCGGAGGAATCGAAGAGCATGACATTGCCCTTCTGTTTTTTGGATTTATGGGTGGAGAGGATCCACAGGTAGGTCTGGATGCCGGTGTTGTAGAACATCTGCTCGGGCAGGGCGACGAGGGCCACGAGCCAATCCTTTTCCAGAATCCAGCGGCGGATTTCCGACTCGCCGGAACCAGCCTCGCCGGTGAAGAGCGGGGAGCCATTGAAAACGATGCCGATGTAGCTGGGCGCGTCCTTGTTCACATGGTGGAGCATGTGCTGGAGGAACAGGAGTTGGCCGTCGGAAATGCGCGGCAAGCCGGCACCGAAGCGGGCGTAATGGCCGAGCTGGGCTTCAGCGGCAACGGCGGCGCGGTCGGCCTCCCACTTGTAGCCGTATGGTGGATTGGCGAACTGGAGATCGAAGGTGGCCTTGCCGAACTGGTCGCTGGCGAGGGTAGATCCGAGCTTGATCGTATCCCGGTCCGGTTCGGTGGGATCGAGCAGGAGGAGGTCGGACTTGCAGACGGCCCAAGTGCGCGGGTTGATTTCCTGGCCGAAGATGTGGATGCGAGACTGCGGCGCGAATTTGCGGATTTCCTCGCGGGCGATGGTGACGATGCCGCCGGTGCCACACGCCGGGTCCGCGACGGTGCGGGTGGCGGACGGGTTTGAGGTCAGCTCGGTATCCAGCGTGAGCACGAGGCGGACGAGCAGGCGGATGACGTCTTTCGGCGTGAAGTGTTCTCCGGGATTCTGGTTGATGTCCTCGTTGAAGCGGCGGATGAGCTGCTCGAAAAGGGTGCCCATCTCGTGGTTGTCGAGGCCGTCCGGATTTTCCTCGGACTTCGGCGCGAGGTTGATGCGGGACTTCTCGTTGAAACGGGTGAGGACGAGATAGAGGCGGCCGACTTCGTCGAGAATGCGGATGGCGTCGTCGAAACGGAAACGGTGGAAGATCTCGCGGACGTTTTCCGAGAAGCCGTTGATGTAGGATTTCAGGCGGCGAGCGACGTTGGCGTCATCGTCAGAAGAGTGCCGAAGGTGATGTTCGAGGTATTGTAGAAAGCAAAACCGGCGGCGCGGCAGAGTGCATCGTGGCGGTTTTCGAGACCTTTGGCTTTCAGCTTGGCTTCTGTTTCCAGGACCTTCGCCTTGGTGGGAGCGAGAGCATAGTCGAGACGACGCAGGACCGTCAGCGGGAGTATGATGTTCTGATTCTCGCTCTTCGCGACGGCACCGTGGAGGTCCTGAGCGACTTCCCAAAGGAAACTGGCGATTCGGCGAATATTCTCGATGTTGTCGGGCACGGGCGAGTGCTATCAGGGAAGCCGTGGTCCTTCCACCGATGATTTTCACATTTTCTCGGGAGCCGGGTGGCTTAGTTGGGACTGGCGGCACCGTTGTGGATTTCCATGTAGAGGTCTTCGAGCGAGCGGCGGACCGGCGCAAAGGCGCGGACTCTAACTCCGGCGCGGACCAGCGTTTCTATCAGCACCGCGGGATCGGCTGCATGGGGCAGGCCGATCCTGCCGGCGGATAGAATTTCGCCGCCGGCGCCGAGGACGAGGCCGCAGGCGGTGCCCCAGGGTTCGAGATCCACCTCGAACACCGGGATGTCGTCCTGCAGGCCGTTGACCGAGCCCTCGAAAACGCGCTTGCCTTCGCGGAGGATGGCCACGCGGTCGCACATCAGCTCGACCTCGGCTAACAGGTGGGAGTTGAACAGCACGGTCATGCCGCGTTCGTCGCGGAGGTCGAGGATGAACTCGCGGAACCACTTGATGCCTTCCGGGTCGAGGCCGTCGGTGGGCTCGTCGAGCAGCAGGACTTCGGGTTCGGGCAGCAGCGCCTGGGCGAGCGCGAGGCGCTGGCGCATGCCGTGGCTGTAGGTTCTGACTTTCGAGTGGACGCGTTTGGTCAGGCCGACGCGGTCGATCACCTTGCGGGCGGCATCGGCATCGAAGCCACTGGAGTAACCCATCAGGATTTTCAAATTGTCCCAGCCGCTGAGGTAGTCGTAGAACGCGGGGGCTTCGAAGATCGCGCCGACTTTCCGCAGCGCCCGCGAGCGGTCCTTGAGCACGGAAATGCCACCGATGGTGACATCGCCGCGGTCAGGCAGGACCATGCCGAGGATGATCCCGAGCGAGGTGCTTTTGCCCGCGCCGTTGTGGCCTAACAAGCCGTAGATCTCACCGCGTTGGACATGGAAGGACACATCCGCGAGCGCGGGCTTGCCGCCGAATTTTTTGAAAAGGCCGTTGGCGACAAGCATGGTGGATCAGGGTTTCAGTTGCCGACGGCAAGGCGGAGTTTGTTGGAGCCGGTCATGTCGCCGTAGAGGAAATTCAT
>JANOZJ010000311.1:0-15822 GCA_031429315.1 Akkermansiaceae bacterium
TTTTTACTTTATTCTTGTGCCGGGGGGGCGGGTGCCACCCCCCCCGCCCCAGTGGGGTGGGGGATTTGGGCCCCACGCCTCTTGAGTCACATGAATCAAGGAATTTTCTATCAGTGCTCGGTGATCGAGCCGTCCTTGATAACGAGCGTGCGGTCGCCGACCTTGGCGAGGTTCTGGTCGTGGGTGACGACGACGAGGGTGACCCCGTGCTCGGTGGCGAGATCGAGCAGGATGCGCATGATTTCCGCGCTGTTAGCGGAGTCGAGGTTGCCGGTCGGCTCGTCGGCGAAGAGGACTTTCGGCTCATTGACGATGGCGCGGGCGATGGCGACACGCTGTTGCTCGCCGCCTGATAGCTCGGCGGGAAGGTGGTCCGTGCGGTCGCCGAGACCGACGCGTTCGAGGGCTTTGATCGCCAGCGCGGTCGAGTCCCTGCCCGCAATGGCTCCGGGCACGGCGACGTTTTCCAAGGCCGTTAGTTCCGGCAACAGATGATAGTTCTGGAAAATGTAGCCGATCCGCTGATTGCGAAAACGGGCCTGCTGGCGGCGGCCGAGTGAGTAGAGGTCGGTGCCATCGATGTGGACGCTGCCTTTTTCCGGATGCTCGAGTCCGGCGAGGGTGTAGAGCAAGGTGGTCTTCCCCGCGCCACTCGGGCCGCAGAGGAAAACCTTCTCGCCGCGGTGGATGTTGAGATCGATCCCATGCAGCACCTCGATGGATTTGCGGCCGATCCGGTAGCTGCGGTGGAGGTCTATCGTTTCAATCATCACGTCGCTCATGGCCGGAGCGTGGGCGCTGGGCCGGTGACGCGCAAGCTTGCGAGTCTTCGTGTGTAGTCCCGGATTCGTCCGGTCTTGAGCGAAAGAGAAGACCGCTTGAAAGCGGGACTACGAGCGAAGAGCTAGCCCTTCGCCAGCGCGACGACCTGCTACTTTTTCGATTTCACCACGCCACCGGGCTACTCCAGGGTGATGACGAAGGCTTGCGGATTGGTCAGCGCAAGCTTGGCGGCGATGGGGATCACGACCGGCGAGCCATCGGCGGGGATGTCGAACACGCCGGCATCCTTGAAAGTGCCGAGTCCCGCGAATTTGCGTTCGATGAGATCGCGAGCCTCGGTGCGGAGCTTGGCTTCGGCTTGGACGGGAGAGATTTCGGGGGCATTTTGCGAACCCAAGAAGGCAACCAAGGCGATGGCAGCAACAGCGGCCCAACCGGTGAGCGGGTTGCCAACGATTTTCCTCCACGCTGCAACAGGCGGGGTGATGATTCTCCCGGAGGCCGGCGGCGTTAGAACTGCCGCATGTTTTTCCAGGCGGGCGGCAAGTCCAGCAGGCAGCGGTCCGGCGGTGGCTTGCAGGAAATCCACTTCGATGGCTGCCGCCAACATTTCGAAATCGCTGTCAGATTCGATGCCGAGCTCGTCTCCTAACAAAACCAACTCGCGCTCTTCCTCCAGGTTCAGGTCTCCCATGGCGCGGCCCGCGCTGAGTTCGTCAAACCGGTATTACTTCTCGGTTTGGTTCATGATGCCGATTGGTTGTTAGGAGTGCCGGTCCGTTGCAATTGCTCGCGCAGGATGATGAGTCCGCGCCGGAGGCGGGTCTTGATGGTGCCGAGGGGCAGGCCGGTCTTCGCGGCGATCTCCGGGTGGGTGAAGCCGTTTTCGAAAAACAGATAAAAAGTTCCCGGGTATCCTGCGGGATATTCGCGAGCGAGGACTTCACCGCCTCGGGATCGAGGTGATTCAAAGCAACTTCCCACGGATTGTGACCGACTGATTTCGTGGCTCCAGCGTGTCAAACCCGGGTTGGCACCCTTGGCGGCGAAGTGAGTCGATGCGTTTTTCCAATGACTTCATTTCGCGCAGCACTTTCTTGCGCTGTTTCCTGCCGTTTGCGGCCCAGCCCTTGGCAGCCATCTTTATGCAGAGGGTGTTCATTTCGCTAAGGAATTCGAGTGGTTCCCTGGGGCATTCGGTTTTTCAATCCGTGGTTGCGGATGATTACGGAGGCTTTCATCAGGGTGCGGGCGGCATCTCGCAATAACACCCAGTCGGTGGGGAAATATATATTGACCTTCAAGCAGGTGCTGTCGAAATATACGTCATCGAAGCTGATAGGTCCGAGCAGGCCAAAGGGAGGGAGGGTTGGTTGGGCCAAGTCGCAACATCCCTCGGACCGGACTATCAGATCCACTCCAGCGAAAACTTCTTTGTCCTGACTATTCCGCCGCCCTCGATGTTCTGGGCGTGGACTTGGAGGATAGAGGAGGTTCTGGCAGGTCTGCTAGGTGAGGAGCCGGTCGCGCCGGACTGCGGGTTGTCTCTAACGATCCGATGATGCCTTGGATCAAGGTTTCCACCGCCGCCTTGACCCAATCCGGAGGCAGGCCCGCCTCAAGGGTTAGACTACGGACTGGAATGGCATTCTTGATCTGCTGCTTCGCCGTTTCCCATTTGATGGAAGTCGCCTTTCCTTCCTGAACGAGCCGCTCGCGCTCATCCAGAATGTCCTTGTGCCACTGTGGTACCGATCCCGCCATCTCATCGCCATCGCCGGGTGAAGCATCCGGGGAAAAAATCATCGGCAAAGTGACCGTTGAAAACCAAGTCACGCTTCGACAGTACAAGAGAACGCCGCCCTCCCCCCCGGAAAGACGGCGTTCCATGTTTCACCCGACCGGAACCCCCACTTACGGCACTCGGGCAAAGGATTTTGGACTGCCCTAGGGCGTGTCCACAGGGAAACCCTCGCCTATTCTAGGGAAATCGCCAGACGTATTTCAGGCTATTTTTGTCTGAAAAAGAGAAGCTGCTTGTAGGAGGTTTCTACTACAGAGCTGGCAAGTCTTCATGGGATGGTTCATTCGACCAACCCGTGTCGCATGGCATAGCGCGCAAGATCGACATTGGACGACAAGTGCATTTTCCCGGCGATCCGGCTGCGGTAGGTGGCCACGGTCTTGACGCTCAACGCCAGCTCGGCGCTGATTTCCTTGATCGACTTCCCCGAAGCAATGAGCTTGAGCACCAGCAGTTCCCGGTTTGACAGGGTTTCGTGGGATGTGCCTCCGGACTTTCCGGCCATGGCTCCGGCGAGATGCTCGGCGAGGGCTTGGCTGACATAGCGGCCACCTTCGAGAACCCGCTTGACGGCAGTGACTAGCACCTCCGGCGTGCTTTGTTTGGAAACGTAGCCAGCCGCGCCGCATTTCAAAGAGCGCAGGGCGTAGTCCTTTTCGGGGTGAGTAGTGATCACGAGAATCGGCAATTCCGGCTTCTCACGCTTGATTTCCGTGATCAATTCCAGCCCGCTGCGGCCCGGCATGTTGATGTCCAAGAGCACGAGATCCCAAGCGTTCTGGCTCACCGCAATCAGGCCGGTTCTGGCATCGGCGGTTTCGCCGACTTCCACGTCCTTATCGAAATACTCGCGCAGCAGGGAAATGATTCCCCGCCTCACAATGGCGTGACTATCGATGGTTAACACTCTCACGGACGTAAATTTGGACTAACTAAAAGGGTTTGCAACGGCACCGGAGCCACCGCAGATCCCGGCCTGCGACCCAATAGGCCGCGACGATGCGCACCTCGGGACGGGGCCAGAGTTCCGTATTCAGATCCCGGGGGGGCATCGCAATGGGGGAGGGGGAATCCTTTCACACTGCTCTGCAATAGACCACCGGCGGCACCCGGTCGAGTCTTGAATTGAAGTGGGGTTTCTCTGGCGGATCAGGGCCGCGATGCCAATGCTGCCGGTCGAGGAATTTCCATGACCGCCGAACCCGCTCCATTGCCCGGCCTGGCACCCCTGCAACGGGTGATGCTGTGGGATTCCCTCGCCGCCGGTGGTGCCGGTCATCATGTGGAGCAGGTGGAAATCCTCCTGTTCCCCGGCCTAACCGGTGCGCGCGTGGTCGCGGCGTGGGAGGAAACCGTGGCTCACACCCAGGCCCTGCGGACCGCGTTTCTAACGGTGGGCGGAATGCCCGCAGGCCTCGAAGCGGTGGAACCCGGAGAAATCCTCGACCAGGCGCAGTCGGTGCCGCTGTCGTGGGAGTCCTGGCTCGCGTCTGATAGACTCCGCCCCTTGCTTGCGCCGCACGCGGTGCCGTGGCGGGCGGTCTATTGGCACGAGGCGCGGCGTTTCATCTGGACCTTCCACCATGCGTTGTTAGACGGGCGGTCCATCGCGCGGGTTCTGCGGGCGTTCTTGCGGCGGGTCGGTGGACGGGACGCCGACGATCTGGCTCTATCCGAATGGCGCAAGCCTTCCCTGCGGATGGTGGCGCTGGCGGAGCGGATGTTCCGTGAAATGGCCGCGATTCCGGCACCCGCGGAGCAGGAATTTTCCGCCGCGCCGCACGGGCAGGCGGTGCGACGGTTGGGAAATGCATTCGCGACTCGTCTGGAAGCACTGGCGGCGGCCATGGATGTCACCGCCGCGACCATTCTAACATGGGCGTGGGGCCAAACGCTGGCGGAAGCCTCCGGCACCGCTGCGGTGCTCGTCGAGCAACTGCGGGCCGGCGCGCCGCAGCCCGGGACTGCGGGTTTCACCATGAACACCCTGCCGCTGGCCATTCACCGCGCGGCACCCGGAGAGCTGCGGAAAAGCTTGCGCGACCTGCGGGCGCGGCTGCTGGAGTTGCGGAAAATCGAGGCGGTCTCGCCCGACGATTTTGCGTCTGGGGTTCACCCTAACATGGACGGGCCGGGAGCCAGCGTGATCATGATCGAGCGCGCCACGCTCCAGCACACGGTCGGCGCGCCGGATCTCGTCGAATCGCTGGTGCTCCACGAATCCAAGGGCGAGACCCTGATGGCCACCGCGTATCTTCTGCCGGACTTGCGGTTGGAGGTGGAGGGGCCGGGGAGACGTGATTTGCTAGATCGCTGGATCGAAGTGTTGATGCAATTGGACCGCGGGATCCATCCTGGCTGATGGTGATTTGGATAAACCGGAGCACTTTGCGGGAGTCCAAGTGTTCTCCGTTGCGATGAAACATCCAAAGCGGCGTGGCGCTATCGCTTCCCGCCGCAGTCCAAGGAACTCGCCTGCCCGTGACATGGCGAACAACCTTGACCACGCGCCCGCCAGCAGTTGCAAAGGGGCCGCGTCCATGGCTTTTCCAAAGGGATTTCTTTTCGGCACGGCGAATGCCGACCACCAGGTGGAGGCCCATGATCCCGGGCGTGAGGACGTGTGGGATCTTTGGGAACGCTGCCAGGGGCTGACGCCGCGCGGCAAGGCGACGGATTTCGCGAACCGCTACGAGGAGGATATCGCGGCGGCGGCCGGGCTGGGGTGCAGGTTGTTCCGGTTCTCGACGGCGTGGGCGCGGGTGGAACTGGCGGAGGGATTTTTCGATCCGGAGACGCTGGTGCACTATCGGAAAGTCGCGGAATGCATCCGCGGCCATGGCATGAAGGTGATGCTCACCCTCCATCATTTCGTCTGGCCGATCTGGCTGGAGCGCGATCACGGCGGGATGACCGGCGGGAAATTCCCCGATCTGTTCGCAAGATATGCGGACCAGGTGGCGGCGGCGATGGGCGATCTGGTGGACTACTGGATCACCTTCAACGAGCCGAGCCAGCTAACATTCGGTTATATCAAGCCGTGGTGGCAGAGCCGCTACTACATGCCGCCGGGCCTGCCCCGCGGATCGGACGTGGACGCGGAGGCGGAGGCGGTGGGGAAACTGGTCCCCGGGCTTTTCCTGGCGAACGCCCGCGCACGCAAGGCGATCCAGGCCCAGCAGGCGGATGCGAAAGTCGGCGTGAATCCGCTGGTGACGGGCTTCCCGACGTGGCTGCAGATGCTGATGGACTGGGGCGCGTGTCATCGCGGGCTGGGTGAAGCGTTGTTCAAATTCACGACCAAGGGCGCGCTGGTTAGCGAGAAGGGCGATGTGGATCTGGTCATCGGCGGGGTGACGGCGGGCGATCAAATGCGCTTCGCCATGAGCGATCCCTATCTGCGGACCGGCAAGGCGGTGCTGGTGACGGCGGCCTATCAGGAGCAGGGCGTGGAGTCGCTGGCGGGGCGGAAAGTCGGGGTCATCGGCGTGGGAAACCAGCCGGCTTCGTGGGCGCGGGACTTGCCGCCGGCGTGCCGGAAGAAGATTTTTTCCAACTACGACGAAGCCCGTAGCGCGCTGCGGTTAGGGACGGTGGACGCGGTCTATGGCGACGCGTATTTCCTGCTGCCGGACGGACCGGACGACGCGGCGGACCTGCGGTTCCTGGTGTCGGGCTTGAGCGACGAGGCCTACGTGGTGGTCGCGCCGCACGGGCATTGGCAGTTGCTGGAGCAGGTGAACCGCGCGGTGGCGGCATTCCAGCAAGAGGTCGCGGAAACGTCGCCGCCCGGGCGGGTCACGAAGGAGGCGCAGCGGCCGGTGTCACTGCGGGAAGTCCTAACGGGCGGAGAAGATGGTTTCCGGGATCTGGTGGAAAGCCGCGACGTGCGGCGGGTCCGGCGGCGCGGGAAGATCCGCATCGGGATCCGCACGGACGCGCCGGGAGTTTCGCCTGCGGGTGGCGGCGAGGGGCTCGAAATGACGCTGGCGCGGCGGATCGCCTACGAGATTTTCCGCGATGAAAAGTGCTTGGAAATCGTCCCGCTGGCACCGAGCCACCGGCTGAAAGTGTTGGAAACGAAATCCGGCTGGCTGAGCTGGGCGTGGCGGTTCTGGGGGACGACGACGCTCATCGCCAACGCGAACTGGTGGTATCTCGGGACGTCCGGGCGCTTGCCGTTAGAACTCTGTCCGGCAGAGGCGGTGGGTGCGCAGGATTTCGTCGGGCTGGATTACTATTGGGGGCTGCCGACGTGGAAGCTCGGGAAATTCCGCTCGTTGGAAGAGGCGGCGCACGGGCGGTTTTTGCAGGCGCCGGTCTGGCCGCAAGGTCTCTATCACGCGTTGCGGCGGTTTCACCGGTGGTTCCCCGGACAGGAGCTTTTCGTGGTGGAAAACGGCAGCGTGCCGGTGGCGAACGGGGTTTCGCGGACCGACTATCTGCTAGCCCACGTCGCCGAGGTCGAGCGGGCGCTCGGCAAGGGCGTGCCGGTGAAGGGCTACAATTTCTGGTCGATCACCTCGAACCGCGAGTGGGGCCACGCGTTCGATCCTAACACCGACTTCGGCCTCTATTTCGTCGATCTGGACAAGGACCCGGACCTCAAGCGGGTGGCGACCGCCGAGGTGGAGGTCTATCGAGAAATCATCCGGTCGGTGGAGGCTTGATCCCGGAGCCTCTCTTGACAGGGCAAAAGCGATCGGAATTCTTCGGGTTTGACTGCCGCGAAAATTGCGATTTCCATCGATCGATCTCTGCTCAACCGGATCGACACGTTGGTCCGGGCCAAGCGTTTCCGTAATCACCGACCCATTACGCAACAGGACAAAAATCCGACCTGAAAGTCGATGAAACGCGTCAACCCGAGGTCTATAACCCCTTGCCCCACGGAGACCTGACTTTCCCGACTCGATCCCCTCCGGGGCGTCGATACTTTTCAAAAATGCCAGCGGAATGCCATCATGGCCTTTTCCTATTAGAACAAATAATCAGTAAAAATCCATTTTAACATGTTGGTTAAGAGGATGGTGGGTAGAGATGGATTCGAACCAACGTAAGCTTACGCTAGCAGATTTACAGTCTGCGAAAATGGATCATCCTTTGATGTTTCGTTCAGTTTCATAGCGGTTCACATTAGTTCATAACTAATTTATTTTAAATCGAATACAAATTATTTTCTTTTCAATTGGTTTCAAACTTGATCAATCGTGAGCAGAAAAAGTGAGGACAAAGTGAGGACAAAGTGAGGACAAGAAGACATCCACGCGTCAATCCCTCAACGAAAAAACTCTAATGCCAAGCGAGAAGGAAAAACTGGAGGGGAATAAATGCCGCATCGTCCGCAGCAGGACCGATCAGCGCTATTGGACAGAGTGCATCAAAAGGCGAGTACGGAAAATCGGCGGAGTTAAGGTATCCGATCCAGATTATTCCGCACAGATTGCCTTCGGAGGAGAGAGGCAACGGGTCCCGCCCAGCCGAGCTTGAAAGTTCCTCGGCTTTGCTCAGCCCCGCTGCAACAAGGACATCCTGAACCGTGCCGACGCGGGCAATCGCTAGCAGGCGATTCGCCGCGCCGACTCCCGCTTGTTCGCGGGCAAAGGCCACTGACCGCGATTTATCCCCTTCGACGATTTGAACTACATAGTCGAGGTCATCTTTGCGATCAAGAATGTGAAAGAACAGGGCCTCATAGGCAGCGAGGACATCCACCGGCAGCTTGAGTGAGGTAGCGACGAGTTCCAAGGTGCCATCGACCGCCAACAGAGTTGCCCTCAGGACAGGTCCCATCGAAGGCGACCCATCAAGTTCACGAGCCCGGGTGACGGCACTGGCTTCCGCGGGAGGTTCAGCCCCGCGTTGCTCGGCGAGCAAGAGCGAGATGGCGGCGTTGATCCATCGGAAGCTACCTTTCTTTTTTGCCAGCGGGCAGGTCCGGCCGGCGTCAACGATACGGTTGGCGAAAGCCCAGCCGAGACCCGGATTTGCCTTGAGGGCATCCAGCGCTCCGCTGGACGCGCGGCCGCCCTCGCTTCCGCCAGACCAGCGATCCTCCAAAATCGGGCGAACCCGGCACACAGGGTCGCTTCCCCAATGAGAAATGATGAGTTCGATTTCGGAGATGGTCATGTCGTTCCAGGTGTCACACGCGGGCGGCTGCCGCGATTCCCTTCGCGGTGAAATACAGCAGAATCCTCCGGGAATGGGAATGCTTTAGTGGTTAATAATCAACAAATCCGCAGAAAATAAATTGAACGCGACAGCCCACCTAACGCTTGATCGGCGCGCCTCGCTGCTGGCAAGCCGGGGCCGACCTAACGCAACCTCGATTGCGGTTCCCAGAGGTCTTGGTAACCGCACTTGCCGCAGCTCCCCGGCTCCAGCAGTCTGGATGCCGCACCCATCCATGGCCATCACAACTTCCACCCCTGACCAGCGCATTCGCCCGCCTTTTAGCTGAAGGCGCACGAATTGTAGCAGTCCATCCGGGGCAGTCCGGAATCGACGTCACTCACGACATTGTCGGGTTGCTGGAATTGTGCAGCGGTGCTCGCGACGGCTTGGATTGCGCCAACCGCTCAGCGGAGGATCGATGACGGAAAAACCCGTGGGCCGATCGATCCTGACCGGAACAGTCGGATCGCTCACCCGCCATTCGCGGAACCAGAGCGTCACCTGCGCATGAAACGCTGGCGAGCACCACATCGCCAGCGCCTGCGCGGCAACGGGGTGGATCCAGGTCCCCTGTTCCTGTGGCCGCCCTCCCTGTTTTATCAAAGTCAGTTCCATAAGGGGAATTCCCCTTATGGAACTCAGTTCGTTAAGATAGGCTTCGGTGGTGTCCAGACGGGCGAAATCGCTGAACTGTTTGCCGGCGGCCCGGCACATGGCGGTGACATAGCCATCCGTGGCGCGCATGGCGACGGAGGTGCCCTCCAGCTCGTGTGGCACCAACTCCCACTCCGCCTCCACGATCTCCAGCGCTGGCGGCACCTCCTCCTGAGGTTGCTCGGGCAGCGCGGTGAAGGTGCCCGTCTTGCGGAGAGTAGGCAGCACCTCCGAAGTAATCCATTTGCAAAATTTGCGCGCGTCGGGCTTCCGGCTTCTAAGCGTCAGGTCGTATCGCCCCCGACTCATTGACGCACAGCATGCCTTGAGGACCTCCAAGGGTATCAACATTGTTGATACCCTTGTCGAGGGCGTCCAGTTCGCTGGTTGACATGGACGTATTTTTCACGTGGCAGGCTGAACGAACGGATCCGCGCCTGCTCAATCACGATGGAAATCGCGCGGTGTTCTTGTGCAGCACCACCGATCCCTATCAGGTGATCCGCAACCCGGATTCTGGCAAACAGGAGCTGCTGAACAAGCAGGCTCGGCGGATCGTGAGGAAGACCCTAACTGCCATCCGCGACCACTCCACGCTCAACGTCCGCATCCTCACCCGCAGTCCACTGGCAAGCGAGGATTGCTGAACGGATCCAATCGGAGGCCATGAAACATGGCCGCCAAATCGACATGACACCATACATCAACCCATTGGCTTGGTCCAAATACGCGATCACGACGCTCCGGGACGCCGAGCGGGCTGCCTCCACCGCCGGAGTCATCGATCGCCTGCACCTGTGGCCCGACCATCAAGCCTTGGGGAGCAAGGGCGTGATCAGTCGGCAGCCAGATCCCGTCGGTTACCTAAAATGGCTTAACACCTATTGGGAGCGGATCAGCGAATGGCCGGGCAAGACGATGTAACCCGACGGACGCTCAAATCCGACACCGTGTCGGATTTGAGTGCCGGCGCGCCCCGACGACTCTACTTCTGCTCTATTTCTTCGTCGGAGTGGCGGCAGGAATGATCGCGCCACCTTGGCATTTCCCGGTGACGCTGCTGATCCCGATCAGACGTCCGGAAGCATCGCGACGAGTGCCAGCGAACGATCCCGACGAACTGCCGGTGATAGAAAAACTAACGGTGAGTCGCCCCGAGGCATCGCGGTATCGCGTGTTGCTGCCTGAGCCCATCGCCAGCAGCCGCTACCACCCGCAACCCGGGATGCATTGCTCTTGGTGCCAGTTCAAGAACGAGTGCATGGCGTGGCTGCCGGGAATGACACTACGTGACGTGCAGAGGGCCGCGTGACCGACATCAGTAGGAAATCCAACCAACGCCCGCCGGGTCTGCGTGGCCCGGCGGGTGTTTGGTTTTTTAAATCAGAACGCCAAAAACCGCCGCCAAATGAATTCTTGGCAATGCAGTCTGGAGAGCTACGCTCGCGCCAAATGATTTACCCTCCAAAATCGCGCGATTCAGCCACACTCCGGAGTGGGCCGGGAATTTTTTTACCGAAACACCGTTCACCGACGCATCGAAACGCCTCTTGCTCCCCCCTTCTCCCCTTTTTTCCCGCCTCCGGCTCTTTCAACTGCCTTCACCTCAAAAGCAATTTTCTAGCAATAATTAACCTCGTGCTCCTCGTCGCGCTGGCACTGCTGTCCGGCGGCCGTCTCCGCGCTGATCCGGTGCCGACAAGTCTGACCATCCGGCCCCACGGTTTGGATGCCGTAGGCCTGCCATTGTTCCTGCTCGAATGGAACGCCATCTCCAACGCCACATACCGGGTGCAGTCCTCATCCGATCTGGGGGCCACTGATGGTTGGAAGACGGTGGAGGTCGTAAAGCCGACAACCGGTCTCGGCCAGGCCATCGTCTCGTTCACGCATAGCGATCAGTTCGTCCCGCAGCTCAACAACTCGGGAGCATCGTTCTTTCGTCTCATCCTCCCGCAACCGCAAATTTTCGCCGTTGAACCCGCCGTGTTTCCGCCCGGCGTGGCGACGGAGTTATTCATAGTCGGGCAATGCTTTGCGAGCAACGACGTGGTGCGCGTAGATGGCGTGCCGGTGAGCGGCGTGGTGTTTGTGAACAACGGCTTGCTGCAATTCACTTGCCCGCCGCAGACCGAAGGCGAGCATCTGGTGGAACTTGTACGCGGCGGTGTCGTGACGGTGGCAGTTAGAGTTAGGGTGCCATCAGTTTCGTCGTCGTTGCAAGGGCCGCCGAGCCAGCCGCCAGCCAGTCCGTCGAGCCTTCACCAGAATCCTTATTACGTGGAGAACAGCCTCGCGGGTGCAATGCCGGGAGGGCATGGGAGAGACATGATCATAGGCGGCGGCTGGGGCGACGAAGATGCCGACAATGATGGTATCCCAGACATTGTTGAGGACATGGCCCGCCAACTCCCAGCCCCAGTATCCCATGTGCGTGTGGACGCATGGGCAAGCGTTGTAGAAATGACTACAGGCGGCGGGGGCGTTTCCCCGTTTTCCGGCGAGGTGCAACTGGGCGTGGCGGACCTCGTCATTCCCGGACGCGGCCTCGATTTCATCTGGGCGCGCACTTACAACTCCCGCATCGGGCGCACCGGCGCGCCAAACGGCTGGACGTTTTCCTATGACGTGAACATCCAACCGCTTGGCGGCGACCTTCTCATCCGCGACGGCACGGGTCGCGAAGATTTGTTCAAGCCGGACACGAATGGCGTTTACACCTGCCCGGAATTTTTCAGTGAAGGCACGCTGTCGAACAACCTCTTTAAGCTCACCTTCGCCGACACGGGCTACTGGCAGTTCAATCCGCTGGATGCCTCGTCCAGCGCGGGCAAGCTGGCGAAAATCGTCGATCGGAACGGCAACACGATGACGTTGAACTACGACGGCGCGGGTAAACTCTCGCAGGTCGTGGACGATCTGGGCCGCACGAACACTGTTGCCTACGACACATCCGGGCGCATTGCGAGCGTCACCGACTTTTCCGGGCGCACCGTGCGCTACGAATACGACACCAACGGCGACCTCGTCTCCGTGATTTCGCCGCCCGTCACCGGCACGCCGAACGGGAATGATTTTCCCGGCGGCAAGACCAACAGTTACACCTATTCCTCCGGCTATCTCGACGATCGCGAGAACCATCTGCTGCTCACGGTCAAAGACGCCACCGGCACAATCACACACAAGCACGTATATCAACACAACCAGACCGACTTCGAATTCCTCCGCTGCATCTCCGTGCAGCATTGGACGAACACGCCGACGACGATCTCGTATCTGCCGCAGACGCCCGCGCCGTCCAACCAGTTCGCCACGCTGCGCTGCATCGTCAACGATCCCGTGGGGAGTGTGACCGAATGTTTTTACGACGCCCGGAATCGTCCCGTGAAGTTGCAGGAACTCACCGGCCGCGCCACGCCGGGCGTGGCGGTCACGGACACGGTGAACCGGCCCACGGGCAAGCTGCGTTCCAGCGACCCGGACGCTTACGAGACGCAATGGAGCTGGAACAATGATTCGCTCTGCACGCGGGAAGTCGGTCCGGGCGGGCAGCAAGTCCAATGCGTTTATCAATCGGACTTCGACAAATCCGCGCGCGCCCGCAAGCGCGCCGACTGCCGCGTGGTCCGCCAAATCGCCAGCAGCCCAGTGGATTTGGACGGCGACGGCGTGGCGGAAACAACGGAGCGCGTGTCGCGTTTTGAATACGATCCGCAGTTTGGCAGTGACCTCACGTCGCGCCACTTCAAGAAAACATTTGCAGGCAACTCGGCTCATTCCTCTGGCCGAAGCCGGCTTAGAAGCGGCGTCATTGCCGAGGTTGGTGCAGGCCGACCGGCTACTGAAAACCTGAAGTTCCGCGCCCGGTTTCCGTTGGTTAATAACAAACTTTATGTCACCTCCGCCACCGACCCGCGCGGCAATGTAACGACTAGTGAATACGACCCCAACGGCAATTGCACCAAAGTGACGAAACGCAGTTATGCTTCGGGCAATTACGCCATCGAAGTTGACGGGGCAATGAGTTATTCCGCGTACGGCCAGTTGATCGCCATCACCAATGCCGCCGATGCCAATGGCTTTCGCCGCGTGGACACGTTCAGCTACTACACCAACGGGCCGATGGCGGGTTACTTGCGGATTGCAGTGTCCGATTCGGGCACCGACATAGACCACGAGATGGAATACGACGCTCGCGGCAACCTCACCCGCTATGTGGACCCGCGCGGCAACGACTGGCTCTGCACTTACAATTCTCTCGACCAACTCGTGCAGACCGAATCCGCCCTCCTCAGCGGAGGCAGCACTGGCACTTACCGCATCAAAACGCAATTCTCCTACGATGCGAACGACAACCTCACGCTCGTCGCGGAGGAAAACCGCGACGCCAACGGCACGTTGGGAACAAACCCTTTCTGGCGCACGCAGTTCGTCTATGATGGCGCGCAGCGCCTGACCGGTTGCTGGCGCGACAAAAACGGCGCGCTCGTCCTCCGCTGCACCGAGGTCGCTTACAACGCAGCGAATCAGGTCATCCTCTACCGCTCGCCGGAAGCGGTGAACGGCAATGATCCGTTGAACGCAGTGGCGTATGAATACGACGAACGCGGGTTGAACTACCGCACGATTGCCGCGCCGGGCAGTCCGGTGCAAAGCACCACGCAGTGCGATTACGACGCGGATGGCTTCGTCGCCCGCGTGAGCGAAGGCTTGGAAGGCACGCCCCGCATCACGGCTCTGCAGTGTGACGGGTTTGGCGGTTGCGGGTCTTCTTTACGCGAACGTCACAGTCAAGTGGTGCTGCTAGATATTAAAGAGAACTTCGCTGAAGGCAAAACTCAGGGGGGAGGAGAACCCCTAGCCCTAATCATTCAGAATTATCGCTGGGTGGGCTTTATTCATGGGGATCCGAATCGCCCGATAGTTATGGGGTCAGACTGGGAAAGCTCTTCTTCCCTCCAAAGGTACAAGGGTAGCGGGACGATGTATGATGTGGATGTTGCAGTCACTTCTTCTTCCCTCCAAATTGCTGGGGGAGCATATAGGACATACCTCCGTCTTTCCCGGAATGGGAGTCCCGAGTCCCGTATTGCCCAGATCACCGACCCAAATGGCAACGTCATCACGTTCAACTATGACGCAAACGACAATCTCAAAGTCGTCCGCCACTTCGGCCAGATGAACGACGTGCCCGGCTCGACTGACAACATCCGCCTCGCCGAGTCGCGATATGAATACGACGGGCAAGATCGACCCATCCGCTCGCGCGATTCGTTTTTCAGCCTGCCCTCGCAGGCACCCATTGGTGACGGCGAACGCACCACCACCTTTGCCTACGCACCCAACAGCGAGTGTGCCAGCATCACCGACGATCTGGGTCGCGTGACAACCTTTGCGTATGACACCGCCTGCCGCCTCTCCACCATCAGCAGTTCGGGCGGAAAAACTGTGTTGGCTTGTTTCAAAGACGCGGCGGGCAACGTCACACAAACCTCCCAGACCGACCAACCCGATCTCGGCGGGCCGCCGCAGGTGTTCACGCGCACGAATGTGTTCGACTCGTTGAACCGCCTCGTCAGCACGGTTGACAATGTCGGCAACACGAACCGTTACGCCTATGACTCCGCGAGCCGCGTCGTGCGCGCCAACGATCCGAAAGGCAATGTGCGCTGGGTGAGTTACGACGACTTGAGCCGTCAGACCCTCGCCCTCTTCGACTTGAACAGTGATTCAATCCCAGACGTTGTCGTGGCCGGGGCTTACGACGCCAACTCACGCCTCACCTCCACCACCGACGCCAATACGAACACCACGTTCCACAGCTACGATTCACGGAATCGCCCGGTTCTCGTTGCCAGCCCGGACGGCACCGCGCACTCGTTCGTCTGGAACACCATCAGCGATTTGATCCGCGAGCAAGACGCCAACGGCACGGTCATCAACAGCAGCTTTGATCTGCTGGGGCGCTGTGTGCGCCGCGACATCACACCCGGCGCCGGTGTGGCGACCACGACCACCTTCGAGGCGTTCGCCTACAACGGCCGCTCGCAATTGGTCGCCGCCACCAACGATGTTTCCCACAGCGAGCTTGAGTACGATTCGCTCGGCAACTGCACGGGCAACCACACCGATGGTTGGAATGTGTTGAGCACCTACGACAGCGTGGGTAATCGAGTTTCCCTGACCTATCCCTCCGGACGCATCGTGACCTATGCCTATGATGCGCTGGATCAAGTGACCAACGTGAGCAGCACCGCTTCGGCCATGACGCCGCCCACGAGCGTGGCCCAGTTTGCTTACGAAGGCCCGGGTCGCATGGGTCGCATATCGCGGGCGAACGGCGTCAACACCCGGATCAACTGGAACGGTCTCGTCTCGCCGCCCAATGCCGCCGGTGATTTCGG
>JANOZJ010000312.1:0-10353 GCA_031429315.1 Akkermansiaceae bacterium
ACAATTCAATTGGATGCCGTCGGCATTTTACCGTAAAATCGCGGAATTTGGCTCCGGGCTGGTTGCCCGGGCCACTGTGGCGCGGGCATTCTGCCCGCCGCCAATCTTCAGAGTGGTATCATCTCAAGCACCGCCAAAACAAGCGCGAGGCCAGGAGTCCTAACCGTTTGCGTGTCGCGGCGGCGGTGGTGGTGGAAGATGAGGTCAGGGTTCCGATATTTTGGATGCACCTGGGGCCGTTTCCGCCGCATCATCCACAGGCCACGTATCAGTGCGGAACGGGGAGGCGGGCAGGCCGGCACCGTTGAAGAGGTTGCAAACCGCGACCGAGGCCCAAGCGTAGCGGACGACGACGGGCTTTGCCACCTCGGGGCTGGTGACGATCACCTTGTCGCCGTCGATCGTGGCCTGCGCGGGTTTCCACTGCTTGTCATCATCCGCGATGTGGAAGCCTGTTGGTCCGCCGTCTTTTGCGACGAGTCCGCCTTGGGTGTGTTTGAACGCGACGATGATCTTATTGTTAATGATTTCGTGGCCGGCGGGCAGCTGGCCGGAGATGGCAGGTACTTTCACGCCATAGACCGTGCCGAGTGCCCACAGCGAGAGGCGGCGGCCGACTTCCTGTTTGTTCTTCGGATAAATGTTGGTGGGCTCGCCGATGTCCATGGTGATCGCCATGCCGGTCTTGGGCAGGCGCAGGGTCTTGAGCATCGCCTCGCGCACCAGCGGCCAGCCTTCGCCCGGGCGGTTGTAGTTAGGGAGCTGCACCCACGCGAATGGCAGTTCTTCTTTCCAGCGCTTGCGCGAGTCGGTGACGAGCAGCGGCAGTTGGTCCTGATAGAAATGCGACTTTCCGGCATGCGTGTTGGCCTCGCCCTGATACCACAGCACGCCGCGCAGCGCGTAGGGAATCAGCGGCGCGATTTTGCCATTGAAGAGGCCGCCTATAACATTCTTGCGCTCGGTTGCCGCCGCTTGTTTCCCCGCAGGACGCGGCGCGGGGGCCTTTGGCTTGGAGGCTGCGGTTTGTTTCCACTTCGGTTGCTGGACCTTGGCTTCTATCCACGACTCGATGGGCGTGCCACCGACGGAGGAATTGATCAGGCCCACCGGCACCTTGAGTTCACGCTGCAGTTCGCGACCGAAGAAATAGAGCGTGGCGGAGAAAGTGCCGACGGTCTCCGGCGAACAAACCGCCCACTTGCCGCTGGCGTCCGCTTGCGCCTTCACGGATGTTTTGGAGCCTTCATTGAACCCACGGATCTGCGGGAGATTCGCCGTGGCCTGCTCGTTTCTGTAGTTTTGTGCACCTTAAACGCGCATCGCCATGTTCGATTGGCCCGAGCCGAGCCAGACCTCGCCCGCCAGCAAATCCGCGACCTGGAGTTTGCGATCCGGTTTCCCGGATTGGACGATCAGCGCCCGTGATTCCGCACTGGCTGTTAGTGGATCGAGTTTCACCTGCCATTTGCCGGTGGCATCGGCGATGGCGCTTTTTTTCTGGCCGGCAAATTCGACCGTGATGCTCTCTCCCGCATCCGCCCAGCCCCAGACGGGCACCGGTTTATCGCGCTGCAAGACCATGTGGTCGGAGAAAAGGGCGGCAAGTTTCAGGTCCGCGGCGCGCAGCGAGGCGAGTGGCGTAAGCAGCAGGGTCGTGATAAGTATAATGTGATTTTTCATGGCAGTTGATTTTGTGTTAGGTTACTCCGCAGCCCGAGTCTGGTCTGCTCGCGTATCAGTTCGGAAGGGCGCAGCGGGTAATCCTTCGCGATTGAATAAATTCCGTCCGGCATCATGGCCCACCCATAACGGACGGCGACGGGCTTGGTGATTTTTTCGGAACTGACTGCTACGGTCGAGCCTTCTATTACAGCGCGCGCAGGAACGAACTTGCCATCCTTGTCGGCGATGGTGAATCCCTTGAGTTCGTCACCTTTTGCCATCAGTCCGCTTCCAAGGTGGCTGAACGAAACCACCGCGCGATCGCGGTGGATGTTCATGCTCTTGAAGACCGGTCCGGAAAACTCCACTTTCTCTCCATAGCCGAGAGCTCGTGCGGCCAAGGCCAGGCGCTCCCCCACCGGACGCTTGCGGGTCGGGTGGATATTATTGGCGTCACCCATGTCCGTGGTGACGACCATCGCGGTGTGCTGAGTCTTCTGCCAGATGCGGTGTTGCGCTTCGCGGAATGCCGGGTGCGTGTTTCGATGGGGTGCAAGCTGCACAAACAGGAAAGGCAACTCATCTCCCCAAACCCTTCGCCAATCGTCGCGAGCGTTTCGGGTCGCATCCATGTCTCAATCCGCGTGCCGCCGACCGAACTCACCAGCAAGCCAATCGGCACGCCAAGTTTCTGTTGCAAAGTTGACCAAAAAACGCATCACCGATCACGCCAAGGCGCATCTCACCGCGCTCAAGACCCGCCGGAACGAAACCGCACTCAGGGAAGCCCAGGCACAGCAGATCATCGGGCGCATGGAAGGCGTGTTAGATTAACTCCCCGCCGCCATCAGTCGCTCGAAAAAATACCTGCGGTTCTTTTTCGACCGTCAATTCTGGAAAGATCGTGCGGAGCCCAGCCTGCTTACGGAAGTCGCTCAATAATCAAAGCGGGTGATTGGGATTTCGAATAAGTCGAGGAAAAGGGCTGGGAGATACGAATTGCTCACCCAAGCGATTAACGAAGCCCGCGACCGGGGAGACATCGAGCTGTTGGAACTCATCGCCAAGAACCCGCAGGCGTTCATCCTGAAACAAGGCTGGGCCAGCGTTTCGCTGGACGTATCGCGCGGGCTGGTGGAACTGCGGTCGCTCTACGAGCACCTTCAGGCGAGGATTCTGGAGATGATCGAGACGCTGGACGAAGTGCGGGCGAGCGCGGATTACGAAGTGTTCCGGTCGGCGGAAGAGGACGAGTCGGTGATCGGGCGGATTGTTTCCGCGCAGCGGGAGGCATTGGAGCAGGAGATCAAGAGCTTGGAGAAAGAGGCCCGTGCGAGGGAGTCAGAAATCGAGGAGTTGGTGGGAACCGCACCGTTTTAGAATGTAGTCGAGGACTTTAGTCCGGACTCGTTTGGAATAGAAGACGGACTGAAGTCCTGGACTACGATTGAAGTCTGGAAGCGAGACGCCGCAGCTACGTTTCCGCGGAGCGGAAGAGGGATAGGCTGCTTGTTACGAAGAGTTTCAGGGGGCATTCGCGTTCCAACAATTTAGTTGGTCAAATTTGGTGAACTGCGAGTCCGATTCAATCGCGGCGACCGGCACCCCGGGACCGCGAGTCTCCAGACTCGCCAGTGAAAGCGATGCCAAAGAATGGCGCCCTCCGCCTCTTCCCTTTGTCGCTTCTTTCGCAGGCGAGTCTGGAGACTCGCGGTCCGGCCGTGTGCTATCCTAACATCTCCAGCAGATGTCCGAACACCTCCGTGTTCGTCACCATCCCGGCGAAGCGCTCCGACTGCGGCCCGAGCGCGGAGACCAGCGTGGGATCCGACGTGTGGGTCGTGCCGGTCCAGCCGATGCCGGTGTGGTTGCCTGCAAACTGTCCTAACAACCCCTCCGGTTTGCTGAGCTGCTCATTCCATTCGATGACCGGATGTTTCTCGAAAATCTCGATCAGCGCCGTGGCTTGCTCGGGCTTGAGGGTGAAATCGAGGTGCTGTTTGATGAGCGCCGTGAGCGAGGCGGTGGTTCCGCCTTTGGTCTTCATCCACTCGGCGAATAGCCGTTCGTGGGACGCCTTCATGTTGGCGATCCGGGCAAAACGCTGGGTGCTTTCGGTATAGCCGTTTCCCATACCGTTGAGGCCGGGGTTGGCGTTGCCGTGGTCGCTGGTGACAACTAACAAAATATCGTCCCGTTTGCCGATGAGCACCATGACTGCGGCGAGCGCGTCATCAAACGCGAGTTGGTCGCCGAGCAGCGCGCCGATGTCGTTCAAGTGCGCGGCGTGGTCGATGCGCGCGCCTTCGATTTGCAAGAGGAACGGCTGGTCGCCGGTTAGAAAGCGGCTGAGCGCGGCCTGGCTCATTTCCGTGAGCGTGGGGACCGCGGCGGCCATCGCCGGGTTCCGGTCGCGGTCGATGGAGAAGGGGAGATGGCCGCGGGTGAAGGTTCCTAGCAGTTTTTCCTCCTTGGCGGCGAGCAGCGAGTCGCGGTTATTGACGATGCCATAGCCCGCCTTCGCGAAATCTCCGGCGAGGTCGCGTTTGTCGGCGCGGTCCTTTTTGCTGAAATGGCCGGAGCCGCCGCCTAGCAGGACATCGACCCGGTCGAGGTATTGCGGCGCGATGTCGTCCTCATCGCCGCGCTTGGAAACGGAGGACGCGAATCCGGCGGGCGTGGCGTGAGTGATGGTGGAGGTGGTGACGAGGCCGATCCGCGCGCCCTTTTTCCTGAGTAGCGCGGCGATGGGAGTGATTTCCCTGCCGTCGGTGCTGACGTTGATGGAGCCGTTGTTGACGCGCTGGCCACCGCCCCAGGCACTGGACGCCGCCGCGGAATCGGTGACCATCGAGTTCGCCGACGCCGTGTCCATCAGCCCGCGGGCGGCATTGCGGTCGTTGAGCAGCGACCACCATTGCGTGCCGCAGTGGCGGGTGAGTTTCGAGTAGGCCTCGGCCAAAGTCAGGACGCCCGGGCTCATCCCGTCAGAGACCATGAAGACCACCCCGCGCACTTTCGTGGGGGGCGTACCGGTGAGTTCGGCAGAGGCTCGTGTGCCAGCGAACATGACAGCGGAACCTCCGATAGCTGCGGTCTTGAGCCAATCGCGGCGGTCGAGTTCAAAGCCATTCGACAGTAGCGGTTTCATGGGGAAGGATTGCCACGTCCCGCGCGGACGGCAAGCGAGGAAACTGTTCGACTGGACTGGCTCCGGGCAGAATGCCCGGGCCACGGTGGCGCGGGCATTCTGCCCGCAGCCTTACGCCGGCAGACGGTCCCTCAAGCCGGTTTGTTTTTTTGCAGCGCGGGAACCATGCCCAGCCAGGTGGATCCCGCGACCAGCACAACGATCAGGCCGAAGCAGGAATCCGCAGTGCCTTCGAGGATTTCCCGACCCGGATTTGCCGCCACGTCGAAGGCCATCACCCCGCCGATCAGCAAGATGGCGGTGGAAATCAGGCCGAACACGATTTGGCCTTTTCCCGAGGGGTTGGTGAACACCATGGAGGCGGGTAGCGCGGTGAGCATCATCACCCCGCCGAATACGGCGAGCGGGTGGATTGTTAAGGCAAATCCGGCGACGAGTGCGGCCAAGCCTGCGAAGAACAGCACGCCCATCACGGCCCCCTCGACTTTCTCGGCGCGGTCGAGCGATAGTCTGGCGACCGGGTCACGGAGCAGGAAAAAATTGGCCAAGCCGCCGGCCAGCCAACTGCCGAAAACGAACAAGTAGTAAGCCAGTGCCACCGGAATGACGAGCAGCGGGTGGACGCTGGCGGCAAGCACACGCAGCACTTTGAAGCCGACGACTAGGCCGATGATGATGGCGATGCGGTGGTTCGCACTGAAGCGCTGGAGGAAGAACGACCACTTGAGAAACGCCCGGAAAAACGCGGAGCGAGCGCGGTAGGATTGTTTCAAGCCGTCGCGGGCGTGCTCCATCTCTGGGTCGATCCGCAGTGCTTCCTTGAAGTGGGATTCCGCGCCTTTGATGTCGCCGCGCTGGAGGGCGGCCCAGCCGGAGTTGGCGAAGGAAAAGGCGTTTTCGGGATCGCGAGCGAGGCGGCGTTTCGACTCGTCTTCGGACTCGTCGAGGCGGTTTTGTTTCCGCAGGACATGGGCGAGCAGGTTGGAGGCGGTTTCGTCATCGGCGTCGATGCCCAGTGCGCTGCGAGCGGAGGTTTCCGCTTCTTGCCAACGGCTGAGTCCGATCAAGGCGAGGCATTGGGAATTCCACGCGTGGCCGGATTCCGGATCCAGCGCGAGGGCGGAAGCGGCCAGTTGCAGCGCCTCTTTCGGGCGTTCAAGTTGCGACAGAATCCGAGACTGGAGCGACAGCGGAAACGCTTCGCCGGGCATCAGTCCGGTGGCGGTCCGCGCGTCGGCGAGAGCTTGGCCGAGCTGGCCGGAGATTTCCGATCGGTTCAACGCGAGTTCTAGAAAGGCAACGGGATCCTCGGGCTGGTGGGCGAGATGCGACAGCAGGCTGGCCACCGCTTCATCGTGGCGTCCGCGTTCGCGCAACTGCTGGGCGCGGGTGAAATAAGAACTCATTTTTTCAGGCCGAGGTAGGTGAGGATGTCGTCGTAGAAACCGCTTTGGTTGGCGTAGAGTGCGTGGTTTTTCGCGCTTTCAAACCACTTCTTGGTGGATGGCTTCACGTCTTTGGCGGCCTTGGCCAGCATCTTGCCGGTGACCGGGACCATGCTGCCTTTGCGCATGGCTTCAGTGAGCGCCATCTCCGTCGCCTGATCGAAGACCGCCTTCAAATCGGCGCCGGAAAATCCCTCGGTCCACTTGGCGACCGCTGCGGGATCGAAGTCCGCCAGCGGTTTGCCTTTGGCGTGGATTTTCGCGATTTCCTCGCGTGCGGCCCGGTCCGGCGGTGGCACGAAGATGATCCGATCAAAGCGGCCCGGGCGCAGGAATGCGCCATCAAGTTGCCACGGCGCGTTGGTCGCACCGAGGACGAGCAGGTCGTCGTTTTGCGCCTGCGCGCCGTCGAGTTCGGAGAGAAATTGGTTGATCAGCGTGCGCCCCGCAGATTGCCGCATGTCGCGCCGGTCGGCGGCGAGCGCGTCGGTTTCATCGAAAAACAACACGGCCGGTCGCGATTTGCGGGCGAGTTCGAAGATTTTGTGCAGCTTCTGCTCGGACTCGCCGATGTACATGTCGAGGATCTGGTGCAGGCCGACGGAGAGAAAGGTCGCGTCGATTTCTCCCGCTGTCGCTTGTGCCATCAGGGTTTTCCCGCAGCCCGGTGGACCGTAAAGCAGCACGCCGCCGCCAGCTTTTTTGCCGTAGGCGGCGAACAAGTCCGGGTTTTTCAACGGGTGGATGATCTTCATCCGGATGTCGTCCTTGACCTGTTCCATGCCGCCGACATCGGAAAACTTGAGGTCCGTTTTCACCCGGAAGTCGATCCCGAGATCAAGCGCGGCCGCCGCGTCTAGGCCTTCGAACGGGGATTCGTCGTCTTCATCCGTAAAATCGTGAATCTCTCCGCTGGAAGTCATCACGCCGCGTTTCGAGCCACCGGCCCGCAGGATTTCCTCGAGCAAGGCATCGTCCGCCTGCGTGCGATCTAGCTCCACCGCCCGATCATAGAATTGCCGCGCCCGTGCTGCCTCGCCTTCTTCCAGTGAAATCCGTGCCCGCAGCAGCCAGGCCGCCCCGAATCCGGGATCGCGCTTGCAAAGATCTTCCAACCGCACCATCGCCTCCGAGCCACTCCCGGTGAAATCCAGCAACCGCGCGATCCCCAGCAACGCCTCCCGATTTCCCGCATCGACGGCCAGCACCCGGTCGAACAACGCCCGCGCCTCCGCCACCGCGAACTGGTCTTCCTCCAGCTTCGCGATCATCAAAATCAGCGGCACGTTCTCGGGCGAGGCGGCTAGGGCAATTCGCAGTGCGTCCAAATCCATGGCCGGATGGAAGGCGGATTCCCCATGGTGGGCAAGTCTGGATGACGTTCATTCAGCTCAGGCTTGCGCGGCTGCTTCCGGTTCTTTAACCATCCGCCCCACATGACGCACGACCCGGACCAACATGCCTCGCTCGGCGCGATGTATTCCGACTATTTCCTCGACTACGCCAGCTACGTCATCCTCGAACGCGCGGTCCCCCACCTCTACGACGGCCTCAAGCCGGTCCAACGCCGGATCCTCCATGCCATGGACGAACTCGACGACGGTCGCTACAACAAGGTCGCCGGAATCGTTGGAAATACGATGAACTACCACCCACACGGCGATCAGTCGATCGGCGCTGCCATCGTCGGACTCGGGCAAAAGGATCTGCTCATCGACACCCAGGGCAACTGGGGCAACACCCTCACCGGCGACGGCGCGGCCGCCCCGCGATACATCGAGGCCCGGCTCACGAAATTCGCCAACGAAGTCGTCTTCAACCCGAAAACCACCAACTGGCTCCCCAGCTACGACGGCCGCCGCAAGGAGCCGGACACCCTGCCGGTGAAATTCCCGCTCTTGTTAGCGCAGGGCGTCGAAGGCATCGCCGTCGGCCTCGCCTGCAAGATCCTGCCGCACAATTTCCACGAACTCATCGAAGCCGCCATCGCCGTCCTGCGCGACCAACCGTTCTCGCTGATCCCGGATTTCCCCACTGCCGGCATCATGGACGCGTCTGACTACCGCGACGGCCTGCGGGGTGGCAAAGTCCGGGTCCGCGCCCGCATTTCCACCGAGAAAAAAGGCTACCTGCGGATCACGGAAATTCCCTTCGGCACCACCACCGGCGCGTTGATGGAGTCCATCGTCACCGCCGCCGATAAAGGGAAAATCAAGATTCAGAAAATCGAGGACAACACCGCCGCGAATGCCGACATTCTCGTCTATTTGCCCGCCGGTGCCGATGCCGACCAGACCCGCGATGCGCTCTACGCCTTCACCGATAGCGAACTCACCATTTCGCCTAACTCCTGCGTCATCGTCGGTGGCAAGCCGGTGTTCATGGCGGTTTCCGAAATCCTCCGCCGCACCACCTTCCACACCCGCGACCTGCTCCAACAGGAACTCGAAATCAAACTCGGCGAGCTCGCCGAGAAATGGCACTTCAGCTCGCTGGAAAAAATCTTCATCGAGAACCGCATCTATCGGGACATCGAAGAATGCGAAACCTGGGAAGCCGTCCTCAAGGCCATCGACGACGGCCTCAAGCCGTTCAAGAAACTCCTCAAACGCGAAGTCACCGAGGAAGACCTCGTCCGGCTAACCGAAATCAAGATCAAGCGCATTTCCAAGTTCGACGCCTTCAAGGCCGACGAGGAAATCCGCGGGCTGGAAAAGTCTATTGAGGAAACCGAGAAGCACCTCCGCAACCTCACGAAATACACCATCCGCTGGTACGAGGAACTCGCGAAAAAGTATGGCAAAGACCGCGAGCGCCGCACCGAGATCGCTTCTTTCGAGCGGGTGGACCGGATGCAAGTCGTAGCCGCCACCGAGATGCTCTATCTGGACGCCAAGAACGGCTTCGCCGGCTACGGCCTCAAGAAAGATGGCGAGCCGGTGGAAAAATGTTCCACCATCGACGACCTCATCACCTTCACCCAGGACGGGAAGATGCGGATCATGAAGGTCGCGGAAAAAGTCTTCGTCGGCCAAAAGCCGTTGCGCCTGGCCATTTTCCGCAAGGAAGAAGACCTCATCTACTCGATGATCTATCGGGACGGTCGCGACGGTGCCATCCTCGCCAAGCGCTTCACCGTCGGCGGCATCACCCGCGACAAGGAATACGATCTAACCAAGGGCAGCCCCGGCACCCGCGTCCTCTATTTCGCCTTCCACAAGACCAACGAGGAAAGCGCCGCGCAGATGTTGTTAGTCTATCTCAAGTCCGGCCTCCGCATGAGAAACCTGATCCGTCCGCTGCACTTCGCCGAGTTCGGCATCAAGAGCCGCTCCTCCGCCGGTAACCTTGTCACCAAGCACGGCATCGAGAAAATCATCCGCGCGCCCAAGGACTACGATCCGACGCTTGGGGCGTGAGCCATGCGGGGTAATGGAATCAGGGGCATGGATGTCTCGTCCATGCATGAATTCTTCCAATTCGGCCAGCGGCTCAAATCACTGCCGACTCGGCACTTCTTCCCTGCCTCGACACTTTCCCGCCTTTTCTCTTCCCGTCGCCGCCATCCTTGTTAGCCTCGCGTAACTGATGCACTGGACCGAACCTGCCACCGCCGACGATTCCCACGCCGAACTCGAAAAGAAGCTCTGGGACGCCGCCAATCAGCTCTGGGCTGGGGCCGATCTCAAGCCTTCCGAATACTCTCCCACCGTCCTCGGCCTGATTTTTCTGCGCTATGCGGATGTCCGCTTTGTGGCGGTGAAGGAGGAAATCCAGCCGCTGCCCGGATCGCGGCGGAAGATCGGCCCCACGGATTTCCATGCGGCGGGCGTCGTCTATCTGCCGGATGAGGCGCGGTTCTCCCATCTGCTCAGCCTGCCGGAGGGTGCGAATGTCGGGCAAGCCGTCAATGAGGCGATGCGCGCCATCGAGAAGGAAAACCCGGACCTGGCCGACGTGCTGCCGAAGAGCTACCACATCCTCGAAAGCCGCACGCTCGCCTCCTTGCTCAAGACCATGGCCTCCATCTCCATGGACAAGGGCGGCGACACCTTCGGCCTGATCTACGAATACTTCCTCGGCAAGTTCGCC
>JANOZJ010000313.1:0-35110 GCA_031429315.1 Akkermansiaceae bacterium
CGAAATCAAAAAGTGCATCCGCAAGGGCACCATCGACCTCGCGTTCTTCCCGACCTACTGCGGTTCCTCCTTCAAAAACAAAGGCCTCCAGCTCGTGCTCGACGCCGTCGTCGATTACCTTCCAAGCCCGACCGACGTCAAACCACTCCCCGAAGTGGACGCCGAAGGCACCCCAACCGGAAAGTTCGCCGTCATCGACCCGAAAGCCCCGTTCCGCGGCCTCGCATTCAAGATCATGGACGACAAATTCGGGGCACTCACCTTCACCCGCATTTACTCTGGCACTATCAAGAAGGGCGACACCGTGCTTAACTCCTTCACCGGCAAGACCGAGCGCATCAGCCGCATGGTCGAAATGCACGCCGATGACCGCAACGAAGTCGATGTCGCCCAAGCCGGTGACATCGTCGCCATCGTCGGTCTCAAGAACGTCCAAACGGGTCACACCCTTTGCGACGAGAAAAACCCGGCCACGCTCGAGCCGATGGTGTTCCCAGACCCCGTCATTTCCATCGCCGTCGCCCCGAAGGACAAGGCCAACGCTGAAAAGCTAGCCAACGCCATCGGCAAGATGATCCAAGAAGATCCCTCGTTCCGCGTCGAGACCGACGACGAAACCAACGAGATGATCCTCAAAGGCATGGGCGAGCTTCACCTCGATATCAAAATCGACATCCTCAAGCGCACTCACAAGGTCGAGGTCACTGTAGGTGCCCCGCAAGTCGCTTATCGCGAAACCATCACCAAGATGGTCAACGACAGCTACACTCACAAGAAGCAGTCCGGTGGTTCCGGTCAGTTCGCGAAAATCGACTACACCATCGAGCCGGGCGAAGTTGGCTCCGGCTTCATTTTCGAATCGAAGGTCACCGGCGGCAGCATCCCGAAGGAGTTCATCCCCGCCGTCGAAAAAGGCTTCAAAACCTGCGTCGATAAAGGACCACTTGCCGGTTACCCTTGCTTGGACTTTAAAGTCACGCTTAACGAAGGGGGTTTCCACGCCGTGGACTCCAGCAACATCGCCTTCGAAATCGCCGCCAAAGCCGCGTATCGCCAGACCATGGTCAAGTGCGCCCCGCAAATCCTTGAGCCGATGATGAAACTCGACGTCTTCGCCCCCGAGGAAAAAATTGGTGATGTCATCGGCGACCTCAACCGCCGCCGCGGCATGATCCAAGGTCAGGAGCCAACTCCCGGCGGCATCCGCGTGAAAGCAGAAGCTCCGCTGAGCGCCATGTTCGGCTACATCGGCGACCTCCGCACCATGACCTCCGGTCGCGGCCAGTTCTCGATGGAGTTCAGCCACTACGCCCCCTGCCCGCGCAACGTCTCCGACGACGTCATCGCCAAGGCTAAGGCCAAGGACGAAGCACTCCGCGCCGCGAAGTGACGTGAGATAGGCATTCCTGCCTGTTCCAAATTCACCACCCGCCGACCCGCCAGGGCCGGCGGGTTCTTTGTGTTGACGGGGAATTCAATTGCACCGCAAATATTTTAGCGAAATTTCGTTTTTGATCGCTGTTCCATTTTCAATTTTCAAAGCTTCGCAGTCACACACGCATGAGAGCAAAGCCCCGAAAATCTCTGGCCGACTACAAATTGGATGCGGTAAACTGGATCACGTTAGCTTCCGGTGAATATTATCCGGACATTTTGGTCAGCGCATGCGAACTCTATAAGCCCGTACTAGTTTTGTTCAGTCAGTTGCTCAAAACCTCCGAATCGTCCACCCGACTTTTTCTCCAAATTCCCGGCGATCGCCTTGCCCTCCAGCCACAGTTAGGCCGTGCCGCCGCGCACGGTGAGCACCGCTGTGTATGGCTTGGCTCGGGGATTTGCCTTGTGCCGCACATGCTCGTCAGGTTAAGCGGAGTCGAATCGTTCATGGCGGCGTGATCGTAACGCCGAGCCGGGTAAAGAACTTGCCCTCCACTGCAAGAGAACGCGGCAGGTAAACGTTCACGCGATCCACTCCCACGGCGAAATCATCGTCTGTGATTTCAGTCACGATGTTGGCTGTCGCGTTCACATTCGTCCACAGACCGACCAAAGCGGTGGCCCATTCAACGGCGATGCTTGCCGACGGGTTATTCTTGGCCCGGTCCGTCCGGCGATAGGTGAAGCGGACGTAGTCGGGGTCTTCCGGGTTTCCGCCCGGCAGTGAGTCAACCAGGGTGCATGTCGGCAGCAGATTGAGATTCATTTCGGTCACCGGATTGCCTCCGATCACATATTCCACGGCGTTGTGGATCGAGTCATTGTCTGAATCCGGTGCGCCGCCAACAAGGTTGTAATCAGCAAGCCAGTCGGTGAAATCATCAGCGAACACCTCGTTGACGGTGAGGACGAAGGTGTCGCTGGCGGTGAGGGTGCCGTCGCTGACGGTTAGGGTGATGGTGGTGGTGCCGCTCTGGTTGGCCGCCGGGGTGATGGTGACGGTGCGGCTCGCGCCGCTGCCGCCGAGGACCACGTTGGCCAGCGGGACTAGAGATATGTTTGACGAGGCGCGGCTAACAATCAATGACGCGGCTGCGGTCTCAGGGTCGCCGACGGTGAAGGCGATGGCGGAGGTGGCGGTGTCCTCGTCGGTGGATTTGTCCGTGACATTGGTGATCGTCGGCGGGGTGTTGGTATTGGCGGTGATCCGTATGTTGTCTAGCAGGGCGTCGATGTTGGTGGTGACGGTGGAAATGTCGCGGAAGGTCAAGGTCGCCGTGGTGCTGTTGGCGACGAAGGTGTAACTCATCGCGGTCCATTGGGCGGTGCTGCCGGCGACCTTGGTCTTCGCTGCGGTTTGCGTTAGCAGATTGCCCGCTCCATCCACCGTCACTTGGAATCTTTGCTCCGCGTTGACCGATCCGATCACGCCCATGTCAAACGCCAGCGTGTAGGGGGTTCCCGGTGACGTGGCGAAGGTCTGGGAGAGCACGCCACTAACCGGCACGTCGATGGTGCTATTGCCATTGAAGGAGGCCAGTTTGACTCCGTTGGTCGCCGTGTAGGGCGACGTTGCGGATTCGATGAACACATTCCCGGTCACGGTCCATCCGCTGAAGTTGGATTCAAAGCTGCCATTGACCAGACCTACTGGAACGGGTGCGTTGACGGTGATATTCACTGACACGATGTTCGAACTCAAACTGCCATCGTTGGCATGATAGGTGAACGAATCGGCACCGGTGTAATTGGCCGCGGGCGTGTAGGTGAAACCTCCGTTAGAGTTCAAGTTGAGGCTGCCATGGCTCGGATTGGTATCCATGACTGCGGTTAGCGGGTTGGATTGTGCGTCGGTATCATTAGCCAGCACCCCGGCCGGCGGAACCACCAGGGCGGTGTTCTGGGTGACTGGGTAGGCATCGGCCACCGCCACCGGGGCGGTGTTGGAGTTTGGCGGCAACTGGTTGATCCAATCGGTGACCAACGCGATATTGACCGGGTCGGTTTCGGTGCTGCCCAGCGGCGGCATCCGGGTGAATCCGCCGGTGACAGCCATGCGCTGCAGCACCACCGAGTGGACGGTGTCGGCAGGGGCGATGAGTTTGAAATCGGGGCCAGCCAAGGTGGTTGGACCGTTGATGAGTCCGGTTTGAGCGAGGGTCAGCTCGGGCCGGCCGTCCCATGAAGCAGGCGCGGTGCCCGCAACGCCGGCGTGGCAATAGGAGCAATTGACCGCTAGATAGGAGCGGACCCTTTCTTCGAGGGAGAACGCGGTCTCGCCGGCGCGGTAGTGCCGCGGCAGGACGCTGGACGATTCCGGGGTGTTGGAGAAATAGCCCTCGTTTTTCAACAGATCGATCTGGTTGCCGGCGAAGCCGCTGATCGTGCTGTCAAGATTGAGTTGGCGGGTGTTGAACGACAACGCGTGGCCGGCCTGTGGCGAGTGGCAGGAGTTGCATTGCGAGCGGCTCGGGAATTGCCACCGCTGGGTGTAGGGCGCGCCGTTCACGGTGATGTTCACCGGGACTTCCTCGCCGCCATCTTCCACCAGCGTGGCATCGGTGCCGGCTTCGTTCCAGCGGTAGCTCACGCCATAAACCCCGCTGGGGTTTTTCACTAACAGGCGGGTTTCCAGCCGCTTCTTCGGTGACGCCGGATTGCCGCGCTCGGTTTCCAGATCGAAGTGTTTCACCCAAATCTGCCCGCTCGGGAAAGTCCACGCGCCGTCGCGCGACCAGGTCATCTTGCTGGTCGAGTCGGGAATGGTGAACCACCGGCGTTTGACCGCGTGGTCACTCCAGAACGGGAGGTTCGGCGCGTAGGGCAAGACCCCCGGCGCGGGGGACAGATCGGTGAGGTCGGCAAAAAGCCTTGTCGCGCTGAGGGTGGCGGGGAAACCCGTGCCCGGTGTAGCCGTCACGATCCGCATGATGCGGCCGCCGAAGTAGTCGGAAACGAGGACATCGCCATTGGACGGATCGGTCCCGAAGGTGGTCATCCCGGTCTGCCCGGCGATCCGCTGCACGGTGGGCACGCCTCCGGGACGCGTCAGCGCCCAGATGTGTCCGGAAATGTGATCGCCGAAAATATAAGCGCCCGTTAGACTGGCAAAGCGGGTGCCGCGATAGACCAGCCCGCCGACGATGCAATTGCCTTTGAAGTTAGAATCCCCCCCGGATACCGTCGTGTGGAGATACTCGTAGAGCGGATCGGTCGAGGTGAATCCCGGCGGCGGAGTCCGCGGTCCGGGATGCGCACCGTCGCGGAACGGCCAGCCGTAGTTGCCGCCTTTGGTGATGGTATGGAGTTCCTCGTAAGTATCCTGCCCGACATCGCCGACCCACATCTCACCAGTGGGTGCATCGATGGAAAATCGCCACGGGCTGCGCAGGCCGACCGCCCAGAACTCCGAGCGGACGTAAGGCAGGTTCGCCGTGGAAATCGCACTGCCATTGAACACGCCGTTCCAAGTGCCGCCCTTACTGATGGCGACGAACGTGTTGTCGATCGGGATGCTGTAGCGGGCGAAGAAATTTCCCGAACCAGCCGGGATTTCATCGCGCGGAATGGCGTTTACCGAGTTGAATCCGCCTGCCGCCGCAGCGGGGTTGGGGTGGGCGTTGGGCTCGATGTTGCCGGGCTTTTTATCCACATCGATCCGCAGCATCGCGGAGAAGAAATTCATGTCGATGCGCTGCGCGTTGGTCTGCAAATTGAATTGGTTGCCCTCGTCGCCGATCGCCCAATAGAGATAGCCATCCGCAGCGAAATGCATGGCCCCGCCGTTATGGCCATAATTGCGATCCCGTTGCTCGATGAGGATACGCTCTGAAGAAGGATCGGCGACGGGAGCAGGCTGGCCGATCTGCGCGGGAGGAATCGTGAAGCGTGAGAGCCGTTGATAGAAAACGGACGAATCCGAGCTCTTTACGGTCATGTAGGAGACGTAGAAATAACCATTGGTCGCATAGTTCGGATGGAATGCCATGCCTAGCAGACCCGCCTCTTCGCCCCCAGGCATCGGAGGCCAGACTTCTGCCGGAGTGCGAGGTGGCGTCGTGATGACTTGCGGCAGGTTGAGCACCAGTGAAGAGGTCGGGTTCGCTGCCGTCACGTCCGGGATGACCTTGATCCTGCCGTCCATTTCGCAGACGAACAGCCGTTTGGTGTCGCCCGGCGGACTGACGAAACAGAGGGGTTCCGTGAAGGTCACGCCCGGATAGGCTGGCACGACTTGCACCGCCGTCGCCGGGGGGGCCGCGGGGACGTTGAGAGTGTTGTTAGGAATCCGCAGGGCCGCGGAGATCGTGATGTTCACCGAGGCGAGTGGCGAAAGGCCGTTAGCCCCCGAGAACCGATAGCTGAAGCTCACGGGTGCCGTGCTGGCCCCCGGATGCGTGTAGAGAATTTCACCCGAAGGCTGGACGGTGGCGGTTCCTGTCGCTGGTGGGGAAACGACTTGAACCGTTGTGGGATCGATGGCACCCGAATCATTGGCCAGCACCGCGAGAAGGATCTTTTGGCCGGGATGGATCGTGGCGGCGTCGCCCACCGCCAGCGGCGGCCCGCTGCTCGGCAGCGCGGTGACCCGCACGTTGTCTAGCAGGGCGTCGATGTTGGTGGTGACGGCGGAAATGTCGCGGAAGGTCAGGGTCGCCACCGCGCTGTTGGCCATGAAGGTGTAGCTCTTCGGCGTCCATTGGGCGGTGCTGCCGGTCACTTTGGTCTTGGCTGCGGTTTGTGTTAGCAGATTGCCCGCCCCTTCCACCGTCACCTGGAATCTTTGCTCGGCGTTGACCGAGCCGATCACGCCCATGTCAAAGGCCAGCGTGTAGGTGGTTCCCGCAGTCGTCGCGAAGGCTTGGGAAATCACGCCGGTGACCGGCACATCACTGGTGCTGTTGCCGTTGAATGAAGCCAGTTTCACCCCATCCGTCGCGGTGTAGGATGCCGCCGCTTCGGATTCGATGAACGCGTTGCCCGTCACCGTCCAGCCCGTGAAATTGGATTCGAAGCTGCCGTTGGTCACGGCATCCATGTGGAAACTCACCGTCGATCCCGGCGCGATGAGTGTTTGCTGTGGCGTGCGGTCGCGGACTCCGCTGACCGACAAGGTATAGACAAGGCCCAGCGTCCGCGGGCTGGTGGTCAGGGTGATGGTGCGCTTGGTGGCGGAGTCGAGGACCGCGTTGGAAATCACCACGCCACCTGATAGACTGAAATTCGCCAGGCTCGTCGAGGCATCCGCAACCGGTTTGCTGAAGGTCACCGCGACGTGAGTCAGATCGACCTGTGGTTCGATCCGCGTGATCGCCGGCGGATTGGTGGTGCCTTCCGGCGAGATCACTCCGGTGATGGCGGTCGACCAGGTGGCGGCCATCTTGTTGTAGCCGGTCTGGTTGGGATGCACGCCATCACTCGACAAGTCGGACGCGATCAAGCTGCTGTTCATATTCACGAAATAGACTTGCCGTCCCAGCGCGACCTGGCCGCTGACGATTCCGGAAATGGACGCATTGAAAGTGCTCTGGGCGGTTGCCTGGCCGGGATTCTGATAGGTGGTCTGCAAGGGCAGATTGGCGAGGAGAATCTTGGCGTATGGACGCAAGGTGGAGATCTTGGTGACCAGATTGTCGAGACGCGCCGTCGCGCCGGACCAACTGTAGTTCTGATAGAAATCGTTGGTGCCGATGAGCAACAGGATCACGTCGGGATCATTGATCGCGCCGAGCCAAGCCTCGATGTTCGCGTCGATCTGGTCGATACGCCAACCGGGATGTCCTTCATGATCCTGATTGGGACTCGGCAGCGCGGGGTTGGACGTGTCGAGCTGGGTGCCAACGTAGTCCACATTGTAGCCGGCAGTTGTTAGCAGCGTGACAAGCCTTTCCCGGTAGCCGCTGAGATACGTCGGGACGGTATAGCCCGAGGTGAGCGAATCGCCCAAAGGCATGATCCGCACCGGAGCCGCCGCTCCGGCAAGCGCGACGCAGAGCGATGAAATCAGCAGGCAGACAAGACCGATTTTTCTCATGACAGGATGTGGACAATGCGGGGAGGGGGGGCGCTGGGAAAGTCAAACGGTCGCGGGACCGGTAGCGTACACCGATAAAATCCGCAAGGCTGCAATCCGCGGAGCCCTTGGGGAGCACACGCGCCCTCGCTGAAAACGGGCGTCGATGCACCAGAAAACGTCGCATTGGGTTGCCGGCCGCGGAGTCTCGAGGGCGCGTGTGCTCCCGCGTATTTGGAGGCGCAACTCCCACACTGGACAAACCCGGCGGCCTCTGCCATCCATCCGCGCCCATGTCCGAGTTAGCGAAAGCCTATGAACCCCAAGCGGTCGAAGCCAAGTGGTACGCCGCCTGGATCGACGGAAAATGTTTCGAAGCCGATCCTTCGTCCGCGAAGGATGGCTATTCGATCGTGATTCCGCCGCCGAATGTCACCGGGATTCTGCACCTCGGCCACGTCCTGAACAACGCGCTCCAGGACATCCTCGCCCGCCGCGCGCGGCAGAATGGCAAGGAAGTGCTGTGGCTGCCGGGCACCGACCACGCCGGCATCGCGACCCAGGCGCGGGTCGAGCGCGAGGTGCGCGAGACGGAGGGCGTGAGCCGCCGCGATCTCGGGCGCGAGGAATTCCTCAAGCGGGTGTGGGATTTCAAAAACAAGCACGGCGACATCATCATCAACCAGCTCAAGCGACTCGGTTGCTCGTGCGATTGGGGCCGCGAGCGGTTCACGATGGACGAGCCCTACACCGAGTGGGTGAGCCATGTGTTTGTGGAGCTTTTCAAAAAAGGCCTGATCTATCGGGGCAAGCGGATGGTCAACTGGTGCCCGGTTTCGCTCACCGCTCTATCAGACGAAGAGGTCATCATGACGCCGCAGCGCTCGAAGTTGTATTTCATGAAATACGAACTCACCGACGCACCCGGCGAGTTCCTGGAAATTTCCACCACCCGGCCGGAAACGCTGATGGGCGACGTGGCGGTGGCGGTGAATCCGAAAGATCCGCGCTTCACGAAATACATCGGGCGCAAGGTGTTCAGGCCGTTTCCGCACACGGAGATTCCGATCATCGCGGACGACCACGTGGACATCGAGTTCGGCACCGGCGCGTTGAAGATCACTCCGGCGCACGACAAGGCGGACTTCGAAATTGGGGTCAGGCATCAATTAGAAATCATCGACGTGCTAACTCCGGACGCGCATATCAACTGCCCGGAAGTTCCCGAACTCCACGGCCTCGACCGCTTCGTCGCTCGCCGGAAAGCTGCGGCGATGTTAGAGGAGATGGGCTTGCTGTTGAAGATCGAGGAATACGAGAACAACGTCGGCTATTCCGAGCGCGGGCATGTTCCGATCGAGCCGCGCATCTCGATGCAGTGGTTCCTCAAGTATCCGAAGATCCAGGAAGCCGCTGATGCGGTGGCTAACGGCGATATCAAGTTCCGTCCCGAGCGTTGGGCGAAGACTTACGCGCACTGGATGGAAAATCTCCAGGACTGGTGCATCAGCCGCCAGCTCTGGTGGGGCCACCAGATTCCGGTGTGGTATCGCACGGAAATGCTCGAAACGCTCAAAAATGCAGAATCACTCGATACGTCCAATATGTCCTATGGGGACCTATATGTCGGAACAACGCCTCCCGCCGATCCCGAGAACTGGACCCGCGACGAGGATGTGATGGACACCTGGTTTTCCTCATGGCTGTGGCCGTTCGCGACAATGGCGAATGTCGATGAAACCACGCCGACTCTGAAGAAATTCTATCCGACTGATGATTTGGTCACCGGTCCCGACATCATCTTCTTCTGGGTTGCCCGGATGATCATGGCGGGCTTCGAGTTCACCGATGCGCTGCCATTCAAGAATGTTTATTTCACCTCGATCATCCGCGACCTCAAGGGGCGCAAGATGTCGAAGTCGTTAGGCAACTCGCCCGATCCGGTCGAGCTGATGGAGAAATACGGCGCTGACGGATTGCGCTTCGGACTGATGCGGATCGCGCCGGTCGGCAGTGATTTGCGTTTCGACGAGGTCTCAATCGAGGAAGGCCGGAATTTCGCGAACAAACTCTACAACGCGTGCCGTCTCCGGCATATGGGTGGCGAGCCGTTCCAAGCGCTGGAGACACTCGATTCGGCGCGTCCCTATCACCTCAACGCGATGGCGAAGCTCGACGAACTCGCCGTCGATCTCGAGCGGCTTTACGCGGATTACCGCTTCGGCGAGATCGGCCACCGCTTGTATGAATTCCTGTGGAACGATTTCTGCGACAAGTTCCTCGAGGCGGTGAAGCTGGACCTCCGCGACACTGCGGAGCCGTGGGCGAAGGCGCTTTCGCTCGGCGTGTTCGACGCGATCATGGGCCGCTATTTGCAACTGCTCAGCCCGTACATGCCGCACGTCACCGAAGAGCTGTCGGAGCGGATGGGCTACGTTTCTCCCGGCGAATTCCTGATGCAGAAAGTGCTGCCGTCCGAGCCGCTGCTCGCCGAGCTATCCCAGGAGGAAATCGCCGCTGCCCGGACCGTGGCGTCCGAAGTTTATGAATCCGCCGGCCGGATGCGCAATCTCAAGGCGGAATACAAGATGGGATCGCGCAAGGATCTCAAGTTCGTGATCAAGGCCGCGCCCGAGTGGCTGGCGGGCGAAGTGAAAGTGCTCGCGTTGCTCGTCGGGGCAGGGGAGATCACGCTGGATTCCACTTACGACGCGCCGAAGGGTACGCCGGCAGCGGTCACCGGCATCGGCGAGGTTTACATGCCGCTGGAAGGCATGATCGACATCGAGGCCGAGCGCGCGCGCTTGGCCAAGGAGATTTCCATCACCGGGATCGAGATCAAGAAATGCGAGGGCAAGCTGGGGAACGCGAGTTTCGTGGACCGCGCGCCGCCGGAAGTGGTGGTCCAGGAAAAGGCCCGGCTTGAGGACTGGAAGGCGAAATTGGTCCAGCTCGGCGAGATGCTCGCCGCGCTGACATGAGCCTGAGGAGGGTTGACCTTCGGCCCACCCTCCTTATGCCCGCTTGCCAACGGGGGTTCCAACGGGGGTTCCAATTCATTGGCACCCCATGGGCATGGCGGATCGAAATCCGCCACTCCTTGATTGTTCCACCCTCGACTTTTGGCTATTCCTCGCACGCATCGCCTCACTCCCCATCAAGCCCGCTGCCCGCGACTACTACATCCGCTGGGCGGAATCCTGGATCAGCGTAGAAACCACGATGATTTACCTCCACGTCATGAAACGTCCCGGAGCAGGCGCACCCAGCCCGCTCGATCTCGACTGAGCCCCGATTCACCGTCCAACCCCGAAGTCCCGCCCAGCCGTCTTTTCCAGCCACATTCCGCTTGCGTGTCCTCCTTGGAATGATAGACATTAGCCAAATGAACGGAAAACCCAAAGTCACGCCCTTCCACGCTGTAGATGCAGGTATTATACAGCGTGCTGCATTTGCAGGACAAATACGGCGCGCTGTTCAATAAAACTGTTAGCTATAAAATATGAAGATTCAGAAAGCCGCCTTTATCGCATTCCCAGCATCTGATTTCGAAGCGTCGATGACCTTTTATCGCGACTTGCTCGACCTTCCGATTGTTGCTGAAGGGACCGACGCTTTTTCAAGATATGCCCACTTTGATTGCGGAGGTTTCGGGATTCATTTGTATGAGTGGACCAAGCCATTTTCTCGTGCTCATACCGGACTTCAGCTCTATGTCACGGATGTGGATGCACTACATCAGGAACTGACGTCCCAAGGAGTGAAGTTCAACGGAAGCGTGAGAGATGAGCCGTGGGGCGGACGGGTTGTCACGGTGAGAGACCCTGATGGGAACCTTTTCGACCTATTGAACGCCGACTATGCGCAGAAACTAAGAAGCTAACAAGTCGTGGCGCTCCAACCGGCCACAAGCGTTTCAATTTCATTTCATTCTCCTTTCAATCGCGCCGGTGGGCGCACTTAATTCGTTCGGCAGAGAAATTTTAAGAGTCGCACCTAGCGCATGTTCAATCCGCAACAACGCATTTCCTCAACAGCGCCGGTGGGCGCACATCAAACGTTCTGCAAATAAATGAAACACATTCTCGCCGCTATCTTGGCAATCGCGCTGATACCACTAGCAGCGTGCGCCAAATCTGGTGCCGCAAAAGAGGTCAAGGGTCACGCTGTTTACAAGTTTATCAACCTTGGCGGCATCGACGTAAAAGCCTTCAAGGCCAATGAAGCCGAGACTAGGAAACATCCTGACGTAAACTTTGATGCTTGGGTTGAGCTACAAGAACTTTACGCTTCCCGTGGTTTTGACCTCCACACTCCGTTGATCATTCAAAGCGAGACGGGCGAGGAGATCGAAGTCTATGTGCAGACCAAGGATTACGAAGGTCTGTGGAAGGTCAGTCCGCACGACCTTGCCAAGCAAAAGAAGTCCCACTTGGTCGCGATCAAATACATTCAGGACAAAGTGGGGGGCGAGACGGTCAACCGAGCGGTCTCATTCGAGTCCAAGTTGGTCGAGCGTGACCCCATCATCCGCAAATGAAGAATGCAGAATCGGGCCCCCGGGAGTGATTAGCTCCCGGGTCCCACACCACCCTGCGTACGGCTCTGTACAGGGCGGTTCCAATCAGCTTGGGGCCTTTGCCCCGTAATGAAGAACGATCCAGACGGCTTTGACTCCGTGCCTCCGTCCATGCGGTCAGGCTTCGTATTTACGTTAGAAATCGAGCGGGTCGAGCATTTTGGAATCATCGGGTAGGGTCAGGCCGATGGCTTCCATCTCTTTCCGCGCTTCCTCACGGCGCTTGGCCTGGGCGTCCTGATAGGCCTGGCGTTGTTCGGGCCTCAACACGGCGAGGATCGCATCCTGCTTGGATTTACCGGATGGCAAGGCCGCCGTGTCGGTGCCCAGTCCCTCGAACTGCATCGCCGGATCGAAATCGCGCGCGCCGCGGGCCATCACGGCGAAGACCTGGCCGCGCTGGGTGTCGTCGAGGCCGACGAGGCCGTCGAGCCGGGTGACGTTCATGTCGGCCTCGTGCTGGACGCTGGCGACCTTTTCAAACATCCGATCCGACTTGAAAGCCGTCAGCTTGTCACTGCTGAGTGTGGTCTCCATGAATTTCTCCAGGCCGTCTTCCACCCGGACATCGGCCGCGGCCCTTGCCAGGTCTTCCAGCTTGGTGCCTTCCTGGGAGACGAGGTCGGTGTAGCGCTTGGCATCATCGACTGCCTTTTGATCCAGCCATTTTATGAGCGACTCCTGCTGCGATGCGGTTAGAGAATACTTGCGGGCGAGTTCGCCGGCTTTGCTGTCGCTCTGGCGCTGGAGTTCGCGGACGCGCATCCGGTCGAACAAGGGGCCGAGGTCGCGAATCAATGGCTGGGTCGCGCGGAAAACATCGTCCGCCGTCACCGGTTTGCCGTCGCGAATATTTTCCGCGATGCTCCTCATCCCGTCCTTCATCGTGCGGCCAGGGCGGCGGCGAGCTTGGGGATCGGCATCTTCCAACGCGGCGACAAGGTTGTTGGCCTTTTTCAACTCGACCTCCAGTTTGTCGGCCCGTTCCTCGGCGGAACCCTCCTTGGGCGGCATGCTTTGGAGGAACAGGATGGCTCCGGCGACGCCGACTAACAAGCCGACGACGAGAGTGATGTAAGGGCGGGCGGACATGTATCAGTTCGGTTTTAGGAAGGTTTTCCCGGACTCCGTCACTTCAACTCCCGGCGGAGTTCCACGATGCCGTCGCGGATTTCAAACGCGGAGCCGCGGATGTGTTCGAGCGCGGCGCGCTGGTCGGGATCGCGCTCAAGGTCCATGAGTTGCTGACAGGCGCCGACGGATTCGTTGAGCCAATTGAGGCAGCGCTTGAGAACCGCGAGCACGAAGCCGGCTTCCGGTTCGTAGCCGCTGCCGCGGCCGTGCAGGACTCCGGCGAGTTTGCCGCTGACTTGCAGTAGATTGGTGATGAGCTGATAGGAAGGCGTCCCCGGACCGGCGTCGCGCTCGATCACGTCCATCGCCCGCATCGCGAGTTCCTGGGCTTTCGCTTGCAGCGGGTGATCGTCTTCATCGCCGAAGGACTCGTCTTCATCGAATTCATCATCGTCATCGTCATCGTCATCGAACTCATCCTCCTCCGTCGAACCGTAGCTCTTGCCCTCATCCGGGAAATCGTCCTCATCCGCCTCGTCGCGCTCGGCGAGCGCGTCGAGCAAACCATCCCAGCCCATGACGAAGGCCTCTTTCTGCTCGCTGTCCGAGTCCTCCATGTATTTTTCCAACACCTCCTGATAGGCATCGGTGAGCCGGTCGGATTCCTTGAGCCGCTCTTCCCAAGCATATTCATCGAGCTCCAGGGGAAGATCCGGCTCGGGTCCCTCGGGATCGTGGCGGCGGATCACCTGTGCCATGAAATCGCGCATCGAGTTCAAGTTGGCCAGCTTTTGCGCGTCCTCGGCATCCTCGTCCATCATCCACTCGTGCGGAGAAATCGTCAGTTTGTAGGCCGACGTCTCGATGACCACCCGCCCGTTGATCTCGCTGAACCACTCCAGATAGAGCGTGTTGCGCCACTCGTATGGGATGTCGAGCTGGTTGTGATAGAGTTCATTGAACTCCTCCTCGCTGACCGTCGGCACCTTGTTCTTCCGCGAGGCGGTCATGTCTCCGACGATGCCAGCCTGGTCCACGTCGAGCGCCTCCGCGTCGGGCGTGGTTTTCGGCGCGGGATTCTCGAACTGCAAGCGCGTGCCCGCGAGGTCGCGCCAGCAATCGCCGTCGAGCGAGAGGATCAAGGGCTCGTCGCGCCCGGCCAGCCAGATGCGGCCCGTCGTGTGACCCTCGACGGTGTTGTCAATTTCGCCGTGGTCGACCGCGTCTTCGATCCTCCATGCCATGGCGGGTAGTCTCCGCACTGCCGGGGCCGCGCGTCAAGCAAGCGTCTTGAGGGAATTCTGCCGTGGATCCGGGCATCCCGTTTAATAAGGCAATTTCCCCGGCAGCAGTGAATATTCATGCGCCAACTCGAGCGCCTCCTGGAGGCACAACTCTTCGGAAGGAATCGACCGCTGCTCCGCCGACAACATCATTTGCCGATAAAATTCGGTGTCGTCGAAACCGATCGCCGCCGCATCTTCGATCCGGAAACCATAGTGGATTCACCGCATAATGCCGAATTGGTTACTCGCCAACTAGCAGAATCACCCGTATTTTTGCGCTGATTTTACAGACTGCCATGCCCAACCAACATCTTAGTCCGCCCCCGCAGAAGGCCCGCAAACAATCTGCAGAGCAGATCAACCGGGCGATGACCCGGTTCCCGCTGCTGATCCAAATCCTCGCGGAACTCAATAAGGATCAGATCCCGCTCCCGGGCGACGCGGACATCCGCCACGGTTGCGAGCGCGCCCTGACCACCATGCTCGCCGAGCTTTCCCGCATCGAGAGCGCTCCCAACGGCAAGTCCTCCAAAGCCGAGGAAGCCGCCCAAAACTGGCTTCAGCACCCGGAGGCCGACAAACTCATCGACGCCGACAAGCTGTTGCGGATCCAGTTGTTCGTGGACCGCATTCTAAAACCCGCCGGCGCATGAAAAAAGCGGCGGCCACCGGGTGGATGGACGCCGCTGATAGAGAGAAGTCCTGTTATTTGGCGGCGGAAACCTCGACGATCTGGGCACGGGTGACCGGAGCTTTCATCTCCTTCCACTGTTCGCGATACTTCTTCGCGTCTGCGGCGGTGACCGGTGCGCCCTTGTTACCGAAGGAGCCGCGGACGTAGGTCATCACGGCGGCGAGTTTTTCGTCGTCCAGTGCGGCTCCGAGCGGGGCCATCGCCATCAGGTATTCGGTGCCTTCCTTCTGGATTCCGTTAATCACGACGAGCGCCAGGATGGCTGGATTACCGAGGGCGATTTTCGATTCGATCAGGGTGGGTGCCATTTTGCTCGGACCGGCCTGGACGCCCTTGGCATCCATCCCATGGCAGGCAGCGCACAGCATGTATGAGGCTTTGCCGGCCTCCATTTGCTTGGCCGTTTCCGCCTCATCGGCAGAAACGCTCATGGAAAATCCGGTGGTCATAACAAAGGAGAGAAACAGTTTGTGCATGGGATCGGTAGGTTGCGTCGGGCGGACGCTAGCCCGCCGGAGCTTCACACGCAATACCAAGAAGCGGGGATTCCGCACTTGCGGATCGTGCCGGGAAACGGATTGGAACTGAATTGGAACTTGCCGGATTCCCCCGGGCGAGGCATCCCAATGGCATGAGGTTTTCGGCGGTGTTGTTTGATTTCGACGGGGTGCTGGTGGACACTGAGGGGGCGATCTATCAGGCGTGGCTGCGGACCTTCCAAGCCCACGGGCATGACCTGCCACTTGCTGTTTACACGCGGTGCATCGGCTCGGATTTCGCCACCTGGTCGCCGAAAACCCATTTGGAGGAGATTTCGGGACTGGCGTTCGACTGGCACGACCTGGACGCCCGCCGCCAGCAGGAAATCCTGCGCGATCTATCCGGCGAGGGGACGATGCCGGGGGTGATCGAGCTGCTGGAGCAGCTCGCGCGCGCGGGAATCCGGCGGGCCGTGGTTTCGAGTTCGTCGCATCACTGGGTGGATGGCTGGTTGGAGAAACTGGCGTTTGCGGACCATTTCGAAACCGTGATTTGCCGGGGCGATGCGCCGCAGATCAAGCCCGCCCCGGACTTGTATCTTGAAGCGGCGAGACGTCTGGGACTGCCGCCCGCAGAGTGTCTCGTGATCGAGGATTCGCTCAACGGCGTGACCGCGGCGGTGGCCGCCGGAATGACGGTCTGGGCGGTGCCCAACCAGGTGACGGCCGGGCTGGATTTCGCGGCAGCGAACCGGGTTTTCCCGTCACTGGGAGATCTCGCGGAGGAGTTGAAAAAGTAGTCGGGGACTTCAGGGCGCTCTTGCGATCAAAAAGAACGGACTGAAGTCCCCGACTACTTTTTTAGTAACCCGACGGGTGGCGCATGTAGTGGCCTTTTCCCTGACGGGTCTGGGGCTTCCAGCGCGGGCCGGAATTCCCCCCGCGACCGCCGGTATCGAGACGCAGCCCGGCGACGGTCATGAACACATGGCCGTCGCGGATGTAGAGGGTGATCCATTTGCCCTCACCCTTTTTGCCGTAGTCGAAATAGTCCTGTGAGGGGATGCTGCCCTTCATGAGTCCGGCTTCCCGCAGGACGTAGGAAACCGTGCCCGAGCAATCGTAGCCGGAATCATCCAAACGGGCATGTCCGCCGCCCCATTTGTAAGGCATGCCTTGCAAACGATTGCCGGCCGCAATCGCCCGTTTCACTGCGGCGGGGGCATTTCTGGGAGCGTAGGCGAGGCCGTTTTTTAGCAGGGCCGTGCGTCCGCTTTGAAACCGGTAAGAGACCGGACGCTTGGCTTTGACTTGATTGGAGCAAGAGACAACGCCGCCGAAGAGTGGCAGCAAAATTGCCAGTGCGATGCGAAAACTTTTCACGGCGAAAAGTTTTCCAAATATAGTTAACGAAAGCAAACTATTAGATTCCCTGGCCGTCGAGAAACGCGGCGACTTGCACGAGAGTGCGCGAGCGGTGGCTCAGGGTGTTTTTGATTTCATCGCCCAACTCGGCAAACGTGCGCTCATGCCCCGCCGGCACAAACAACGGATCGTAACCGAATCCGCGCGCGCCGTGGAGGGATTCCACGAGTTGGCCTTCGACAGTGGCGCTGAAATTCGCCTGCTCCACGCCGCCGCGTGCCAGCACCATGGTGCAGCGGAAACGCGCGCCACGATCCGCCTTGCCGGCCATTTCCGCGAGCAAGCGGGCGTTGTTTTTCGCATGGTTGCCCTCTTCCCCGCCGAAACTCGATGACCAGACGCCGGGTGCGCCGCCGAGCGCATCCACCTCAAGTCCGGAATCATCGGACAAAACCCAGCCCTCGACGTGGCGGCTGATTCCCTCCGCTTTCAGCCGCGCGTTCTCCAAAAACGTCGTCCCCGTTTCCTCAATCTCCGGGAAATCCGCAAATGCCGTCGCGTCCATCACCTCGAAGCGGTCGCCGATCATCGCACGGATCTCCGCAGTTTTGTGGGCATTGCGAGTGGCGAGAATCAAGCGCGGCAAGGGTTGCATGGCCCCTCGCTAGCGCGAATGGCGGAGGGGTGCGAAGTTTTTCGAATAATTTCCGGCTCGGTGACGCGTAAGAACATGATGAAAGCAATCACTTGGCTCGCTTCTGTAACCGTGGGTGCCGCCGCCCTCACCGCCTCCGCCTTCGCCTCCACTCCAGAAGGTTGGTCCACCGATCTCGAAAAAGCCTTCGCCCAGGCCAAGGCCGAAAAGAAGTCCGTGCTGGTCGAATTCACCGGCTCCGACTGGTGCCCGCCTTGCATCGCCATGCGCAAAAATGTTTTCTCCACCAAGGAATTCGTCGCCGCCGCCTCCAAGAAATACATCCTCGTCGAACTCGACTTCCCGAAAGGCGACAAGGAAGTGAAGGAGAGGAATAATCCATACGCCGAGAAATACAAAATCGAAGCCTTCCCGACTGTGATCCTTTTCAACTCCGACGGGGAGGAATTCACCCGCTTCACCGCCACCAAATTCCCGAAAACCGACCTCTTCATCGAGTACATCAACGCGGCCCTCGAGAAAAAGGACCTCGATTGATTTTCTCCACACGATTCCCAACCACCCCCGCCCCGGCTTCACGCCGCGGCGGGTTTTTGTTGTCTCCACGGAGGCGGTCGCACCTGGCCAAGAACATCCTTGGCGCTGAGGAATCAACCGTTACCCTCGGTGCCAACCCCATGCACCTCAGGAATACCCATTGCCTTGCCGCCGCTTTCCTCGCGCTGGCTATTCCCGCGTCCGGCCAGCTTCACCGCGGCGTTTGGTTCTGGGGCAGCACCACGCTCCCCGACATGACTCCGAGTCCCTACGGTTCAAGCCTTGTCGTCGGGTCTTCCCCGGCGAAGGACGAAACCATCAATTTTTTCACCCTGCACGGCGTGAAGCGGGTTTACGGCAGCTACCAGAACCGCCCGGTTTCGGAACCCGCGGTGATCGCCACTTGGAATGCCAAACTCGATGCCGCCGGCGTTTCCTCCCAGATTCTCATCGATGGCATCGCCGTCAACGATCCTGTGGAAATGGCCAGCATCCTGAACAAGATCAACACCCGCCTGATCAATTTCAATGCCAGCCTCGGAGTGGCCGTCGCCTCCAAGTTCGACGCCCTCCACCTCGATCTCGAGCCGCAAGGACTCCCGCTCTGGGACAGCGGCACTCCCGCTATCAAACGCGGCCTGCTAGAGGATCTCCTCGATGCCTACCTCGACATCCGGGCGTTGCTCGATGCCGCGGCGCTAACCGCCATGCCGATCTACGCGGACATTCCATTCACTTGGGACAAACTTCCCGTCGATGGAGGCACCGTCGGCTGGGCCGACGCGGCGGATCGCGACCTTTGGTTTGCCAACGTCGCCAGCGTGCTTTCCGGCATTTCGATCATGACTTTTTCGAAGGACAATTTCACCGACATCGACACCGCCACCGCTTACGAGCGTTCGGGAGCCCTGACCGGAAAAGCCCGGGTCGGCATCCAACCCAAAGTCGGTCCAGGCACACTCTGGCCGACGATCCTGCATTTTAACACCGTGATGAACGCCTGCGAAAGTGCCTACGGTCCGACCGGTGCCACCGATCTGGAGAACTACGCGTATTGGCGGCACGCCATCGCCACCACCATGCCATCCATCAGCTCTCCCATCGTTGCCACCCTCGAAGGCGTGACGGCCATCTCGGGCGGTCAACCGGTCCTCGTTTTCGACGGCCTGCCGGGGCATCTCTACACTGTCCGCTACGGAACTCACCCCGGCCAAATGACACAGAGAATCACGAGTGTCCGCACAACCACCGCTCACGATGCGGAGATTCTGAAGGTGCCCGTGACCGCGAACGGACCTCGGGGGTTCTGGGTCGTGGAACGGGTGCCCGACACCAATTGACGGGAGGTGGCTTCGGGCACTTGGAAACTGCCCTGCGACCCGCCGTGGTTTTTCTTTTCATCGCGGGCACACATCGCCACAGTCCGCGCCCTTTCCCGACCATGTCCGACGCCCGCAAGCCATTCCCGTTCCGCGATTTCGAGCCCCAATGGCAAGCCCGTTGGGAAACCGAGAAAACCTTTCGTACCCCCGGCCCGGGCGATGCGGATTTCGACGCCACCAAGCCGAAATTCTACGTGCTCGACATGTTCCCCTACCCCAGCGGCTCGGGTCTGCACGTCGGCCATCCGGAAGGCTACACCGCCACCGACATCGTCGGCCGCTACAAGCGGATGAACGGTTTCAACGTCCTGCATCCCATGGGCTACGACTCGTTCGGCCTGCCCGCCGAGCAATACGCGATCAAGACCGGCCAGCACCCGGCGGTCACCACCGCGGCGAACATCGAGACCTTCCGGCGGCAGTTGAAATCGCTCGGCTTCGGCTACGATTGGGACCGCGAAATCGCCACGACCGACCCGGAATACGTCCGCTGGACGCAGTGGATTTTCCTCCAGCTCTACGGCTCGTATTTCTGCGAGGTGGAAAACAAAGCCAAGCCTGTTAGTGAGCTCGAAGCCAAAGGCTGGACCCGCGACCAGATCGACGACGTCCGCCTCGCCTTCGTTGCTAACACCCCGGTCTGGTGGTCGCCCGACCTCGGCACCGTGCTCGCCAACGAAGAAGTCGAGGAGTGGAAATCCAAAGGCCACACGGTCGAGCGCCGCCCGCTGCGCCAATGGATGCTACGGATCACGAAATATTCACAGCGCCTGATCGACGAACTCGACACGCTCGACTGGCCGGAAGGAATCAAGCTGCTGCAGAAGAACTGGATCGGCCGCAGCGAGGGCGCGGCTGTTAAATTTGAGATCTCAGATTTCAAATTTGAGATCGAAGTCTTCACCACCCGCCCGGACACCCTTTTCGGCGCAACTTACATGGTGTTAGCGCCGGAGCATCCTTTTGTCCCGGAAATCACCACAGCGGAACAAAAAGCCGCCGTCGAAGCCTATCAGAAAACCTGTTCCTCCAAGTCCGACATGGACCGCGGCGATTTGAACAAAGACAAGTCCGGCGTCTTCACCGGTGCCTTCGCGATCAATCCCGTGAACAACAAAAAAATCCCAGTGTGGATCGCCGACTATGTAATGATGGGCTATGGCACCGGCGCGATCATGGCAGTGCCAGCGCATGACGAGAGGGACTATGAATTTGCACAGCGATTCGACTTGCCGATCCGGCAGGTGGTTGAAAGGGGCACAGGCGTCTCGCCTGTTCTTCTAGCTCCCAATCTTTCCACCCACATCCCCATTTCCAAGTCCCGCCGAAACCTCCCCCACTGGCAACAGGAAGACAGTTACTATTTCCTCACCTGGCGTTTGGCCGACAGCCTCCCCGCAGCAAAGCTCAAAGAACTACACGAAAAAAAATCCGCATGGCAGGTTGCAAATCCAGAGCCCCTGGATACCGAACGTGAGAAAGAATTTCATGCGCTTTTCTCCGGCAAGATCGAGGAATGGCTCGATGCCGGCGAAGGCTCTTGCATCTTGAAGGATTCTTCGTTGCGCCGGCTTGTCGATGACGCGCTTCGTCATTTCGACGGCGAACGTTATGATCTGATGGCCTCCGCGGTCATGCCGAACCATGTCCATGTCGTCATCCGCCTCTTCAACGGGGAAAACCTATCAGACGTGCTGCATTCGTGGAAAAGCTTCACTGCGAAACAAATCAATCGGGCAACCGGAAATACCGGCACGGTTTGGCAAGATGAGTCGTTTGATCGAATCGTCAGGTCTGCCGCTCATCTTGAGACATTGATTTCCTATGTGGAGGAGAATCCTGTGAAAACACGGTTGGGGGCGAACGAGGCGAGTGTTTTTGTGAAGGGAAGAACAGGCGAGACGCCTGTGCCCCCTTCTTTGGAAGAAGCATTCGCCGACTACGGCATCGCCATCAACTCCGGCTTCCTCGACGGCCTCCCCACCGCCGAAGCGAAAGCCAAGATGATCGACTGGCTGGAGGCTAACAGCCTCGGCCAGCGCCGCATCCAGTTCAAACTCCGCGACTGGTTGTTCTCCCGCCAGCGCTACTGGGGCGAGCCGTTCCCAATCGTTTGGAAAGACGGCCGCCACCAGGCCATCCCCGAATCCGATCTGCCACTGCTCGCACCGCCGCTGGACGACTACAAACCCAGCGGCACGCCCGAGCCCATTCTCACCAAAGCCACCCAATGGGTCGAGCTGCCGGACGGCTCGGTTAGAGAAACCAACACCATGCCGCAATGGGCCGGCTCGTGCTGGTATTATCTGCGTTATTGCGATCCGAAGAACACCGAACGCTTCATCTCTAACGAAGCTGAAGACTACTGGACTTCTTCCAATCAACAATCGTCAATCGACAATCATCAATCAGGAATGGTCGATCTCTACGTCGGCGGTACGGAACACGCCGTACTTCACCTGCTCTACGCCCGCTTCTGGCACAAGGTCCTGTTCGACCTCGGTCACGTTAGAACTTCCGAGCCATTTCAAAAACTCGTCAACCAAGGCCTGATCCTCGGCGAAGACGGCCAGAAGATGTCCAAGTCCCGCGGCAACGTGGTGAACCCCGACGACGTCGTTTCCGAATACGGAGCCGACGCGCTGCGCCTTTACGAAATGTTCATGGGTCCGCTCGAACAAGTGAAGCCGTGGATCATGAAAGGCGTGGAAGGCGTCTCGCGGTTCCTCGCCCGCGTCTGGCGCGTCGCCCTCGAAGAACAGGAAGGCGTGTGGACTGTCTCGGCGAAAATCCAGGACGTCCCCTGCACCGACAAGGCACTTCTCCGCGTGGTCCACGAGACGATCAAGAAAGTCGGCGAGGACATCGAAAAGCTCAATTTCAACACCGCGATCTCACAGATGATGATCTGCACCAACGCCTTCACCCAGGCCGAAGTCGTGCCGTTGAAAGAGTTCACCCAGCTCCTCACCGTCCTCAATCCCTTCGCCCCGCACTTGGCCGAGGAAATCAACTCCCGCCTCGGCGGCACCACGATGCTCTCGGAGACCACCTGGCCCACCTACGACGAGGCCGCACTCGTTAGAAGCGAGATCGAACTCGTCGTCCAGGTGAACGGCAAGCTCCGCGACCGCCTCATGATCTCCAAGGACGCCGACGAGGAAGCCGCCAAAACCGCCGCATTTTCTAGCAGCAAGGTGACCGAACATCTCGAAGGCAAGACCGTCCGCAAGATCGTCTTCATCCCCGGCAAGATCTTCAACATCGTCGCGAACTGACCGCCGGGCCTGGAAATTCACTTTGCCCACGACGAAAGTTGAGCTAGGAAAATCCATGCGAAAAGCACGCTCTGCCATGATATCCGATCCGACTGCAATGACTATCCGCACCCATTGCCATTCCGATTTCAATGGCCCGTGGGAACCCTTTTCCACCGCAGAGCGGGAAAAATTTCTCGAACTCCTCTACTCTTGTGCGGATTTCGCCGGGATTGAAATCGTTGCCTTTTCCATCCACCCGGCTTCGTTCGACATCGTTGTGGACACGCCCAGACAGATAAAACTCAGTCGCAAGGAAATGCTCACCCGGCTGGAGAAAATCACTGCCCCGGCTCAGTTTGAAGTGAACCAACAGGAACTCCGGTCCAACGACCCGGCGGCGTGGACGCGCCTGTCCGCGCGCTTCGGAAATGTTTCCGCCTTCATCAAACAACTCAAGCTCCTCGTCACCAGAAACTATCATCGTGGCCACGGCAGCAGTGGCACTCTCTGGAACAGCCGCTTCAACATTACCTATGTGCAAGCAGGCCACACCTCCCGAATCCTATCCGCATGGCTCGATCATTCTGCGGTGCGCGACGGTGAGACGACCTGTGCGGACCAAGACCGCTTCAGCACCTTCGGTCGTGCGGTGACAGGAGACGAGCGCGCCCGTGCCATGATCGCCAAGCTCTTCGGACCCCTGGATGGATCACAAAGCTGGAGGGAAATAGCCAAAGCCTACCGCACTTTCATCCAGGAAGATGTCGTGACCACGAGAGCGCCCAGGTCTATCGACGGAGTCCAACGCCTCACCCGCTCCCAGCTTCTGCTCACGCAAGTTCCCCATTTCCGCGGCGGATTGGCGTTCGGAAACGAGGCCTTTGTCGAGAATTTCTTCCAGCTCAACAGCCACGAGTTCGGCCCCAGGCGCAAACGCGGCGGCCACCCCCTCGCGGGCCAGAACGACCCCGACCTGTGGACGATCCGTCAGAAAACCGACCTTCGCAGAATCTAACGAAAAATGCCCCGTGCCGAACTTATCCGAGAATCCGCTAGGTCGAGGCTCTCTTCAGTGGCACGGACTCACCGGGTGGGAAACAGGCCGTTTGCAGCGCCATTCGGACGATCCTCATCTTCGACCATCCATTATCTCCACTGATACCGGAGTTCGGCTGATGATGCTGCTGGCGCGGAGGTTTGACAAAAACACCGCACCGGTGACGTAGGCTCGGGCGTGAGATTTTTTGCGATTGCCCTATCGTTACCTGCCCTTTGCTTCGGTGTTCCCTTGGACGACTTCATCGCCTCGGCGAAGATCAAACACGGTGAACCCGGAGAAAAAGCCGCGAGATTCCTAGCAGAACACATGCCGGCCAAGGACAAGGAAACACTGACCGCGGAGTTTCTAACATCCAACCTCGACCTCTCGTTCAATGCCCGCGCAGCGTTTCCATGGGCGAGCCAGGTCCCCGAGGAAATCTTCCTCAACGACGTCCTGCCCTACGCCGTCTTCGACGAAACGCGCGACACCTGGCGCGCGGACTTCCTGGAGAAGGCCAGGCCGCTGATCAAGGACGCGAAGTCGGCAAGCGAAGCCGCGCAACTGCTCAACCGCGAGTTTTTCAAGCTCGTCAACGTCCACTACCACACCGGCCGCAAAGCGCCTAACCAAAGCACGCGCGAGTCGATGCAATCCGGCCGCGCCACTTGCACCGGACTCTCGATCATCCTGGTGGACGCCTGCCGCGCGGTCGGCATTCCGGCGCGCGCCGTTGGCACCCCCATGTGGTCTAACGGACGTGGCAACCACACCTGGGTGGAGATCTGGGACGGCGACTGGCATTTCCTCGGCGCGGACGAATACGACCCGAAGGGCCTCGACCGCGGGTGGTTCAACGACGATGCCGCCCGGGCGTAGGCGGACAATCCGGAACACGCGATCTATGCGACTTCATGGAAGCGCGACCAGCTCACTTTCCCGATGGTGTGGGCCGCTGGTGTTAGGGATGTGGGTGCGGTCAACGTCACTGCGCGTTACGCGAAGACCGCGACCAATCCCGGCGTCGCCCGGCTCGGAATCCGTCTGTTCGACCAGAAGGGCGGCGAGCGGCTGGTCGCGAAGATCCGCGTGATTCCCGGAGGCGTTTCCACGGTAATGGAGACCAAAGCCGGCAACTCCGATCTCAACGACATGCCTCGCTTCGAACTGAAGCCGGGCACAAAGGGCCGGGTCTTTTTCACAGCAAATGGCGAGACCCGCGAGCTGGCGTTTGGTCCCTTGGAGAAAGGCGAGTCCACCCTGGATGCCGTGTGGTTGGACTTGGCAAAACCATCACCCGGAATTTCCGCCCTCAATGCCTGGCTCGCCACCCCGGCCGACAAGCGCGGTGCGGACGGTCCCGGTCTCCAGCTTCCCTTGTCGCGCGATGATGCGGAGATCGCCATTGAACTGTTAGCCAGTGACCGCCTGACCCAACTCGCGGCCGAGCGGAAAGACGAGCTTGAGAAGAAATCCATCACCGTGGGCGACAAGACGCTGCGCTGGTTAGAGAAATCCTTTGGCGAGGCACCGGCAGGCGGCCGCAGCCTGTGGATTTCCATGCACGGCGGTGGTGGCGCACCAACCGCAGTAAACAACGGACAATGGCAAAACCAAATCAAACTCTACGAGCCGGCGGAAGGAATCTACATCGCCCCCCGCGCTCCCACCGACAACTGGAACCTCTGGCACGAAGCCCACATCGATCCGATGTTCAAGCGCTTGATCGAAGACCACGTCGCGCTCCGCGGCGTGAACCCGGACAAGATCTATCTGATGGGCTACTCCGCCGGCGGCGACGGCGTATGGCAACTCGCCCCCCGGATGGCGGACCGCTTTGCCGCAGCGGCCATGATGGCGGGCCACCCGAACGAGGCATCGTTGTTAGGACTGCGCAACCTCCCTTTCGCCATCTTCATGGGAAGCGAAGACGCGGCCCACAATCGCAACAAAGTCGCCGCCGAGAGAGTCCTGGAACTCGACCAACTCGAGAAGGCCGACTCCGGCGGCTACGTCCACATGTCGCGGATTTACGACGGCCTCGGTCACTGGATGAACCGCAGGGACGCCGAAGCCCTGCCGTGGATGGCCCGCTTCAGCCGCAATCCGTGGCCGGAAAAGATCGTCTGGCTGCAGGACGATGTCGTTCATGATAGTTTCTACTGGCTCAAAATCCCGGACCTCGGAGCCGCGCTGGCCGGTCAGAAAATCGTCGCCACCGTCGCTGGCCAGACCATCCGTCTCGACGGCGATGTTCTTCCCAAAACCGAACTGTGGCTGTCCGACAAGCTGCTCGATCTGGGCCAAACAATCACCGTGAGCGTCAACGACAAGCCACCCCTAACAACCAATCCTACCAGAACCGCCAGCGCGATCCGGCGCAGTCTCGAAGAACGCATTGATGTCCCCGCAGCGGCCACCGCGGTTGTGGCGGTTCCCTGACGCCGTCGGTGTTAGCGTGTTTGGTCGCATGGTCCCGGGCACCATCACGCCAGATGAGAGTTGCCAAAACGATGCACCAGACAAACCCTGCGAGAAGCAACCAAAGCGCGATTCTCTTGATGTGGATACGCATTGTTATTTTTATGGCAAACGTTAGAGCCCATCCGGTAGTTCATCGGTTTGGCCCAACGTCAAATGCACTCCATGGGGCGCGAATGAAGCGAGGTTGAAGCTTTTTGTGTTTCATGGCTCGCTTGTCTGACCTTCCGGTGCGGAGGCAACCGTCTCGACAGACAACCACAAGGCGCATCTGAACTTGAGCCCCTGTTCCTTCTTTTGTAGCTCCAACTTCTCAAATGAAGGCCGTGAAATCTTCATGCCCTGGGCAGCCAGAGCCTTGGCAAACTCAGTGACGGTTGGCGTACCCATGACGGCTCTCTCAAAGTCCGCATGCAACGCCGTCATCTTCGGATTGTGAATGTTTCCGGCCGATTGCTTGGCGGCACCAAGGGCTTGCGGTGCGTTCCTTTCGAGCTGCTCGAAAATCTCCTGTTGGAAGGTCTCATCTTTAACAAGATCGTGAACGGTTAGGGTCTGAAGAGCGGCGACATGGCCAGCCTTCGCGAGCTTCTCGACAGCCTCGGCGATCGTCTTCGTGCCCCGGTCAGCATCAGGATGGTAGATCAGGATATATTGATCGCCTACCACCTCTGGCGTCTCGCGCTTCGCCAGCACGGCGGCCGGTGGTTTGCCTTAGCGATGAGGACGATGTTGCCGTCCCCGTGATTCGACGCATGATTTCAGCGAGGACGCTGAAATCCACACGCGGGGCGCGTGTGCTACCCGGTGGAAATCCGGGTGAAACATCTGCAACAGCTTCTTCCCAAGCTGTTTCAGCCGCAGGTGCGGACTATTCTGTCAAGATTTGCACACTGACCCCATTTTACCATTTTACTTTATGGATCACTCCACTTGCGCGACGGCGAGGGCGGCGATGCCTTCCTTGCGGCCGATGAAACCCATGGTCTCGTTGGTGGTGGCCTTGATGCCGACGCGCTCGGGCGGGATGCCGAGGGCCGCGCCGATGTTGGAGCGCATGGCGTCGCGGTGGGGCAGGATTCTCGGGGCCTCGGCGATGAGGGTGGAATCGACGTTGATAATTTTCAACCCGGCCTCGGTCGCTAGATCGCGGCATTTCTCGAGGATCCGCAGCGAGCAGATGTCCTTGCACGTTGGATCGCCGGGCGGGAAATAATAGCCGATGTCCGGCTGACCCAGCGCGCCTAACACCGCATCCGCGATGGCATGGCAGAGGACGTCCGCATCGGAATGTCCGGCGAGGCCGTGGCTGTGCGGAATGGTCACGCCGCCGAGGACGAGCGGGCGGTTTTCCGCGAATTGATGGACGTCGTAGCCGATGCCGGTCATGGGAAGAAGTTGATAGTGGATGGTTGATTGTTGATAGTGAAGAGATGGATGGCGCGGATTCTTTCTCTTTCCATCAACCATCAACTCTCAACCATCAACTTCTTAAAGAATTTCCTCAATAGGGATTCTACCGTTAGTGGCGATGATCGAGTAGGCGTCGCCGTGGCCGGCGACGGGTGTTAGTTCGACCTTGCCGCCGGCGGTCTCGACGAGGAGTTGGCCGGCGGCGATGTCCCAGAGGGAAATGCGCGACTCGATGTAGCCGTCGATACGGCCGCTGGCGATGTAGGCCATGCCGAGCGCGGCGGAACCCATCATGCGCATCTTGCGGGCGCGGAGAGAGGCTTTGTGAAAGCGGTCGATGCCGGTGCGCAGGGCGTCCTCGTCCTTGCCGCAGCCGACGTAGAGGATGGACTCGCCTAAAGTTTCGCGTTTGCTGGCTTGGATCGGCTTGCCGTTGAGCAGGGCCGGGTGGCCTTTTTCGACGGTCCAGGTTTCGCCGACCATCGGGTCGTGGATGACGCCGACGGTGATTTCCCCGGCGACACGCAGGGCGATGGAGACGCAGAAATGGGGAATGCCGTAGAAGAAATTCACGGTGCCGTCGATGGGATCGACGATCCATTGGCGGGTGGATTCCTGGTTGCCGGCGATGCCTTCCTCGCCGTAGAGCGCATCGCCCTCGCAGGCTTTTAGCAGGATGTTGGTGATGAGATCCTGGGATTCCTTGTCGAGCGCGAGCTTGATGTCGTGGTCGCTGGCTTCATCGACGACGCTGTCGCTGCCGAAGTGTTGGCGGAGGAGTTTTCCCGCTTCAAGGGCGGCGTGGGTGGCGAGTTCGAGGTCGGTCATGGAAGAGGGTTGATGGTGGATGGTGGATGGTTGATAGTTGATGGGAAGAGGAAGAGGTGGGCCTGGGTGCCGACTCAAACTCGAATTAAGCTAAAGATCATGTTGGCCAGCAAGAATGCCGCTGGAGCGAGAAACAGGAGAGCGCAAAAGTGAAAGAAGGTGAATGTCAGGCGCAAGCCTTTCCAGAAAAGGAACAACGAGCTGCAAGTCACCAATAAAGAGAATCCTCCCAACCCGATCCCAATCAGAGAGAACATCAACGGCTCGAAATTAGCGGCAAAGGCCGGACCACCCGATTCGAGAGTCGTGATATTCCAAGCCATATAGATCCATGTCAGGATAGCAGTTCCGGAAGCGGCAGCAGACAATCCAGCTAGAATGAATCCTGTAAATCCATCCCGCACTATTGGGATTCTCGGTTGTTGAGTGGTGCTGATTTTGGTGCAGGTTGAATTTCGGCTGAACGTGGATGACTTAGGGCGGGCAAATTCTGATTCTTTTCTATCAACCATCAACTCTCAACCATCAACTTCTTCACCGCGACGATGGCATCGACGAGCTGGAGCGAGAGATCGTGCTTGGTGGCGAAGGGAAGAGGCTCGGTGCGGTCCGGATAGACCAGAAGGACTTGGTTGTGGTCCGAGTCGAAGCCGATGCCCGGTTGGGAAACGTCGTTGGCGACGACGAGGTCGCAGTGTTTGCGGACGAGCTTGTCGCGGGCGTTGGCCTCGAGGTTTTCGGTTTCCGCAGCGAAGCCGACGAGGGTGCCGGTGAAGCCGAATTTTTCCCGCGCGGAGCCGAGGCTGTCGGCGGTGGGGACGAGTTCGAGAGTGAGGGTGGCACCGGATTTCTTGATTTTTCGCGGCTCGACGGTGGCAGGCGTGTAGTCGGCGACGGCGGCGGCGAACACCGCGATGTCCATCCGCCCGATGTGCTTGGAGACCACGTCGTGCATCTCGGCGGCGGTCTCGACCGGGATGAAATCGACGTTTTCGGGCACGTCCAAATGGGTGGGGCCGGAAACTAGCAGCACCGAGTGGCCCTCGTGGATGAAGGCTCCGGCGAGCGTGTAGCCCATTTTTCCCGACGAGCGATTGGTCAGGAAGCGCACGGGATCGAGCGGCTCGCGGGTGGGGCCGGCGGTGATGAGGACTTTCACACGGCTAGTCTGATTCATTGCCGCAGTCTGGCAAGCGCAAGCATTCCAGAGCCAAAGCACGGAGGGTTCTTGTCGTCGTGAAACATTTCCGCTAATGGGAGTGCGGATTGCACGCTTGGCCCCGCAACAAGGGGCCACGCTCCGATCCATCTCCCGATAGCAACCAATCCCTAACACCATCCCACCATGCCCCTTAAAAACAAACTGATCGCCGAATTCTTCGGCACCTTCTGGCTCGTCTTCGGCGGCTGCGGCAGCGCCGTACTCGCGGCGCTGTTCCTCACCACCGATGCCAATCCCGTCAACCTCGGCATCGGCTTCGTCGGCGTCTCGCTCGCCTTCGGCCTGACGGTGATGACCATGGCCTACGCCATCGGCCACATTTCCGGCTGCCATCTCAATCCGGCGGTCACCGTCGGCCTGGTGGTCGGCGGTCGCCATCCGAAATCCGAGCTGGTTCCCTACATCATCACCCAGGTGGTCGGCGGCATCGCGGGTGCGGCGGCGCTCTATCTGATAGCCAGCGGGAAACCCGGGTTCTCGACCGTCGGTGGCTTCGCATCCAACGGCTTCGCGGAGCACTCGCCCGGCGGATACTCGATGCTGGCCGCCTTCATCGCGGAAGTCGTGCTCACGTTCTTTTTCCTGCTGATCATCCTGGGTGCCACCGACAAACGCGCTCCGCAGGGCTTCGCTCCGATCGCCATCGGTCTCGGTCTCACACTCATCCACCTCATCGGCATCCCCGTCACCAATCTATCAGTCAATCCCGCCCGCAGCACCGGCCCGGCGATTTTTGTTGGTGGCTGGGCGCTCGCGCAGCTCTGGTTGTTCTGGATCGCCCCGATCATCGGAGCCGTGCTTGCGGGTGTCGTCTATCCGATGATGGCAGGCAATCCGTCGGGGAGAAAATAGCCGGAAATTTTTCCCCGGCCGATTTCCTCATCAGCAAGGCGCACCTCCCCCGGGCGGTGCGCCTTTTCCGTTTGGCTTGCCGCATTTCAGAGGTTTCGGGCGTTGCGATCCGCCGTGGCGGGGGCCTCCCGGTGAAATCGTGCGACTGGACAGGGCGGATCGGCTCCGCTAAGGCTCGCCGCCCATGCCTCCCGACCAGTTGTTTGTTTGCATCCTCGTGCTTGCCACGGTGGCGATGTTCATCTGGGAAAAAGTCTCCCCGGATGTGGTGGCGATGAGTGCGCTTTTTCTCCTGCTGGTGGTGCCGTTCGATGGTCGCGCGATCCTGCTGCCGGTGGACAAGGAGGATAGAGCCAGCATCATGGCGGGGATTTTCGGCAACAGCGCGATCCTCACCGTGACGTTCATGTTCATCGTCGGCACGGCTTTGGAAAGAACCGGGCTGGCGGAGATTTTCGGCCGCTGGTTTGAGAAAATCGCCGGGCGCACCGAGCGGCAGGCGATGCTGGCCTTGGCGGCGGTGGCGATCGGCCTGCATTTTTTCATCACCAACACCACGGTCGTGCTGGTCTTCATGCCGATGGTGATGGGCCTGTGCCGTCGCACCGGCATGGCCCCCTCCCGGTTTCTGATCCCGCTGTCCTATTTTGCCATCGCCGGCGGAATGCTGACGATGGTCGGCACCAGCACGAATATGATCGTCAACGGCATCGTCAAGCAGAAGGGACTGCGGCCGTTTAGCATGTTTGAAATCACCGGGCTGGGCACTGTGCTGGCCATCGGCACCGTCTTCTATCTGATATTCGTCGGCCGCAAGCTGCTGCCGACCCGGGTCTGCCTCGCGACCTTGATCGACTCGGAGGCGGAGCGGGAGTTTCTAACGGCCGCGATCGTTTCCGACGACTCGCCGCTGGTCGGCAAGGTCTTGTCGGAAACCTCGCTGGCCAAGCGCCGGGACATGCGCGTCATCGAGATCCGGCGCAGCGGCAACCGCGTCGATGTGCCCCTGAATGAATTGCGCTTCGAGCCCGGTGACCGCGTGATTATCAAAAGCCGGCTGTCCGGCGTGCGCGGCCTAACCGACGTGGAGGGCATCGCCGTGGCCGCCAAGTCCGAATTCGGTCTCTCCTACGTGCAAACGGAGAAGGCCGTGCTGGTGGAGGGCATGCTCGGCCCGCGATCCAAGCTGGTCGGCAAGACGCTGCGCGATGTCGGCTTCCGCCAGCAGTTCGGCATCATCATCCTGGCCGTCCACCGGCAGGGGGCGAACCTCAAGGAGCACTTCGAGAATCTCAAGCTGGAGGTCGGCGACACCTTGCTGTTCGAGGGCTCCGCAGAACGGATGAAGGAACTCTTCCGGGACAGCGACATCCTCAATCTGAGCGCGACCAAGGACAAGCCCGTCTTCCGCCGCAAGCGGGCCTGGGTCGCGCTCGTCGCGCTGGCGCTGGTGATGATCCTCGGCTCGCGGGACAATTTCATCCCCTTCGAGTGGGTGGCCCTGGGGGCCGCGCTGTTAGTCGTTCTCGGCGGCTGTCTCGAATCCGACGAAGTCTATCAGTGCATCGACTGGCGGATCATCATCATGATCCTCGGAACCCTGGCACTCGGCCAGGCGCTGGACCAGACCGGCGCGTCCAAGACCATCGTCCATGGCCTGATGGGCCTCATCGGCACCTGGGACAAACGGCTGATCCTCTCCGCCGTATTGCTTCTAACCATCATCTTCACCGAGCTGCTGAGCAACAACGCCGTGGCCGCCCTGCTGGCCCCTTTCGCGATCCAGTTAGGACTGGATATGGGGGTCGATCCACGACCCTTCATCGTCGCGGTGATGATCGGAGCTAGCATTGGTTTCGCGATCCCGGCCGGCTATCAGACGCACATGATGGTGTATAGCGCCGGCGGTTACCGCTTCAGCGATTTCATCCGCGCCGGGGTGCCGCTGGACATCATCTGCTGGATTCTCGGCTCGATCTTCATCCCGATCTTCTTCCCGTTCTAGCCACGAAACGGGGAAGCATGCATGGCAGATCCCGGGCAATGAATTGTCCACCAGCACCCTTGCGCATGTAAATGAACCCACTAACGTCGCGCTTTCTTCTCTCCCATCAAAGAACAAACCAGATGATCACCGAAGCCCCACTCTCCGCAACAGATCCATCAGCCGTTGCCCCGCCCTCCAAGTGCCCGTTCCTCCACGCTCCCACCAAAGGCAACAGCAACCGTGACTGGTGGCCCTATCAACTGAACCTAAAAGTTCTTCACCAGCGCTCGTCACTGTCCGATCCCATGGGCAGCGACTTCAACTACGCGGAAGAGTTCAAGAGCCTCGACCTCGCAGCCGTAAAGCAGGATCTAACGGCGTTGATGACCGACTCGCAGGACTGGTGGCCGGCGGACTTCGGTCACTACGGGCCGCTCTTCATCCGCATGGCCTGGCACAGCGCCGGCACCTACCGCACCGGCGACGGCCGTGGCGGCGCGGGAAACGGCAGCCAGCGCTTCGCTCCGCTCAACAGTTGGCCGGACAACGTCAGCCTCGACAAGGCGCGCCGCCTGCTCTGGCCCATCAAACAGAAGTATGGCCGGAAAATCTCCTGGGCCGACCTGATGATTCTAACCGGAAACGTCGCGCTGGAATCGATGGGCTTCAAAACCTTCGGTTTCGGCGGCGGCCGTGTGGACATCTGGGAGCCGGAAGAAGACATCTACTGGGGCGCCGAGGGCAAGTGGCTCGATGACCAACGCTACTCCGGCGACCGCCAACTCGAAAATCCGCTCGCCGCCGTCCAGATGGGCCTGATTTACGTCAACCCCGAGGGCCCTAACGGCAACCCGGACCCAGTGGCCTCGGCCCGCGATATCCGCGAGACCTTCGCCCGCATGGCGATGGATGACGAGGAAACCGTCGCGCTCATCGCCGGTGGCCACTCCTTCGGCAAAACCCACGGCGCGGGAGACGCGGCACTGGTCGGACCCGACCCGGAAGCCGCCGGCCTCGAGCAACAAGGCCTTGGCTGGAAGAGCAGCTTCGGCACCGGCAAAGGCGGTGACGCCATCAGCAGCGGCCTGGAGGTCACCTGGACCACCACCCCCACCCAGTGGAGCAACAACTACTTTGAAAACCTCTTCGGCTTCGAATGGGAACTCACCAAGAGTCCGGCCGGTGCCCAACAGTGGCGGCCGAAAAATGGCGGCGGCGAAGGCACCGTGCCCCACGCGCACGACGCCTCGAAGCGCATCGCCCCCTCCATGCTCACCTCGGACATCGCCCTGCGTGCCGATCCCGCCTACGAGAAAATTTCCCGGCGCTTTCTCGAAAATCCGGACCAGCTCGCCAACGCATTCGCCCGCGCCTGGTTCAAGCTAACACACCGTGATATGGGCCCGCGCCCGCGCTACCTCGGGCCGGAAGTCCCTGCGGAAGAACTCATCTGGCAGGACCCCATCCCATCGCTCGATCACCCGTTGATCGATGCGCAGGACATTGCATCCCTGAAAGCTAACATCCTGGCTTCCGGTCTCAGCGTCGCCGATCTGGTGACCACTGCCTGGGCGTCCGCCTCCACCTTCCGCGGCTCCGACAAGCGCGGCGGAGCGAATGGCGCGCGCATCCGGCTCTCGCCGCAGAAATATTGGGCCGTCAATCAGTCTGCCCAACTCGGCAAGGTGCTCGATACCCTCGGTGGCATCCAGACCTCGTTCAACAGCGCCCAGCCTAGCGGAAAAAACGTCTCCCTCGCCGACCTCGTCGTCCTCGCCGGTTGCGCCGGCGTCGAGCAAGCCGCGAAAAACGCCGGTCACGCCGTCAGCGTCCCCTTCACCCCGGGACGCATGGACGCCTCGCAGGAGCAAACCGATGTGGACTCTTTCGCCTTCCTAGAGCCGGTCGCCGACGGTTTCCGCAACTACCTCAAGACCGCGTTCTCCGTCTCCGCCGAGGAGTTGCTGGTCGATAAGGCACAATTACTCACCCTCACCGCACCGGAAATGACGGTGCTCGTCGGCGGCCTGCGCGTCTTGGGAGCCAATGTCGGCCAGTCCCCGCACGGCGTCTTCACCAAGCGGCCCGGAGCGCTCACCAACGACTTCTTCCTCAACCTGCTAGACATGGGCACCGAGTGGAAAGCGCTCTCGAAGGACGACGACACCTTCGAAGGCCGCGACCGCAAAACGGGCGAAGTCAAGTGGACCGGCACCCGTGTCGATCTGGTCTTCGGTTCCAACTCCCAGCTTCGTGCCCTAGCAGAAGTGTACGCCACCTCGGACTCGCAGACCAAGTTTGTCCACGACTACGTGGCGGCGTGGAACAAGGTGATGAACCTGGATCGCTTCGACCCGAAGGCCCAAGCCGTGGAATAACAGAACACCTGACCTCGCCTTCGTTTTAGCGGTGCTTGAGATGATCCCATTCTGAAGAAAGGCGTCGGGCCCGAAGCCCCCCCCCCCCGGGGCCCCGCAATAAGGCCCACCCCATGTGCCCCGAATTAACCCCCACACCAAAAAACCCA
>JANOZJ010000314.1:0-3406 GCA_031429315.1 Akkermansiaceae bacterium
CATGGACGAGCTTTCCGATGTGGACAAAATGAGCGTCTTCCGCGCCCGCAAAATCCAGCGTTTCCTGACCCAACCGTTCCACGTTGCGGAAGTGTTCACCAACGTCCCCGGCGTCCTCGTTTCCATCGCCGACACCGTCAAGGGCTTCGCCGAAATCCTCGACGGCAAGCTCGACGACGTGCCGGAAGGTAACTTCTACATGAAGGGCGGAATCGAATCCGTGCCGCGCGATTGATCAACCCCGAGAAGCCAGAGACCAGAAGCCAGAGACCAGAAAGAGTGTCTGAGCCGCATCTCTGGATTCTGGTTTCTGGACTCTGAAATCTACATCCCATGCCTCTCCAACTCGATATCGTCACCCCCGAGAGAAAGATTTTCTCGGACACCGTGGACAACGTCTATCTGCCCGGAGCGGACGGTGAGATGGGCATCCTGCCGCAGCACGCCGGACTCGTCACCGCCCTCAAGCCCGGCGAGTTGCGCTATCTCCGCAATGGCAAGGTCGAAACGATGGCCATCGGCTCCGGTTTCGCCGAGGTCACCCAGACCAAGGTGATCGTCCTAACCGACAGCGCGCTCGGCGAGGCCGAGATCGACGAGGAACATGTCGAAGCCGCCATCAAGCGGGCCCACGACAAGCTCGCCACCATCGACCACAATCTGGACGTGGAGGAACTCGCCTATCTCCAAGGCGTCATCGCCAAGTCCACCGCGGCCCTCCATTTCAAGCGCAAGTATCGCGGATAGGCCGGTCTTCGCCGCAAGTTTCAAAGTCCGCCCGGTTCGTCCGCGGCGGGCTTTTTGTTAGGTTAGATGTGGGGACGAGGGCGTCCCGTCTCCTCAATGCGCCGCCAGCCAGTTGGCACCGGTGCCGTGCGCGACCTCGATCGGCACGCCGTGTGGCAACGGCAGCGCGGTCTTCATCGCATCGAGGATCTTCGGGACGAGTTCCTCCTGCTCGTCGAGCGCGAGGTCGAAGACGAGTTCATCGTGGACCTGCAACAACATCTTCGTGTGGTACGGCTTCTCCCGTAGCAACGCGTCGATGCGGATCATCGCGAGCTTGATCATGTCGGCAGCCGTGCCTTGGATCGGGGTGTTGATGGCGGCGCGCTCGGCGTTGCCGCGGAGATTCTGGTTGCCGGATTTGAGATCCGGGAAATAGCGGCGGCGGCCGCTAACAGTTTCGACGTAGCCGGATTCGCGGGCTTCGTTGACGGTGCGGTCCATGAACTCGCGGATCGCGGGATACTCGCGGAAGTAGGCGTCGATGATGTTGGCCGCCTCGGTCCGCGGGATGGCGAGCCGCTGGCTGAGGCCGAAGGCGGAGATGCCGTAGATGATCCCGAAGTTCACCATCTTCGCTGTGCGGCGCATGTCGGACGTGACGTTCTCCGGCTCGACGACAAACACCTTGGCGGCGGTGATGGTGTGGATGTCCGCCCCGTTCTGGAAGGCCTCGATCATGGTGGCGTCCTGCGACAGCGCGGCCATCACCCGGAGCTCGATCTGCGAGTAGTCGCAGGACAGGAGTTGATAGTTGAGAGTTGATGGTTGATGGGAAGAACGCGGGACGAAGGCCTTGCGGATCTTGCGGCCGGCCTCGGATCTAACCGGGATGTTCTGGAGGTTCGGATCCGACGAGGCAAGCCGGCCGGTGGCGGCGACGAGCTGATGGAAATGGGTGTGAACGCGCCCGGTCTCCGCGACGATGTGGGTGGGCAGGGAGTCGAGGTAAGTGGACTTCAGCTTGGTGGCTTCGCGCCAGGCGAGGATGTCGGTGATGATCGGGTGCTTACCTTCGAGGGTGGCGAGAGTTTGCTCGTCGGTCTTGTATTGGCCGGTCTTGGTTTTCTTGGCCTTGTCGGCCAGGCCTAACTGGTCGAAGAGGATGTCGCCCAACTGCTTGGGCGAGGCGATGTTGAACGAGCGGTCGGCGTGGCCGTGGATGGATTTTACCAACTCGTCGATCTGTATCTGCAGCTCGTCGCCGATGACGGTTAGTGCGGCGGGATCGATGGCGATGCCCTCCATTTCCATCGCCACGAGCACCGGCAGCAGCGGCCCTTCGATCTCGCGGAGAATGGCTTCCTGGCCGGACTGCGTGAGCAGCGGGCGGAGCTTCCCCGCCAACTGATAAGTCACGTCCGCATCCTCTGCGGCGTATTCCGCCAGCACGGCGAGCGGAATGGCGCTGATGTCGAGATCCTTGGATGCCTTGGTCTTCTCGGCGTGGGCAAAGAGGTCGAGAGAGGCCGGCTCGGGTGCGGCGGTGGGTTGGGAAATCTCCGCCAGTTTGACCGGGCTGTATCCTAGCAGAATCTCGGAGAGATAGTCCATCGAGTGCCGGCGTTCGGGGGCGACCAAGGTATCGGCCAGCAAGGTATCGAAAAACGGACCGGCGACCTCGATGCCATGATGAAGGAGAATGGATAGATCGAACTTGAGGTTGTGGCCGATTTTTTCCGCCGGCCCCGAGAGGATGGGGACAAGGGCGGGCAGCAGCTCGGGCGAAAATGGCAGATACCAGCCTTCGTAATCTTTCCACGAGAACGCGATCCCTAGCAGCTTCGAGCTGAAGCGGTCGAGTCCGGTGGTCTCCACATCCAGACAAAACCTCGTCTGGCGGGCGAGTTGGGTGAACAATGTCGCCTGGATAGCGGGAGTGTCGGCGAGGGCGTAAACGTGATCGACCTCGCGGATGGTCCGGAAGGTTTCAAAAATCGTGGGCGCGGAGATTTCATCTGAGGGCTGGCTGTTGGATACCCCCGCCACGTCCGGGAACAGCCGCTTGGTTAGAGTGCGGAACTCGAATTCGTTGAAGAGCGTCTTCAACGCCTCGTCGTCGCGCCGGGAGAGCACCAGATCGTCCCACGTGACTTCGACCGGGACGTCCAGGATAATGGTGGCGAGTTCCTTGGAGAGCAGCGCCTGGTCGGCGTAGGTCTCGACATTTTCCTTCTGCTTGCCCTTGAGCTTAGCGGCGTTGGCGATGAGTCCCTCGATCGAGCCGAACTCGGCGATGAGCTTCTTCGCCGTCTTCTCGCCGATGCCGGGGATGCCGGGAATGTTGTCCGACGCGTCGCCCCACAGGCCGAGGATGTCGATGACTTGCTGCGGGCGCTCGATCTCCCAGTTTGTCAGCATCGTCGGCAGGTCGATAATTTCATGGTTGGAGCCTTGGCGGCCGGGCTTCCACATGCAGGTGGTTTCCGAAATGAGCTGCGCGAAATCCTTGTCCGGCGTGACCATGAACGACTCGAAGCCGTCCGGCTCGGCGCGCTTGACGAGGGTGCCGATGATGTCGTCCGCCTCAAACCCATCGAGTTCTAACACCGGGATGTGGAACGCGCGGCACAGCGCTTTCACATGCGGGATTGCCGCGGCGAGTTCCTCCGGCATTTCG
>JANOZJ010000315.1:0-2594 GCA_031429315.1 Akkermansiaceae bacterium
GAAACCCTCGGCCTCGCGCAAGACGTGGTGACCTTCACCTGCTCCGATTTCGGCCGCACCCTGCGCTCTAACGGCCAAGGCACCGACCACGCGTGGGGCGGCAATCAACTGGTGATGGGTGCTCCCGTCGCTGGCGGCCAGATCCGCGGCGCGTTTCCCTCGCTGGTCATCGACGGCGCGAACGACATCGGCCGCGGCGGCCGGATCTTCCCGCAACTCTCCGCCGACGAATACTTCTGCGAGCTGCTCCGCTGGTTCGGCGTGACTGCGGGCGACATGGACATGGTGCTTCCTAACATCCGCAGCTTCTACGATCCGGCCAGCGCCGCGAATCCGGTCGGGTTCCTTGCCTGAGATTGCCATGCGCCGCTTGTTTTCCATCGCCGGGTTGGTTCTGGTCTTCGTCATGGTGGCGATGCTTGCGTGGGTTTCTAACCAACTCGATGTCGTCAAGAAGCGGCTGCCTGCGAAACCGGCGCAAAGCCAACAAGCGGTGCCTGCTCAAACTCCAAGCGCCAGCGAATCCCTGCTAACAGGCTATGGCGACCCCGCGACCCCGCCCATCGAGGACCTGCGGAAGATCCAGCACGTCGCGGTCGGTTATTTTTCGCTGGTCAAGGACGCCCACCATTTTCCGCTCGGTGGCAATGAGGATTTCTCGGCAGCACTGCGCGGTGAAAATCCGAATCGCGAGATCTTCGTCCGCGCGCGCCATCCGGTGTTCTCCCGCGAGGGCCTGTTGATCGACCGCTGGGGCAGTCCGCTGATCGTCCATCCCGAGGCGTGGCGGGAGCTCGAACTCCGTTCCGCAGGGCCAGACCGCATCCCATACAACGGCGACGATCTTGTTCTCTCGCCCACAGGGACCTCCCTGCGGGTAAAGTAAGTCATTTAACTTGAAACAAATCTGCAAGTGCATGATGAGGCTTGCGCCGGTGCGCCCGGCGGGTCAAACTTTCCCACTAATTATGAACGAACGACGCGTCGTCATCACCGGCATCGGCTGTATCACCCCACTTGGCAAGGACTTGACCACCACTTGGGACGGACTCAAGGAGGGCCGCAGTGGCATCGGGACCATCACTCAATTCGATCCTGCGCCGTTCGACTGCAAGATCGGCGGCGAGGTCAAAAATTTCAACGCCGACGATTATTTCAACGTCCCCAAGGACGCCCGGCGCTCGGACCGCTACGTGCAGCTTGCGGTGGCCGCCTCGAAAATGGCGATGGCGGATTGTGGAATCGATGTTTCCACCATGGATTCGCGGCGTTTCGGGGTGATGGTCGGCAGCGGCATCGGTGGGCTCGCAACCCTCGAGCGCGAGCATTCGACCTACATGACCAAAGGCCCCAAGCGGGTTTCCGCGTTCACGATCCCGATGATGATTTCCAACATCGCCAGCGGCATCATTTCCATGGAATTCGGCCTCCACGGGCCTAATATGGTCATCGTCACCGCCTGCGCGACTTCTAACCACAACATCGGTGAAGCCTGGCGCATCATCAAATTTGGCGATGCCGATGCCATCCTCTGCGGCGGTGCGGAAGCCGCGATCCTGCCGATGGGCCTCGCCGGATTCAGCAGCATGAAAGCTCTCAGTACCCGCAACGACGAACCCGAGCGCGCGTCGCGGCCGTTTGATAGAAACCGTGACGGTTTCGTGATGGGTGAGGGTGCCGGCGTGGTCGTCATCGAGGAACTTGAACACGCCCTCAAGCGCGGCGCGAACATTTACGCCGAGCTCATCGGCTACGGGGTCAGCGCGGATGCCTATCACCTCAGTGCGCCGTCGCCCGACGGCAGCGGACCGGCCTACGCCATCGGCATGGCACTCAAGCACGGCAAGAAGAATCCGGAGGACGTCGATTATCTCAACGCCCACGCCACCTCGACCGGCCTCGGCGACGTCGCGGAAACCAAAGCCATCAAGCTCGCATTCGGCGACTACGCGAACAACGGCCTGATGGTGAGTTCCACCAAGTCGATGACCGGCCACATGCTCGGCGCGGCCGGTGGCGTGGAGCTCATCGCGAGCATCATGGCGATCAAGGACGGCGTCATCCCGCCGACGATCAACGTGGATGACCAGGACCCCGAGTGCGACCTGGACGTGGTCCCTAACACCGCCCGCGAGGTGCCGGTCAAGGTCGCGCTGAGCAACAGCTTCGGCTTCGGCGGTCACAACGCGTCGGTGCTTGTCAGCAAGTTCGAGTGAGTGGGGAGCGCTGACTCCAGTTGGCAAGTATCATGGAATCCGTTCCCGAAATCTCCGGTCGCATCATCCTCGTTCCGACGCCCATCGGAAATTTAGCCGACATCACGCTGCGCGCCGTGGAAATCCTCCGCGCCGCCGACCGGATCGCCTGCGAAGACACCCGGCATTCCGGGCAGTTGTTAGCCCATCACGGGATCTCCGGCAAGCCGCTCGTCTCGCTCCACGAGCACAACGAATCCCGCCGCGCGCCGGACCTCATCGCCGCCGCGAGGGCGGGGGAGACCATCGCCGTGATCAGCGACGCGGGGATGCCCGGCATCTCGGATCCCGGCTACCGGCTGGTGCAAGCGTGCATCGAATCCGGCACGCCGCTCGAAG
>JANOZJ010000316.1:0-5418 GCA_031429315.1 Akkermansiaceae bacterium
CAAACCGCCATCGCGGATATCCAGAAGCAGATCGTCCAAGCCGACCAAGGCGTGCAGATCGCCGAGCGGGTGGCCGATGCCGCCGTGAAAAAAGCCGGTGGTGACGCCGCCAGCGTCAAGCTCAACGCCGCCGCCGAAGCCGAGCGCACCAAGGTTCTCGCCGACGCCGAGGCCCGCCGCATCGCCCTAACCGGTAACGCGGAAGCCGAGAAGATCCTCGCCATCGGCAAAGCCAACGCCGAGTCCTATCAGCTCCAGGTCAACGCCATGGGCGGCGACAATTTCACCCGCACCAAGATCGCCGAAATCATCGGCAAGGACAAGGTGAAGGTCATGCCGGACATCCTGATCACCGGCGGCGACGGCGGATCTAACGGCGCACTCTCCGGCCTGCTAGGCATGAAGCTCATGGAAGAACTCGGCGGCAAAGTGACCCCGCCGCCGGTTAGCCCGGTGTCCGTGAAACCTCTCGAGCCGCTTTCCTAAGGCTCGTCCGACTCCGACCTTGGCCTGATGCCGCGGCACCCGCCCCGCGGTTGCAGCGTCAAATCAGGCCAAGTTCGTTAGAGTCGTTTCACAGCTCCCACAATTTCCGCAACGGCACCGCCGGGTGATTTGAGCCACCGATGGGCAGGACATCCCAGCCGTCGTAGAGGACGCAGCCGCCTTGGAAATCCTTGCCACATTGGTCCGCCAGACGATCCAAGCCGCGCCCGTCCTTCGCATTCAACGAGCGGCTGGCCTTGACCTCGATGCCCCACACTTTTTCACCGCGCGTAATCACCAGATCCACTTCCACCTGATCCTTGTCCCGGTAGTGCCAGAAGCGCAAATCCTGATCCGTCCACGCCGCCTGGGCGACGATCTGCTGGACCACAAATGTTTCCAACAAATGCCCCATGCGGTCGCGCCGTCCGAGCCAGTCACTGGCGGTTAGATCCGAAAGCGTCGCTGCTAGACCGCTGTCCACGAGGTGGACTTTCGGCGTTTTGATCAGGCGCTTCGCCGGATGCCGATGCCAGCTTAGCAACGACCGGATGAGAAAAAGCCGCTCCAGGATCGCGAGATAATGATCCACCGTGCCGCGATGCAGGCCGAGTTCCTTCGAGAGACTCGTCACGTTCAGCAACGAGCCGGTGCGCAGCGCCAGCATTTCCAGCAAGCGCCCGACTTCCCGAGCGTCCTTCACCAGCGCGATGTCCCGCACGTCCCGGTCGAGGATCGATTTCAAATACTGCCGATGCCACTGCCGCGCCCGCTCCGGCGAGCGGGTGAGCGGTTCTGGGTAACCACCCCTCACCACCCAATGCGGAAGATCCGGCGAAAAATCATCACCTTCCCCGACCATCGGCAAATCACGGAGACCGCCATCGAGAAACTGTCGCAGGAAATCCCCGGCATTGTGTTCCTTTTCCGACTCGCTCAGCGGCTGCAAAGGAATCACTTCCATCCGCCCTGCTAGAGATTCACTGACGCCCGGCAGCAGCAGCAGATTCGCCGAGCCCGTCAGCAAAAACCGCCCCGGCCGCCGGTCCCGGTCTACCGCCCGTTTGATCGCCGTCAACAAGGTCGGAACCCGTTGGACTTCATCCAAAGTCACCCGCGCGGGCAGCCGCGCCACAAAGCCATCCGGATCCTCGCTCGCCGCCCGGAAATAGCCGTCCTCATCCAGTGAAATGTAGCCGCGGTCCTTCTCCAGCGACATCGCCAAAGTCGTCTTCCCGCATTGCCTCGGCCCCAGCAGACAGACCAACGGAGTATCCAGCATGGCCTCCCGCAAGGCGCTTGCGAGGGCTCGGGGATATTGAATCGCCGTGCCGTCCATTTATCGGCCAGCATAGCGTCCAATTGTCGGTTGTAAAGCCGTCTGATTGTACACTACACATTCGTCCAATTGTCGGTTACAGCCACAACTCATTAATGTTTAGGAGAACAAAATTCCGACCACAAACCGACTCACATGCTCCGGAGATTTCCCGTGTTTTGGTGAAATCACGATCAATTTCCTGCTGATTTCGACGGGTGGAACGATCATTCGAACAAGCGCCTTCCGGCGGAACGTCCCAAAGCATCGGCGCGGAATCAATGCGGCACCCATACCCATTGAGACGAACTGCACCATCAAATCGAAGTTCTCCAACTCCATCACAGGTTGCAGCTCCATCCGGTTCTCTCTCGCCCAATCACCTATAAGTTGGCGCGAGCGGGACTTGTCGGGTGGCAGCAACCAATTCTGTGAATTCGCCCATTTTCTAAACTGCGCGAGCGACCCGAGCGCTCCTCCAGTCGCGATCGCGCTTGGCACAATGATCGAAAAATGATCCGCCATCCGGTGGGTCACCACGACATTTTCCGGAAGCGCGGCTGGCGCAGTTAGAATCCCGAGATCGAGACCGGCGTTGCCCACCCGCCTCATCAAGGCTGCGCCTTCCGACTGGGAAACAACAATTCCAACATCCGGCTGATGTTTCCGCTGGGCATGAAAAATGCCGGCGATGTGAGCCAACGCCAGATCGTTGGAAATCCCGATCCGGATCTCGCGCCGGGTTCCGAGGTAGTCCTCGCGGATTCGCCGCATGGCCGCGCCGAGGATGCCGGGGATGGCCTCGGTTTCACGGAGCAACACGGCACCGGGTTCGGTGATTGTCACCGTCCGGGTGGTGCGGTCGAACACTTTGATTCCGAGCCTCGATTCGATCGCTTGCACTTGTCTCGTCAGGGCGCTCTGCGAAAGCCCACACGCTTTCGAAGCGGCGGTGAATCCCCTGAATTTCGCGACCATCCGCAGCAGATGCAGGGAATAAAGGTCGATGTCGGGTTCCGTCAGGGGTGTTTCTTTCATGCGTTTAGAGCATCAATCTGACCGATGAATGAATTTCACGCAATGCCAAACCGGCTTTAGGATTCGGGACATGGCTGATCGAACCGACAAGAACCCTCTCAACATTCCTGGCAAATACTACAATGATCTTTCCTGCATCGACTGTGACCTTTGCCGTGAAATCGCCCCCCAATTCTTCACCCGCGATGACGACGAAGGGGTGTCCTTCGTTTGGAAACAGCCGGTCACTCTGGACGAGATCGCCGCTGCTGAGGAAGCTCGCCACGCTTGCCCGACAGAAACGATCGGCGACGATGGATAACGTGGTCGGCGGGGAACGGGATGGCGATCACCGCAGCAAATTCCACGCGGTCACCAGCGCCTTGAGTCCGGCCATCTCGATGGAGGGATCGACCCCCGCGCCCCACAGCAGGCGGCCGTCGTCGTGCTGGAGCTGGACGTAGGCTGCGGCGCTGGCGTCCGAGCCGCCGCGGACGGCGTGGGAGCGGTAGTCGGTGACCTTGAAATCCTTGAGACCGGCTCCTTCCAGCGCGTGGACGAAGGCATTGATCGGGCCGTTGCCGAAGCCTTCGATCGCCTTCTTTTCGCCGCCAGTGAGGATGCTGGCCTTGCACTGGACCATCCCGCGCTCGCCGGTGTGGTGGACTAGTTCGTAGTCGATCACGTCGAGCGGGATCGCGATGTTGACGAACTCCTCGAAGAACGCCTCGCGGATTTCGTCGGCTGTTAGCTCGCGGCCATGCTCGTCAGCGAGGTCGTAGATGCGCTTGCCGACTTGCGGGTGCATCGACTTCGGCAGATCGAAGCCATGCTCGCGGTCGAGCACGTAGGCGACGCCGCCTTTTCCCGATTGGGAGTTGATCCGGATGATCGCCTCGTACGAGCGGCCGATGTCCTGCGGGTCGATTGTTAGATATGGCACCCCCCACGGGATGTTAGGATCGCGTTCGGTTTCCTTCGCGCGGCGGTCGAGGCCTTTCTTGATGGCATCCTGATGGGAGCCGGAAAACGCGGTGAAAACCAGCTCACCGGCATACGGCTGGCGCTCGGGGACGTTGAGGCGGGTTACCCGTTCGTAAACCGTGCGGATCGACTGGAGGTCGGAGAAATCCAAGCCGGTGGCGATGCCATGGCTGTTGAAATTCAGCGCGAGCGTGACGATGTCGAGGTTTCCCGTGCGTTCGCCATTGCCGAAAAGTGTGCCTTCCACCCGGTCGGCACCGGCCATCAAGGCCAGCTCAGTCGCGGCCACACCGGTGCCGCGGTCGTTGTGGGTGTGCAGCGAGACGATGACTGAATCGCGCTTTGCCAAGTGCCGGCACATCCACTCGATCATGTCGGCGTGGATGTTAGGCGTGGTCCACTGGACGGTGTCCGGCAGGTTGACGATCATTTTTCTATCAGGCGTCGGCTGCCAGACGTCGATCACCGCCTTGCAGCACTCCAGGGCGAAATCCAGCTCGGTATCGGAAAACGACTCGGGCGAATATTGCAACACCACCTCGGTGCGCGGGACACTCGGCACCAGTTGTTTCACCAGCACCGCGCCGTCGATGGCGATCTGTTTGATCGACTCGCGCGACGCATCGCCGAAAGTGACCCGCCGCTGGAGTGGCGAGGTCGAGTTGTAAATGTGGACGATCGCCCGCTTCGCGCCGTCGATCGCCTCGAAGGTCCGTCGGATCAGCGGCTCGCGGGTCTGGACTAACACCTGGATCGTGACGTCGTCCGGGATCCGGTTTTCATCGATCAGGCGGCGCAGGAAATTGAACTCGGTGTCCGCCGCCGACGGGAAGCCGACTTCGATCTGCTTGAAGCCGACCCGGACTAACAAATCGAAGAACTCCAGTTTTTCCTCGATCGACATCGGCTGCGGCAGCGCCTGGTTGCCATCGCGGAGATCCACCGAGCACCATTGCGGGGCATGGGTCAGCGTCTGATCGGGCCAGGTGCGGTCGGGCAGGGAAACCGGCGGAAACGGCCGGTATTTCGAGAGAGAAGTCGGATGCATTTTTGAAAATGGAAAGTGGTAAAAGAAAAATGGCTGCGCCTCAAGATGGACGGACCGGTGAACAAAAGTGAAGGAAAGAATGGGTCAACGGGCGGCCAACCCTAGAAGCAGGGGGCGCGGCAGGGTTCCGTTGAGGAGCAGGATCACGGCGCAAACCTAGGAAATTTCCCGCGCCGGTCAACCGCGAAGATTCCTCCTTATGGAGTGCGGCGGGAAGCGATAGCGCCACGCCGCTTTGGATGTTTCGGCGCGGGTCTTCATTGCGCCACCGAGAAATCCAAGGCGGTGTCGCCGTTCGTTCCTCACTTTGCCACCGCACTCAAAGAACCCCTAACGGGTGATCCCCCGCTGTGAGTTCTCGATGAATTCGATCAAGTGCTTGACCACCGGAATGTCCCCAGTGTGCGTGGCTTTGAGCGAGCTCAGCGCGAGGGCGAGATTCGCGTCTTTTTTCAAGAAGAGTTTCTTATAGGCCGTCTTGAGTGCTTGGATATCCTGCTCGTCGAAGCCACGGCGTTGCAGGCCGATGGCGTTGAGTCCGCGCGTTTTCGAGGGGTTTCCCTCG
>JANOZJ010000317.1:0-4873 GCA_031429315.1 Akkermansiaceae bacterium
GTTTGTGGTGAGGGGAAGCTTGGAGGTGAGGACGACGAAGGTTGGTAAGTCGTCATTCATCGACCCCAGGCCGTAGGATATCCAGGAACCGATGGACGGCTTTCCTGGATTCATATTTCCCGAGTTAGCGAGCAGGATTGCGGGTTCGTGGTTGATCGCTTCGGTATGCATCGAGCGGATGACGGCGAGTTCGTCGGCCATTCTAGCAGTGTGAGGCAGTAAGTCGCTGACCCAGTGCCCTGACTTGCCATATTGTTTGAATCCGAAAATGGAAGGAGCGACTGGAAAACGGGTTTGGGATGCGGTCATGCCGGTGAGCTGTTGGCCACCGCGGATGGATTCTGGTAGATCTTGGTCGTAGCGCTCTACCAGTTTTGGTTTGTAATCCCACGTTTCAAGTTGAGAAGGAGCACCCGCCATGAAGAGATAGATGGCGCGCTTCGCCTTCGGCGCGAAGTGGGGTAGTAGCGCGGCCTGCATTTCTGCAGCTTGTGCGGAGTTGCCACCCTTGGCGAAGAGTCCGGCGATGCTGGCCCAGGCAAGCGATTTCCCGGCCCGCGACATGAACTGGCGGCGCGAGGCGAGGGCGAGCCATTCCGTCTTCAAATCCGCAGGGATCGGCAAGTCCATCACGGAAGGGCCATCGCCGCCTTGGTCGGAACAAAGTTGGATATAGGGAGATTTCATAACTTACTTGTTGAGTGTCTCGTCGAGGTTGAGCAACTGGTTAGCAACCATCGTCCAAGTGGCGACTTCGACGGGGTCGAGGCTGGGATCTGGCGGTGCCGCGCCGTTGGTCAGGATTTGCTTCGCATCTTCCGGGTGTGCTTTATAGTGACTTGCAAATTGGTCCTTGCTGCGGGTGAGCATGGTGAGTTGTGCCTCTTCCAGCGGTCGTGAAAGTAAGGTTTCTGCGATGAAATCCAGGCGCTCTTTTGGGTTGCTGGATTGCTTGATCGCGCGCTCGGATAGTTTGCGGGCGGCCTCGAAAAACTGCGGATCATTCATGCTGACAAGAGCCTGCAACGGCGTGTTCGTGCGCGTGCGGCGGGAGCAAACAACTTCGCGGGCGGGAGCGTCGAATGTTTCCAACGACGGCGGAGGCGAGAAACGTTTCCAGAACGAATAGAGTGAGCGGCGGTAAAGGGCGTCACCCGAATCTTGCTTATAATGAAGTGTATTAGACTCGGGCATGGAGACGGCTTCCCAGACACCTTCAGGTTGATAGGACTTGACCGGTGGTCCGCCGACGGCAGCGGCAAGTAAGCCGGATGCTTGCAGGGCGGTGTCGCGCAGCACTTCGGCATCCATCCGGAAGCGGGGTGCGCGGGAGAGCATGCGATTCGATGGATCGGCGGCGAGAGCGGCTGCTGTTACGTGGTTGCTCTGGCGATAGGTGTTGGAGGTGAGTAGCAGTTGATAGATATGTTTCACGTCCCAACCGGATTCGCGGAATTCCACAGCAAGCCAGTCGAGAAGTTCCTGGTTCGACGGCCGCGCGCCCATGATGCCGAAGTCGTCCGAAGTCTCTACAATGCCGGTGCCGAAGATTTCCTGCCAGATCCGGTTGACTGTGACGCGTGCAAACATGGGGTTTTCCGCTTTGAACAACCAATTGGCGAGTTCGAGGCGATCCGTCGCTTCGTGGGCACCCGGAAGAAACTCCGGTGTCGCAGGGGCGACCAATTCTTTGCGAGCGGTATAGACACCGCGGTCGAGAATCCATGCATTCGCCGGGGTGGCGCGCTCTCTGGTGATCAAGGTTGCGACGCCCTTGTCGCCCAGCTTGGCGATTTCCGCGTCGGCGGCACCGATCTCCTCGCGTAACTTGGCGGCTTCGGGATCGATGCTGTTGGTGTAGTAATGATCGAGTCCGAGAAAGCGTTGCGAGGGACTCCATTTCCCCATATCTGGGGTACCCGCGAGCAACTCGGCAGTGAGATCCTCGTGTGGCAGGCGGCGGAACTCGGCCTCGGTCAGCTCCCGTTGATAAAGACGGACATCGAAAAATGCGACTTCGCGCAGGCGCTCACTGGCGACGCGCTGGCCGAGATTGAGCGGCAGCTTGGTGCGGATGGTGTCGCCGGGCTGGAGTGTGTTGTTTGCGATGTTCGCCTGCCGTGGTTGGCCGTTGACGAAGAGCTTCACGCCCTCGCCCTTGCCTGAGCCGTCATAACTGAATCCCAGATGCACCCACTCGCCGCGCGGAATGCCGCCGGTATCCACCCGGATGGCACGATCCGGCCAATGGTTGACGAGGTGGACCGCGAATTTGTCCTTCTCGATGAACATGTCCCAGCCGCGGCGGTTGTCCATTTTCGCATCACCCATCCGGGCAATGAGCGCGCCGTCACCGGTGGTCACGTTGCTGGTCTTCTGCCGCAGCATCACCCACATGGAGCCTGTAAATTTCTGGGTTGCCTCGTAGTCACCGAGGTTGGGCATTGCGAGATTCGATGTGATGTCCATCCGCATAGTCGGCGAATACAACAGGCTTTCGCCCCAGACGAGGGGATTGGTATCCGCCTTGTAGCTTATAGGATTCGCGCCTGGTGCGGAGTTTCTGACCACATCGCCGCAGCCTTCGTCGAGAGGGAGACGGAGCTCCAATCCATCCGGAGAAACAGGAATCGGCTTATTCCCGGCGGCTAACCACTCGCGGAAACGCTGGGGTGTCTCTGTGCGGAGTTTTTCATAACTCACGGCGGCTTGAGATCGGCGGGCGATTGCGGCGTCGAAGTCTGCCTGCTTTTCAACCGGCGGCAAACGCAGGACCGGACCGGATTCGGCGGAATTTTCATCCCACGACTTCTCGGCAGTGTTGTTGAAAAAAGCACCGAGCGCATAGAAATCTTTCTGTGCCGTGGGGTCGAACTTATGGTCATGACAAGCAGCACAGCCGACGGTTAGGCCCAAGAAGGTGGCACCGAATGCTTCCGCCCGGTCGCGGGTCTTGCTCACTTGGATTTCCTCGGGAATTGTGCCGCCTTCGTTGGTGGAAACGTTGCAACGCACGTAGCCGGTGGCGATCCACGTGTCTGCTGTTTTTGCGGGAATCAGGTCTCCTGCGAGTTGTTCGCGGACAAATTGATCATACGGCTTATTGGCTCCGAACGAGCGAATAACGTAGTCCCGGTAAGGCCAGATGGAGCGCACGTTATCGAAATGCAAGCCGTGCGTGTCGGCATAGCGCGAGTAGTCTAACCAATACCTCGCGCGGTGCTCGGCGTAGCCAGGAGTGGCGAGGAGTTTCTCCAAATACGCCACGTAGGCCGCGTCCGATGGATTTTTGATGAAATTCTCCACGTCTGCGGGATCGGGCAGCAATCCGGTGAGGTCAAGTGCCGCGCGGCGGATGAGGGCGTGCGGCTCTTCCCGTGTTTGGATCGATAGCTCGATTTTTTCGAGTTTCCCTTGAATGAATGCATCGACCGGATTTGCCACTACGGCGGGTGTGGCGATCTCCGGCACGGGCGGGCGATTTGGAGGAATGAATGACCAGTGCTCTTCGTATTTCGCGCCTTGGACGACCCAGCGCTCCAATAATTTTTTTTCTTCGGCAGTCAGTTGATTGTGTGATTTCAGAGGCGGCATCACTTCGTCCGGGTCCGTGGAGTGAATGACATGCAGTAACCTCGAACCCACAGCGTCGCCCGGAAGGATGACGGGCTTGCCATCCTCGCGCTTGAGAAAGGCAAATTTTTCACGGTCCAGCCGCAGCGGTTCCTTCTTCGGCTCGCGAGTCCCGGAATCCGGACCATGGCATTGGTAGCAGTTCCTCGACAGAATCGGCTGGATCGACTCATTGAATGAAATCGGCGTTCCATCATCGTCGGCGGCCTTGGCGAAGGTTACGGCTTTCGTCGCCCGGTCACAGCCGGATAAGAGAAATCCAGCCAAGGTCGAGAGGATGACGTGGCGCATGAATTTCATTTCTGAGAGATTGGACAAACGTAACTGCCATCAGAACGTTTGCCAATCGGGTTTGCTTTCATAGACCCATCGATAATAGTCAGCTCGCTTTAAATGACCTGCTGCGGGTTCATCGAGAATGACTTTAGCCACCGGGTGCATTTGCAGAATGGATGCCGGATTGATGGAAGTGATTGGTCCTTCCACTGCTTCCGCGACGGCCTGGGATTTGTTAGGTCCGAAGGCGAGCAAGAGATTCTGCCGGGCTTCCATGATCGTGCCGATGCCCATGGTGATGACATGGCGTGGCACGCTTTCCTTGCTGCCGAAGAAACGAGCGTTGTCAGTGCATGTCTGCTGAGTGAGCGTCTTGATGCGCGTGCGAGAGGCAAGCGATGAGGTTGGCTCGTTGAACCCGATGTGCCCGTCGGTGCCGATGCCAAGCACTTGTAGGTCGATGCCGCCAGCGGCGGTTATTTGCTCCTCATACTCGCGGCAAAACCGAGGGATATCGGCGGCGTTTCCATCGGGGATGTGGACGTTTTCCTCGGAGATATTGACGTGCTTGAAAAGATTTTCCCACATGAAGCTGTGGTAGGACTGGGGGTGGTCGCGAGGGAGGCCAATGTATTCGTCGAGGTTGAAAGTGGTGACTTGGCTCCAGTCGAGATCCATCGCAATTAGCATCCGATAGAGTGACAGCGGAGTGCTGCCGGTGGCTAGGCCAAGCACGGCGGTTGGTTTATCGCGGAGTAAGCGGGCGATGATTCTAGCAGCGACTTCGGTGGCGGCCTGCTGAGTGGGTTGAATGATGATTTCCATTAAATCTTGCCGAGGCGTTGGCTGAGTTTGCGGCGGACGTCGGCGTTGAATTGGTCGATGAGATCGCAGACGTAATTCGCAATATCCTTCGACTCGTCGGTCACGAGTGGCGTGAGATCAAGACCGAAGATCAGTTGGC
>JANOZJ010000318.1:0-21323 GCA_031429315.1 Akkermansiaceae bacterium
CTGCTGGCCCGTGAACGCCTCGCCGACGAGCGGAAAAATGAAGACGCCATCAGCATCGTGTTCTATGCGCCGCGATTCGGCTATGCCGGCGAGACGGGAATCCCATCGCCGGAGTTCCTGATCAAGCGCGACACCCGCAACGGCCGCCTGCTAGACGCCGCGTTCAAGCTCGAACGCGGCGGCGGAAACGTCTTCGGCGTGAACCTCCCTAACATCAATCCCGAGGGACTCATCCGCCTGCGGGTGAAGGTCCGCCGCGTCGAGCACGACGGGGAGCGCCGCTTCGAGCTCGAGGAAGTGGTCGCCTGCCACTGGTATGCGGTCGATGAGCCGGGCGTGGAGATCCCGGCGCAGGCGGATGCAAAGTAGTTCGTAGTTTAACCCTTAAGGGTGTCTTCATTGCGCTTCGAAGACACCCTAAAGGGTTAGACTACATGCGCAGAGCCATCGCCGCCCGCATCACCGGCAGCGGCTCGCTGCCCGGGAACCAATGCTGGAACGCCAGCGCACCCTGATGGATCAGCATCGACAAGCCGTTGGCCGTGCGGCAGCCAAGGCTGTTAGCAACGGTCAGCAGCGGCGTGACCGGAGGCTGATAGATCGTGTCGTAAACGAGGTGGTCCTTTTTCAAACAAGTGGCGGGCAGGATAGCAGGGTCACCGCTTTTCAAGCCGACAGACGACGTGTTCACGAGCAAATCGCAGCCCAGGCAATGCTCGGTGAGCGCCGGATCCACGAAGGACCGCGCGAGGATTTCCGTCGCCGGGCTGATCAGGCGCAGCCGCGCGACCAGCGGCCCGAGCTTCTCCAGCGTCCGGTTCACGACCACCAGCCGGGTCACGCCTAGCAGACAACATTGCGTCGCGATCGCCTGCCCCGCGCCTCCGCCCGCGCCGACGACCGCGACCTTGAGGGACGCGAGCGGCACTCTGAAATCATCTTCGATCGCGCGGGCAAACCCAGGCCCGTCGGTGTTGAATCCACGCGTCACCACGGCGTCGAAGCGGATCGTGTTCACCGCGCCGAGCGCTTGGGCACCGGGGTCCACGTCGCAATGTTCCATCGCCTCCAGCTTGTGTGGCACGGTCACGTTGCAGCCGATAAATCCCAGCGCCCGCATCCGCGAAAATGCCTCGGCCACCTGGCCTGGCTCGATGTCGAGCCGGATGTAACGCGCGTCGATCCCCGCCGCTTCGAGCGCCGGCTGGTGCATCCGCGGCGAGGCCGAGTGCGCGATCGGGTGGCCGATCACCGCCAGCCGCGCGGGCTTGTCACAACCCGCGTCCAACAGATCGCGCGAGGCCAGATCTTCCAGTGTGTAAACTTGCTTCATGGATCAAATTGTAGCGGCGGTCTGTGACCGTCGATGGTTGCGAGGCGCGGAGGATTTGGAATTTTCAACCGCAGATGAACACAGATGGACGCAGATAAAAGGGATAGAAGAGGCGAGCTGATAAGGTTTCTTTCTTTCATATTTGGAATGTCTTCGTATCTCGACCTAAGCGTGCGGCGGTAACAGACCGCCGCTACAGGGTTAATGAGATTCCAAAATCCCGCAAGCGTTTCACGCAGCGATCTTTCCCTAGCAGATCCAGCACGTCCCCCAGATCCGGCCCGTGGGCGCGTCCTGATAGAGCGACCCGCAGCGGGAACATCAACTGCCCCGGCTTGGCACCGGCCGCCGTCGCGGTTGCAGCAAGAGCCGCCTTCGCCGCCTCCGCCGACCATTCCGGGATCGTCTCGAAGGCCGTCGCCAGCGAGTCCAACAGCCCGCCCGCCGCCGCATTGCCACGCACTTTCGCGAGCGCTTCCCCGTCGTATTCGAAATCCTCCTTCAGCAGGAAATCCACCGCCGCCGGCACATCGCCGATCAGGCGGACCTTGTCCTTCACCGCCGCGATCACGGCCTCATAGTTTTCCGGAATCGGCAGGCCCGCCGCCTCGACGAACGGTCTCGCCGCCGCCGCGAAGTCCTCCACGCCCACGCCTAGCAGATGCTGCTGGTTCACCCACTTGCACTTTTCCAGATCAAAGCGTCCCGGCGAGCGGTTGACGTTTTCCAACGAGAACACGTCGGCCAGTTCCGCCAGCGTGAAGATCTCCCGCTCGGTCTTCGGATTCCACCCTAGCAGCGCGATGAAATTCACCACCGCCGCCGGCAGGAATCCCTGCCGCGGATAGTCGCCCACCGCCGCGCCGGCGTCGCGCTTCGACATCTTCGAGCCGTCCGGATTCAGGATCAGCGGGATGTGCGCGTATTGCGGGGCCTTGCCGCCGAGGGCTTCTATCAGTTGCAAATGCTTCGGCGTGTTCATCAGATGATCCTCGCCGCGAATGACGTGTGTGATCGCCATTTCCAGGTCATCGACCACGTTGACAAAATGGAAAACATACGAACCGTCCGAGCGCTTCACCACCATGTCCGGGGTGTTCGACTCGTCGCGGTAGTCGATGGTCACCTCTCCGCAGACTAGGTCGTTCATCGTCACCGGCTTGCGCTCGAAGCGGAACCGCCACGCGCCGCCGTCTTCGTACACGCGATCCGCCGCCACCAGTTTCGCAAACCACGCGTCGTAGATTTCCCGCCGCTCGCTCTGATAGTATGGGCCGAAGTTGCCGCCCTTTTCCGGGCCTTCGTCCCAATCCAGGCCGAGCCAGTCCATCCCGTCGAAGATCGCCTGACGCGCTTCCTCGGTGTTGCGCGCCTCGTCTGTGTCCTCCACCCGCAGCACGAAAACGCCGCCGTGCTTGCGGGCGAACAGCCAGTTGAACAAAGCGGTGCGCGCCCCGCCGACGTGGAGATAGCCGGTGGGCGAAGGCGCGAAGCGGGTGCGAACGGTCATGCGCGAGGTGTAGGCGGCGGAACCGCCCGCGTCCAGTCCGGGCAAGCGTCAGTTTGGCACCAGAAACTTCTCAATGAAGCGCTCGCTGCTCATCGGCGTGAGCTGGATTTCCAGGGCGCTTTCCAGTTTCGGAATTCCGCCGATCCCAATCCTGTAGGTCGAGGATTGATCGGCGATCACGTATTTGGTCTTCGACGTGCCGTCTTCCAACGACCAGATTTCGAGCTGAAAACTGTGGATTTTCAGCTCGCGGGCTTTCGCCATGATCGGCCGTGCGGCCTGCACAGCCTCTTCACGGCTTTCGAACTTTCCTGCGACCAGATAGACCGGCTGAGCTGACGCCTGATCGCGCTGGCGCTTGGTGATCTCCGGTGGCACGCAGACAATGCGGGATTCCGGGCCGGAGTCATTGCCGATCGACAATCTGAGATAGAGGCAGTTGGCATCTTCCGTCACTTCGCTCAGACTCCAGGATTCGTCAGCATGACGGCCGCCGAAGATTTTTTCTTGGACGTAGGTTCCGTGAATGAGTGCGAGCTTCCGGTTGAAATATATTCCTCCGACTTGATCGATTTCGAGTTTCGACAACTGCTCCGGTGTCCATGCCTGCCGCATCTCGCCGGAATACCGCTGAATAACGGAAGCCAAGGTCACGGAAGCGTCTAGGCTATTGATTTTTTCGGCCACCGGTGGCGGGATGTTAGGATCGGCGTGATTGACGTCCACGGTGTGTGTCACATCTAGGAGAAGAGTGGATTTCACCTTCTCACGACCCTCTGGAGTCTTGGGAATCTCGTCGAGCCAAGTGGTGACGCGGGAGCTGTAGTAGCTGCCAAGGTTGTCGGTTTCCGTGCGGAGGCCAGCGAATCCTGCGGGGTTGGATCCCAGCACTCGCTCGGTGACGTTGACCGCATGGTCAGGCGTCGCGGCGAGTGGGTGAATCAGGCTGCAAAGGGCGGTCAGAACGAGGGTTGGAGTTTTCATGTTAACCGCAATGCGGGGAGTGTGGATAGAGACGGATCAGTTGCCGGAAACCTAACGATAATTACGAATCAGATGAAGATTTATCGCCGGGCGACGTAAACCGTGCTTTCCGAATCCTTCTCCAACAGCGGATTCGGAAACTTCACCACATGCGCCTGCGAGGTTTCAAAAACCTCCGCGAGATGGCTGAGGAAATTCTCATCCGGCGCATCGTCCGACCACAGCGCGAACACCCCGCCGGGATGGAGTTGCGCGGCGAGCCGGCGCAGGCCATCCGCGCTGTAAAACGCCGCATTCCGCTCATCCAGCAGGTTCTGCGGCGAGTGGTCGATGTCCAACAGCACCGCATGGAATTTCCGGCCCGGCTGATTCGGGTCGAACCCGACTTCCGGCGCGGCGGCGAGCGCGAAGAAATCCCCGAGCACCAAGCGGCAGCGCGGATCGCCTGTTAGCGTTTCCCCCAGCGGCACCAGCCCCTTCTCATTCCACTCGATCACCGGCGCCATCACGTCCACCACCAGCAACTCCGCCACCCGCGGATCTTTCAGCGCGGCGACCGCCGTGTAGCCGAGGCCGAGTCCGCCGACGACCACATCCAGCTTCTCCCCCGCCTCAGCCGCCAAGCCCAGATCGGCCAGCGCCTCCTCCACGTCATGGAACAAACTGGACATGAGATACCCGTTTCCTAGCAGGACTTCGTAAACGATCAGATCGTCCAGCATCGCCATCCGGCGGCGGCGCAGGATCAGGTCGCCCAGCGGCGTCGGGCGGAAATCGAGTTCTTCAAACAGCGGCTTCATGCGCGAGCGTAGCCATGCGCGTGAGAAGTTCGCTACTTTATTGTCGGCCAGTGGAAAGCAGGAACATGTTCTGCCCGTTACCCACAAATGTCTTGATTAAAGATTTTCCAAGCCTCGGCATACATCTTTAGTTTTGCAAGTCTCAAGGCTTCTGACACTACCAATGATGACAATTTCGGCTATTCCGTAGTGGTTTCAGGCGATACCGTGGTGGTTGGTGCGCCATATAACGATATTTCCCCTTGCCCACGCCGGTCTTCATGTAGCCGGTGAAGGCTTCGACGGCCTCGGCAAGGCTTGTGTGGGCTTCGGCGGAGCGGTCGCGGTAGAAATCGAAAGCGCGGCGGAGCTCGGGCGGAATATCTCCGTATCGGAGGCCGTGATCCTTGGTTTCCCGGTCGCGCTCCCCAGCGAACATCCAAGCGCGGTCCTCAAATGACAACAGAACGGGAAATCAATGGATTCTGGCCGGTTTCCGGGATGAGACGTCCACTCTCCTTATGAAATCACCACTCCGATCCCAACCCGTTCCGCCCGGCCAGTTCCAACAGATCCTCGCGCATCGGCCACTCGTCGGGGCGTTCGCTGGTGGCGTGGCGTTTGCTGGCTCCTTTGAGCGACATGCAGCCGGTGTTGTCGCCGATCTGGCGGATGGAAGCCACTTCTTCCACGGTGAACCTAACATCCGGCAGCTTGGCGAACTCGCGGATCTTGTCCTCGATCAAGCGGGCACCTTCGCCGGCCTCTTGGATAAACGTGGGCACCACGCTTTTCACCGCAGGATGGCTAAGGTTCCAGATGCAGGCGAACTGGAGCAGCGTTAGATTGTATTTCTCGGCAAGCGGGCGCATCCGGTTGGCCTTTTCCATGCCGTGCTGGACCCAGCCTTCCGGCCGGTAGGTGCGGTGGTCGCCGGGCTTGAAGCTGTGCTCGGGGCCGCCGATGTCGTCATGGAAAACGCCGCCGTAATCGACCACGCGGGTCATCACCTTGACGCCGTGTTTCTCACAGACCGGGAGCGTGAGTCCGACGGGCCATGGCTCGAGCGGATTGAGGATGAGCATCGACCAGTCGATGATGTGGCCGAATTTTTCGAGGCAGTAAACCAAGTCGAGCGAGAAGCCGTTGGCCGGGCCGGGTGCGATGCCGAGCCGGTCGGTTAGGCCGGCGGTTTTCGCGGCTTCGAGTGCCTGCCACAGTGGCTCGCTGGTGTAACCGAGTTCGTCCGGGTTGTGGAGCATCAGCAGGTCGAACTTGTCGGCTCCGCAGCGTTCGAGTTCTTTGGAGCAGGCCATTTTGATGAAATCCGCGTAGCCTTCCGGGCCGCGCAGCGCGGGCGAGGTGAAGCGCGGATAGCCTTGGCTGCCTTGCCGTTGGCCGTCGTAGAAATCGTGGCCGATCATGCCGACGAGACTGTAGCTGGAGCGGTCGATCCCCTTGAGCGCGACGCCTAGCAGCTCGTCCGCCTTGCCGTTGCCATAGACGTCGGAGGTGACGAAGGTGCGAATCCCCGCCTGATAGGCGGTCTGGATGCAGCCGATGAAGCGCTCCTCGGAAAGGGTTTCGCCAAAGTGCATGAAGCGTCCGCCGCTCCAGGTGCCGTATGCTGTGGTGGTTGGTTCCATGGTGGGAAAATTGTGAGTTCTGAACGTAGTCGAGGACTTCAGTCCGTTCTTTCTGGGAGAATTGAAGAACGGACTGAAGTCCTTGACTACATTAATCGCCCGAGGATCGGTGCCAGATCTTCCGCGGTTTGCTGCGGCCACTGCGCTCTTGCGGTGAAGATCGCGGAATCGAGCGCACGGTGCGCGGGGCTGGCAGGCTTTTCAGGAATCATCGCGACGACGGCGCGGATGATCTGCTTCGCGATGGCGCTGTTCGCGTGGAGGTTCCCGATCACGGTCTCCACTTCGACGGCGGCTTCGTCTTCTTTCCAACAATCGTAGTCCGTCACCAGCGCGAGGGCGGCAGCGGCGATTTCCGCCTCGCGGCAGAGACGGGCTTCGGGACCGTTGGTCATGCCGACGATGTCGGCGCCGATCATGCGGTGGAAATTCGCCTCGGCCCGGGTGGAAAATGCCGGGCCGTTCATGCAAAGATAGGCACCCCCGTCATGGACCTTGGGCGCAAACGAACGGGCGGCAGCTAGCAGATTCGCCCGCAGATCGCCGCAATAGGGATCGCCGAAACCGACATGCGCGGCGATGCCATTTCCGAAAAACGTGTGCTCCGCCGCCGTGCCGGTCCGGTCGATCAACTGGTCGGGCACGACGATGTCGCGCGGCGCCATCTCCTCGCGCAAACTGCCGACGGCGGTGACGGAAACCACCCAGCGCACGCCCAGCGAGCGCAGCGCCCAGATGTTAGCCTTGTGGTTGATCTCGTGCGGCAGCAGGCGGTGGCCCACGCCGTGACGCGGCAAAAAGCAGACCCTGCGGCCGTGAATCTCGCCCACCATCACCTTGTCCGACGGGCTGCCGAATGGAGTCTCGACCGCACGCTCCGAGATCCCCTCAAAACCCTCCATTTCGTAAAGTCCGCTGCCGCCCACCACGCCGATCACTGGTTCCAAAATCATGCGGCAGGCAATAGGACACCGGCGGGCATCCGACAAGCCCTCTCCCATTTCCTGCCTCCGCTGTCCAAGGGATGATCCGCTTCAGTCCTATGCCTTTGAGGATTGGGGATTGAGCCAAGCGGCGGCCTCCAGAAAACCAAGGAGGAGCGGATTGCCTTCGGCCATGCGTGATGCGCTTTGCGATTTACAAAGACTCGCTATCGCTCGCTCTGCATTCCGATCCGCCCAAGCCCATGAGATGACCATGATGTCGGGACAATTGTCGGGATTCCGCCTCCCCTCTCGCTAACAGAGCAAAATCCCGACACTTTGTCGGGAACTCTGTCGCGATTCCCCATTTTTCTCTTAAATCACCACCGCATCGCGACACAATGTCGCGATTCATGTCGCGAGCCGGGGCCATTGGAACCCGGCGAAGAAAATTTCGTGCATCCCGGTGCGGTTCTGCGCTAGAAACAGCGGAACCCCTGCGTTTTATAGCCATGCCTCGTGTCACGATCACCGTCCCTGAGAAAAATGCCCAGCCCTATCGTTTCCAACTGGACCGCGACGTGGTCAGCTTGGGGCGCGGGAGTGAAAATGATATCGCCATCGAATCCGGCTCGGTGTCCGTCCACCACGCGGAAATGCGGCGGATCGAGGGCGGCTACGAGTTGCACGACGTCGGCTCGACCAATGGCATCAAGCTCGATGGCGTGCGCCACGAGGTGATCGCGCTGCGCAGCGGGGTGACCGTGAAAATCGGCGACGTGTCGTTTGACTTCCTGCTAACGGATGAAGAGCGCGAGGCGCTGGCCCGTGAGCGGCCGAGCGAGCCATCGCCGATCCTGCGCGAGCCGGAATTGCCGCCCCTAACACCCCTTCCCCAGCGCGCGTCGAGTGCTCCACCGTCCGGCGGCACCGGCTTCGGTGCGATGCTGCTGTTCCTGATTCTGGCAGCCGCAGCGTTCTTCGCGGGTCTGGCCGTCCGCTATCAGAAGGAGACCCGCGGGAATCTAATCGAAGCGGTCAAAGCGCATCGGGCTGCGGTGAAACCCGCGCCGGTGGTGCCGGCTCCGGACAAGTGATCCCCGGAGTCTTCGCATGTAGCCTAACCCTTTAGGGTGTCTTCATTGCCCCCGAAGACACCCTAAAGGGTTAGACTACTTGCGAAGAACCTCACTTCTTCGACAGTGATTCCAGATAGTCTAGCAGACTGGCGAACTCGCGGACGGTGAGGTTGCTAACAAGACCCGGCGGCATCAGCGATACCGGCAGCTTGTCGCGCTTGGCGATGTCGGCGGTCTTCCAGGTGAACTCCTGGCCGGCGATGTTGCGGGCTTTCACCTGCTCTGCGCTTTCGAAGGTGATGAAGCCCATTTGGCCAGTGCCGTCTTTCAAGGTGAACATCTCTGTGGCAAACCCTTGGGCGATGGTCTTGCCGGGATCGAGTATGCTTCCGGCTAAATCGGCGCGGGTGTAGGTCTGGGTGATGTTACCGAGGTATGGCCCCTTTTGCACCTTATCAAGACTGGTGGCGTGGCAAGTGGTGCAACTCTGGCGGGCAAACATTTGTTCACCGAGACCCACGTCGCCCTTGGTTGTCATGATTGCGGCGACGGCCTCCTCGGGCTTGAGCGTGCTAACAAGCGGGGTCTTGTCCTCGCCCTTTTTCTCGAGCATGAGGGTTTTGGCGGTGGCGGTGGCGGCCGCCGCGACGGTGGCGTCGGCATCGGTCATGGCGGTGCGGACGAGTTCATCGCATCCATAGAAACCGCTGGCCTGGATCGCTTTTAGGATTTGGACGCGGCGTTTCAAGTCCGTCCAGCCTTGGTCGAGGGCTTTCTTCGAGAGTTCGCGCGCTTCGGGACTTCCGGCCTTGCGGTTGCTCATGGCTAACAGCGCGGCGTCCGCCCAGAGGGATGAACCGCCATCGAGTTTGGCAGCTTGATCTTCCAACAATTGATGATGGTTCTCGAGCTTGGGAGCGGCTAGGAAAGCGGTCTTCGCAGTGTCGAAGGGTTTGCCAGCACCCTTCGTTTTGCTGAGCTTGTCGATGGCGGCGAGCGAGGCGAGACAGCCTTCCTTGGAATCTGTCTTGACGAGAGTGGCGACGGCGCTGGCAATCGTCACGGCGGGCAAATCGCTTTGCGCGGCCTTGACCAGGTAGGGAATGGCGGCGGCGGGAACCGTCTCGGCTGTCGCCAGTTGGGCGACCAGATCGGGCAGCAGCGCGGGATTTTTCCGCACCATGTCGGTTAGATCCGTGATCACGCCACCCATCTCGATGCGGTTTCGCTGCAGCTCGCGGATGAGCGCCGGAGCATGATCGGGAGCGGTTTTTTCCAACGCGGTCTTGAGGGCGGCGGCGATCTTCGGGGTCTCGCCCCAGGCTTCCGGCTGATAGTAGGGACCGCGGGTGTCGGGACGGGTACCCCATGAATCCCCTTTCCATTCGCCTTCGTGAAAATGCAGGCGACATAGCGCGGCAAAAACTTCCTCGTGCGCGGCGGGCGCGCTCGACTTCGCCAGGCGGTCGATGAGTCCCGCCACAACTTCCGGCGTGTGGATGCGCATCAGCGCCAGCAGCGCACCGGTGCGCTGGGCGGCGGTGGACGCTGCGTCGTCCACGACGCTGAAACACGGGGCGGCGGCTTTCAACGTCGCCAGCGAGCGGAAGGCGGTGTGGGCGACGACCGGATCGGCATCGCCTAACAGCGCCGCCATTTGCGGAGCCACCACTCGCATGTTCTGACGGGTGGCACCGATGATGGCCTCCAGGCGGGTCCGTGGCTCGCTGCTTTTAAACCCGGCGGTATAAATGACCGGCGGCGCGGTGGTTTTTCCTTCGGATAGACGGTCGAGTCCGGCATCGCCCAAGGCGCGCAAGACGAAGCGCTGGAGCGCGGGATCGGCGGCGAGCGGCGCGACCGCGTTGATGATGGCTACTGCGGATTCGGCTTTGACCGCGCGCTGGGTCAGGGCGTAGAGCGCGGCGACGCGGGCGGGCAATGGCTTGTTAGGATTACCTGCCAGAGCGAGCAGAGCATCCCTCATGGTGGTGGTGCCGGGGCGGCGCAACAGAGTCCGCTGCGCTTCAAGCGTGCGCACCTGGCTGGGCGATTCCAACAACCGGACCAAGTCCGCCTCGCTGGCCTTGTCAAAACCGGGCAATGCCTCGGGCGTGTAACCCTTCGGCGAAACGCGGACGATGTAGCCGACCTCAGGTCCTTCCCACTTGAAGGTCGCGCCCTTCCAGCTTGCCTGATAGATCCCGCTCATCCCGTCCACGTCGGCATCGGTCGGGCGGGTCATCTTGATCAATGGCTCCGGCTTGGCGGATTCCTTGAAGGTGGCGCCCTGCGGCTCGACGGTGTGATGCCAGAGCGCGCCGGTACCCCAGTCGCAGGTGAGCGGGGCATCGTTCCATTTCGCCGGAAAGCCAGGCTCTGATAGATAGGCCGAACCACAACCGGAGCCGCCACCATAGTTGGCAAGCGGTTTCACGATCTCGTCGCCAAAGTTGATGTACATCCGGGGATAGCCGTGATCTTCGAGCCCGGTGAAATGGTGGAAGAACACATCCCAGCCGCCCCCGTCGTTGGTGTTGTCGCGGGCGAATATATCTAGCAGCGGACTGATCGGCGTGCCGAGGATGTTGCGGGTGCCGGTGCTGAAAATTTCCATGCTGGAGCCATCGGGCCGGAAGCGGATCACTCCGCCGGCGCGGTGTTGCAGGTGCTTGCCATCGCTGCCGACAGCATCCGTGAACCCGAAGTCACCGCCTGAAATGTAGAGCCAGCCGTCGATGCCCATGCTCAGTCCGTTGGTCGTGTGGTCGGCGGGCCGGTCCTTGAAACCGAAGGCGATGCCGGTGATCAGCTTCTTTGTCTCGTCGGATTTGCCGTCGCCATTGGTGTCGATATAACAGCTAACATCCGGCGGATGGATCAGATAGAGGCGGTCATGGTCCCAGACTAGGCCGCGTGGCGAGTCCACGTTTTTGACGAACTCCGTCACCTCGTCGGCGCGACCGTCCTTGTCGGTGTCGCGCAAGCGGAGGATCCGCCCGCGATCCGGATCGCGGCCTAACGAACCATTGCCATCCGATGAGACGTAGAGATCGCCGTTAGGCGCGGCGGCCACATAGACTGGATAGTTGGCCGCGGAAGATGTGGCAAAAAGGCTGACATCGAAGCCGTCCGCGACTTTCACGTCGTTCAGGATCCCGGCTTCCTGTTCCGGGCTTAGCTTGGAAATTTGAGGCGCAATGTTGCCGGATTTTTTATGGGGATCCTCTTGGGCCGCTCGGGCGGGAGTGGGGACAAAGACGCTCAACAGTAAAAAGGACGAGATGAATGGACGCATGGCCGATGGCGAATAAGAGGACTTGTTGTCAGCAACGGAATGGTTTTGCGGAGCTCCCGATACGCGCCCGCAGCGGCGCTTCATTCACCCGTGCCGCGGAAATCGAATCGAGCCAATTCCCGGTGGGCGGAGATGCTCCGGAGTTGACCTTGGCGCGCCGGGCATTGTTCATTCGCGCACGCGATGTCCCCTGCCCGTTCCGAATCCAAACCGCTGATCATGACGCCGCATCAGGCGTTGCATCGGTATTTCGGGTTTTCCGGGTTTCTCGAAGGGCAGGAGGAAGTCATTTCCGAAATCACCTCCGGCCGTGACGGACTGGTGGTGATGCCTACCGGCGGCGGCAAATCGCTGTGTTTTCAAATCCCGGCGCTGTGTTTCGGCGGGGTCACGTTGGTGATCTCGCCGCTGATCGCGCTGATGAAGGACCAGGTCGATGCGCTGGTGGCCCGCGGGATCGACGCGACGATGATCAACTCCACGCTGAGTTGGTCGGAGCAAAAAGAGCGGCTCGACGGGATGCGCGCCGGGCGTTGGAAACTCGTCTATGTCGCTCCCGAGCGGTTCCGCGCGGAGAGCTTCCTCAACGCTCTATCAGGCATCGAGATCTCACTCTTCGCGGTGGATGAGGCGCACTGCCTCAGCCAATGGGGCCATGATTTCCGGCCCGATTATCTGCGGCTCGAGAAGTCCTTGGAGAAAATCGGCAGGCCGCAATGCGTTGCTCTAACGGCGACGGCCACGCCGATCGTCAGAGACGACATTTCAAAGGTCCTGGCCCTGCGCGAGCCGTTCGAGCGCGTCAGCGGATTTTCCCGCCCGAATCTCTCGCTGAACATCACGGCCACCGATAAAGCGGCGCAAAAGGACGAACGGATGAAGGCCGTCATCGCCGCGCACAAGACCGGCATCATCTACTGCGCGACCCGTAAGAAGGTGGACTCCGTTTCCGAAACGCTGGCGAGCTGGGGCATCAAATGCGTCGCCTATCACGGCGGGATGGGCGACCAGGAGCGCGAACGGGCGCAGGAAATCTTCATCCACCGCAAGGCCGACGTCGCCGTGGCCACCAACGCGTTCGGCATGGGCATCGACCGCTCGGACGTTAGATTCGTCATCCACTACGAGGTGCCCGGCAGTGTCGAGGCCTACTATCAGGAAGCCGGCCGCGCCGGCCGCGACGGGGAAACCGCGGTCTGCGAGTTGCTCTTCAACTACGCCGACACCCGCACCCAGGAGTTCTTCATCGAGGGCGCGAACCCGACCGCCGCCATCGTCCGCTCGATCTATCAATACCTGCTCAACGAGGCGGACAAGGATTTCGAAGTCCACCGCACGCTCGATGAAATCGCGCAGGGTGCCGATGTCAAAAACTCGATGTCGGTCGGCAGCGCGATGGCGATCCTCGCCCGCGGCGGCTACGTCGAGCGCTTCGACATCCCGAAAAAACGGATGAAGGGCACCCGCCTGCTCAAGCCTGAAATTCTAACACGCTCGCTCCAGCTCGACGAGACCGCGATCGAGGAGAAAGACCGCCGCGACCGCGAAAAACTCAAGGCGATGGTCGAGATGTGTTACTCGCGCACCTGCCGCCAGCAATGGATTCTAACCTACTTTGGCGAGGACGACGCCGGCGTCTGCGGCACCTGCGATGTCTGCCGCGACGAAGGCTCTGGCGAAACCCGGTCGCCGAACGCCGAGGAGGAAATCATCGTGAAAAAGGTGCTCAGCGGCGTCGCCCGCATGTCGCGGCGCGCCGCTAACGGTTGGGAAGCCCGCTTCGGTCGCGGGCGGATCGTCCAGATGTTAGCCGGCAGCAAGTCGCAGGAAATCATCAGCGCCCGCCTCGACCAACTCAGCACCTACGGCATCCTCAAGGACAAGGGCGCGGGCTATCTCAACAGCCTGATGCGCTCGCTCGCGGACGCCGGACTGGTCGTCACCGTGACCGGCGAGTTCCCGCTGCTGACTCTAACGACCCTTGGCGACAAGGTCATGCGCGGCGAGGCGAAGTTCCAGCTCGTCTGGCCGGATCCCGAGGCCGGGCGCAAGGATGCGGGCCTCAAGGATCACGGTTTCGATGGCCAGCTCTACTCGATGCTGCGGGACATCCGGGAAAAAATCGCCAAACGCGAGGACGTGCCGTCTTACACCATTTTCCCTAACAAAACTCTCGAAGCCCTCGCCCGCTACCAGCCCGCCACCCCGGCGGAAGCCCTGCTCGTCCCGGGCATCGGCGCGGCCAAGGTCCAGCGCTACGCCAAGCCGTTCCTCGAAGCGATCCAACTCTGGAAACAATCCCGGAGGCGTTGAGGGATTTGCGCTTGGTCCGCCTGTTTGTTCCTGCTAGGCATAGCCTTCGTTTGCCATGAAGAACTCCATCCTCGCCTGCATTCTTTTATCGCTGATCATTCCGATTCACTCGGGGCCGGTTTCTGCGGGATTCCCGTTAGCCTCCACCAGCACGCTGAGTACCAGCGATCGCATCCTGGCCCGGGCTTTCAAATTGAAGACGAGCGGTTTCATGGTCAAGTTCCATGGGACCGTCATTCGGAAACTGCCGGACGACACGGTTGGCAGCCGCCACCAGAGATTCGTGGTTAGATTGGACTCCGGCCAGACCTTGCTGATCGCCCACAACATCGATCTCGCCCCCAGGGTCGCCCACCTGAAAACCAGCCATACGGTGTCGATCTACGGCGAGTATATCTGGAATGCTCAAGGCGGTATTGTCCACCAGACTCATCATCACCCGGATGGTTCCAAAGGCGGCGGCTGGATCCGCCACAAGGGCATGATCTATCGGTGAACTCTTCCCACAAGTCACCGGCGGTTCTGTGCCGACTCGTCCGGATCGCTTGCCAGATTGCCGACTATTCCCGGTTGGTCATCCCAATTGCAGCAACTTGAAAATTTGAGCCGCCCCCGCTAACTATTTTAAAAAAATTGACAATCCGGGATGTTTTAAGTTTCATCCCCGCATCGCCCTCCACCCCACCGCACCCACCCGTGAAACGCCGCGACGTAGAAATCATTCAGAGAGACGGACGGTTCCTGGTCCTTTTGGCCCGAGACCCTCTTCCCTTGTCGCTTGGCCAGATCGCCCGCGAGGGTGAATACCGGATGGCGAGCCTCTGCGACCGGATCGGCGTCTCCGAACGTCATCTGCGGCGGGTATTTGAAGAAGGAATCGGTATTTCGCCGAAGGATTGGCTGCGCCAGGAACGGATGGTGGCCGCGAGGTCGCTGCTGCGCGAAGGCTCACCGATCAAAGAGGTCGCAGTCGATCTCGGATTCACCACGGCGAAAATGTTTTCGCGGGATTTCCAATTGTTCCACGGGGTGAAACCGACCGATTTCCAGCGCAAGGAATTCACCCACGTTCTCAACGCCGCAGGCTGAGAACGCGGGTTGGTGCGCGGAGCGTGCATCGCGCGCCTGCCAGCCGTTCAGAACTGCCAGTTGCAGTTCATCATGATGCCGTGGAATCTTGATTTGAAGGTTCCATCCGCCAGCCCACCCGGCGATCCGGAAACGTCGTTGTCTGAAAAGGCATATTGGTAGGCAAAGTTCCATTTGAACGAGGCATACTGGCGTCCCACGCCGGCATTGAGCCAATGCCGATTCGCATCCGCCACACCCGGGTTGAAGTTGGAGTCGGGGATGCTGTTCTCGATGAAGTTGTAGCCCGCGCTGACATTCCAGCCGTTGTCGAAGTAACGGGTCGCACCGACCGAATAGATGAAATTCGAGTCCCAGTTGAAAGGAAGCGCGGTGGTCCCGGTGCTGTCGCTGCTGAGGTTGAGGGAATTCAACTCGTCCCAGTTCACCCATTCGACGTTCACCTCGAAGCTCCACTCCTTGCACGGAGTGTAAGCGTATCCTCCGCCCAGAGTGGCAGGCGTCATAAAATCAGAACTCGCGCTTTCACTCGCGATCGCGCCGGTTATTTCAAAGTCCCCTTCAAGATCGAAATCCGTTTTGCTGCGATAAACCAGACCGAAGGCGTGTTGTTCGGTAGGCTGCCACCGGGTGGAAATGGTCCAGGAAACGGCCTCGTCATCGCCCTCGAACTCGCTGGGAAGATCCACGCCCGGCGCGACGGGGACGAAACGTCCGAATTTCAGGTCTGCGTGATGGATGCCTATGCCACCACCGATCGACAGTGTGTCGGTAAGTTCATAGCCGAGCACCAGCCAAGCGGTGGCGTAAGTCAACTCGGTCTCCGTCGCCAGTAAGCGGAACTGCGAGGTTTGTCCCCAATCGGTGGCGAGGCCGAACGGCGTATTGAGGCCGAATCCGGCAATCAGTTTGTCATTGATCGGCATCGCAGCATAAATCTGAGGCAGAATTGCCCAGTCGTTGTCTGCTTCTTCATGGATGCCGGAATCCAGATCCGCTTCCAGTCCGAGCATGATGGCATAAGCACCCGCCACGACTTCGGGCGAATCAAGCTGGGTGAGACCGGCCGCATTGTAATAAACGGCTGCCGCGCTGTTGGCCGTGGCAAGCCAGGCATTACCTCTGGAGGTTGCTTCGGGAGCCTGCACCGGGATGTAAAATCCGTTGGCGAAAACGGGTGCGATGGTCAAGGCGGACGTTGAAAACAGGAGTAGGGCTTGGCGTTTCATGGGTTGATTAGAATTCAAATATTGGGTGCTCAGTGGTGAAGAAAATTGCCGAATTGGCGCAATCGACGAAACGGGCTTCATCTTCCGAGAGAATCCGGTTCGCCTCCAAGCCTTCCGGAGTCTGGAGCGACGCGGCGAGCGACTCCGCACTGTCCCACCAGACTTCGGTGATGCCGTCATACATCTCGGTGATCCCACGCGGCTGCTGGGCTGCGGCGTTCAACATGGGATTCTGGATGGTATGGCTCTGAACGTAGCGCTTCATCCCGAGGATCGGCGCTTTCTCGCGCACCAACGGCCCATGCTTGTTCAGCCAATAGTCATAAAACTCCTCAACCGACAGGGATGGCAACCGACGCACGCAATAGACACACTTCAACATAGCCATGGAATAAATTAACTTTTCTTAAGTGTCATCAAAAATTTCCGGAATTCGGGGGAAATTCGGGATCACTCCAAGTCGCTGAGATAGCGCTCGGCCTCGAGCGCCGCCGCGCAGCCTTGGCCGGCGGCTGTGATCGCTTGGCGGTAGTAGTGGTCCGCCACATCGCCGGCGGCAAAAAGGCCGGGAGTTTTCGTCGCCGTGCGACCGGGGTTTTGGAGGATGTAGCCGTTCTCGTCCATGTCCACCAGCGCGCCGAGGAAGGCACTGTTTGGCACGTGGCCGATCGCCACGAACACGCAGGCGACTTCCAGTTCTTTCTCCTCGCCGTTGATTAGATTCTTGAGCGTGACCGCACGCATCTCGCCTTTTTCGTCGGTGAGATATTCGCAGACGGTCGAGTTCCAAATCGGCTCGATCTTCGGATTCGCCAAGGCCCGGTCGGCCATGATTTTCGAAGCCCGCAGCTCGTCGCGGCGGTGGATCAGATAGACCTTGCTGGCAAACCGCGTGAGGAAACTTGCTTCTTCACAAGCACTGTCACCGCCGCCGATCACGCAAACCGGGACGTCGCGGTAGAAAGCGCCGTCGCAGGTGGCGCACGAAGTCAGGCCGCGGCCGATGAGTTTTTGCTCGCCCGCAATCCCAAGATGGCGCGGCGCGGCTCCCGTGGCGATGATCACGGTTTTCGCCTCAAACGATTCCGATCCTGCCCTCAAAAGGAAGGTTCCGTTGTCACGGCGCTCGATCGACTCAACGCTAGCCCACGCGACTCGCGCGCCAAATTTCTCGGCCTGCGCCTGCATTTTCATCATCAGATCCGGCCCCATGATCCCTTCCGGATAGCCGGGGAAATTCTCCACCTCGGTGGTGGTGGTGAGCTGGCCGCCGGGCTGGGTTCCAGAGAGCAGCAGTGGCGTTAGATTCGCGCGGGCGGTGTAAATGGCGGCGGTGTAGCCGGCGCAGCCGGTGCCGATGATGATGACGTTTTCCATGATTCGGTGAGCGTTGGAGGCGGCGGAGTATTCCGGGGGATCAGGGAATGAGTCAATCACTGCCATGCAAAATACTTCCAACCCTCCCTCGCCCCACAACGTGGCCGCCCCTCACTGGCAGTCTCGGCGTTGCCTCTCCCCGAAAGGGGCTGTGGCGTCTTGCTCTGAATCTTTCACCTTGCCGTCTTGCGTCTTTGAGAGAGTTTCGGTCGCCGTTTTGAATAGAAGGAGGAGGAGGTCGCAGCGCTTTCTCTGACCCTAGCGATTTACGACTGCAATCGCTAAATCCAAGTTCATCGTTGATAGATCTGAAGGACTGGGGTGAGGGCGATGATGGCCATGGATGTGGAGTAGCAGGGGCCGTAAACACTATCTGATCCATCGGGTGGCCAGAGGCCGCTGGCGGATTGTTTCCTTAGCAGGTATGGCTGGAGCAGCCTGCCTGGCCAACCGAGCCGAATTGCGGAAGTAGCGTCAACCCGCAGTGACCGCGAAACTATCACTGATAAGTTTTTATTTAAAAAAGATTGAATGTTTTTAAAATACTATCAAAGTCGTTGGCGTATTGCTTACCGAGATTATGCCGACCCACTGTCATAGCCGCAACTTCACACGCTTCGCGCTGTCCGCATTGACGTGCTTGATATCCAGTCGGGCGGAGGCCGGCAGCATCGCCCAAATCACCAATCCGATCAGCCGCATTGCCCGCATTTTTGATCCGCAACTCGTTAAGACAGAGGACAGAGTGTCGTGGCTTGAAAACCGGGTAGCGACCTTTGCGGAGCATCGCGAGCATGCGATGAAAACCGGTTTGGGATACCGCGGCTGCCGAGCGAAGGCCGGTGCTCCGGACCCGTCGATCACTTTGGATCTTGGCAACGAGTATCCGCTGGAGACGATTTTCCTGATCCCAACCCAGCGTGAATTTTTGGAAGATCTAGGGATTTTCCCGAAACGCTTCACCATCGAACTCTCCAACCAGGAGGATTTCGCCCAACGGACGGTCATTTTCAGCTCCGGACCAGGCCCGAGTCCAACCCGTCTGGCGGATGGCAATCCGGTGCCTTTCAAAGCGCACAACAGCGCGCGCTATGTCCGCTTGACCGTTCAAGAAGGCCACAACCGCGGAACGCTCGATCTTTTCGGTCTATCGGAGATCGCGGTGATCTCAAACCACGACCCGGTCTCATTCCGAGCGACCGTTTCGACGGTAGGCGACCTCAGCGTCCCGGGAATTTGGTATCCAGAAGCGTTGACGGACGGTCGCACCCCGCTCGGCATCTGGCAAAACGGGGGTAGATCGAACTCCGAGACCGGTGATGCCGTGACGGTTTCCCGAACGGATGAGACGGTTTCCTGGACCATTTCATTGAATCAGGCGGCCCCGCTCGACCGCCTGGTGCTTTTCCCTTACCAGCTTGACCGCTCCTCCGAATCCTCGGTTTTCCCCGACTCGCTGACGGTCCATCTCCAAGCTGCCGACGGACAAGTCGAAGAGCTTGCATGGCGGTGGGCCAATCCCCTGGCAGGGGCCAGCAGCATGAATCCGTTGCTGGTTCCACTCGGTGGAAAATCCGCCAAGACCATCCGCCTGACAGGTGTCCGCCCGTGCGTGATCGGAGGGTTGAAAGTCCACGCGCTGTCCGAATTTGAAGTTTGGTCGCACGGCAAGAATCTCGCGGAAGGTCTTCCCGTTAGCCGCACTTACGGCACTCAGAAAACCGCCGTCAAATCCCTCACCGACGGCTACGCCTCCGACAAGCAAATCATTCCCGTCGCCACCTGGTTCGAGCAACTTTACGAACGCGGACGGATCGAGCGCGAGTTGGCAATGCTCCGACCTGTCCACCACCAACTGGCCTCCGAGAGCGAATTGAACGCGACTTGGGGCTCGGCGGTCGTTCTCGGCCTGACCTTTCTGATTCCAGTGTTCATCGTCGAGCGCCGACGGCTAATGTCGAGGGATCAGATCGACCAGCTCCGTAAAAGGATTGCCTCCGACCTGCACGACGATATCGGCAGCAATCTGGGCAGCATTTCGCTGATCGCCCGCACCGCACGCAAGGACCTTGTGCGCCTTCAAGGCCCCGAGGAAGTTGCCGAAGATTTGGGTGAGGTGGAATCGATCGCCCGCGAAAGCTCGCTGGCCATGCGGGACATCGTCTGGTTGCTGGAGCGTCGCCAAGACTCCATTGGCGACCTCGTCCAACGGATGCGCGAGACGGCTGGACGCTTGCTCCGCGAAATCAACTACACCGTAGAATGCGAATCCAATAAAACGGCGGCCAAGCTTTCGCTCGATGCCAAACGTCACCTGTTCCTGTTTTACAAGGAAGCCATTCACAATGTTTTGAAGCATTCCCAAGCGAACCGTGTCTCCATCCGCCTGTGGGATGAAGATGACAAGCTCGCCCTCGAAATCCTCGACAATGGCATCGGCCTTCCCGTCAGCGAGGAACTGAGTCCGAAGACTGTCCACAAACTCGAGGACCGTGCCCGCGTGCTCGAGGGCTCCCTCAACATCACCTCTTCCAAGGGTAGCGGAACTCAGATCCGCTTGCTCGTCAAACGTTCTCACCTCATCGCTCACCCCACCCTCGCATGATTGCCACCGCCACCGCCACCACCGCTACCGTCTCCAACATCTGGATTTTGGAAGATCATGAAGTTTTCGCCAAACAAATCCGCCGCCTGATCAGCGGGGAATCCGATCTGACCTGCCCGCATCATTTCTCCAGCGCGGCCGATTTGTTCGACAAGCTCAAGTTCACCAACGAGCGGCCACACCTGCTGCTACTAGATCTCGGCCTGCCCCGCCGCGACGGGCTTGATGTGCTTGCCGATATCCGCATCCTCTTGCCGGATGTGAAAGTGCTCATCCTTTCCGCATCCGACGACCGTGAGAAAGTCTATCGGGCGATCTGCAACGGTGCCTCCGGTTACCTCCTCAAGAGCTCCGACCCTGACGAAATCCTCTCGGGCATCCGCGACGTGCTTCATGGCACCTCCGCCCTCAGTGCGCCGATCGCCAGCATGATTCTTAAAGGCTTCGCCCGCTACGGTCCCGTCGAGCACATCGATCCCCTCACCAACCGTGAGGAAGAGGTGCTGCGCTTCTTGGTCCGCGGCCTGATCAAAAAGGAAATCGCCGACGAACTCTCGATTTCACAGCACACCGTGGACATGCACCTGCGCGCGGTCTATCGGAAATTGCAGGTCCGCTCGCAGACCGAGGCCGTTTCCAAGGCTCTCCGCCAAGGCATCGTCTAACATTTTCTTTGGAGTTCGCACCCAAACAAAAACCCCCGGTCCGTCTGACGGACCGGGGGTTTTTTGTGAATGGCGTTAGGATCAGCCTTCCTTCTCTTCGGCACCTGCGTCCACCGAGATGGTTAGGGTGGCGATCACGTCCGGATGGAGGCGGATCTGAACTTCGGTCTTGCCGGACTTTTTCACCGGCTTGTCGAGTTCGATGGTGTGACGGTCGATGGTGATGCCAGCCGCTTCGAGTTCCTTGTGGATGTCGATGTTGGTGACCGAACCGAACGCCTTGCCACCTTGACCGGTGGAAAGCGTGAACTTCGGCTTGAGCTTGGCGATCTTGACGGCGATTTCCTGCAGGCCGACGAGTTCTTCCGCTTCGCGAGCCGCGCGGTTGGCCTTGAGGGCTTCGACGTGGCGGAGATTCGAGCGGTTGGCTTCAAACGCCTTGCCTTGCGGGATCAGGAAATTCCGGGCGTATCCGGCGCGGACTTTGACGACA
>JANOZJ010000319.1:0-11632 GCA_031429315.1 Akkermansiaceae bacterium
GATGGTGCCCGGAAGTTAAAGGGGGTGGCGGCGCCCGCATCGGGCTTGCTTTGGAGTTTGAGGGATTTGCAAAAAGACGTTGCTCCCGCCGCATGAGAAAGCCTATGGAAAAAGCACTTCGCCTGATTGGTGACGACGGAATCTTCTCGATCCAGATGTATTTGATGGAGCAGCCCGCCGCCGGACTCAAGGCCAAGAAGGACGCGCTGGTCCGGGGCGAGAGCAGGCCATCCCGAGTCTTCCGCATCGAGAAAATGCCCGACGGAACATTTTCCCGCACCGAGGTGAATCCTGAAACCCAGCGTCGCAAGTCCGCCAAGGCCTGGGAGGCCAAGAGCGAGGTCGCCAAGGTTCGCCAATCCCTTGACCTTAGCCAGGAAGCCTTCGCCGGTCTTCTCGGGATCGGGCTCAGCACGCTCCGCAGTTGGGAGCAGAATAAGCGGCAGCCTTCCGGTGCCGCCCGTAGGTTGATCGCCATCGCGCTAAGGCATCCCGAAGTACTCCTGGAAGCCGTCGCGTGATGCTTCCTGTGCGGCGTGCATGAAACGTAAAACAGACATTTACCACAGGTGGGTGGCTTGGTCGGAGGAAGATCAAACCTATATCGGTCGCTGTCCCGACCTCTTCCACGGCGGGACCCATGGTGACGATCCGCTCAAAGTGGCCAAAGAGCTTCAACAGGTGATCGACGAGTGGGAACGCATTCTCGACGAAAGTAGTCGCCCTCTCCCGCCAGTCCGCGTGAAGCCGACCGTGGAGTTTGTGTGAAGAACTTTGTCAGAGGAGGGAAGGGGAATGGCATAGGTCTAAGCCACGAGATTTACCACTGATTGCGCTGATTTTGACTGATTTCACTGAAAGAAAGGGCGGCAGTTCGACTCACCTTTTGGGTGAGCGGGTAGTCCTTTCCAACCTCCTGAAAACCAGTTCTAGTTCTTCAATACGACCCGGTGTCTGGCTTTCCCGGCGCGCAAGTGGTCGAGCGCGGCGTTCACGTCGTTCATCGCGAAAGTCTCAATGACCGGCGCGATCTGGTGGCGGGCGCAAAAATCCAACATTTTCGCGACGGTGGCGGGCGAGCCGAGCGGCGAGCCGGAGATCGACTTGCGGGCCGTGATCAGGGAAAACGCCGCCACCGGCACCGGTTCCAGCACCGCGCCGACGAAGTGCAGGCGGCCATCCGGTGCAAGCGCGGCGATGAAGAGATCCCAGTCAAGGGTGACGTTCGCGGTGACCAGGATGAAATCCAACGAGCCGGCCAGCTTCGCCAGCGCGGCCTTGTCGCGGGTGCCGACGACACGGTGCGCGCCAAGTTTGCGGGCTTCGTCCGCTTTCGATTCGCTGGAGGTGAAGGCGGTGACTTCGCAGCCCCATTTGTTCAAAAACTGCAGCGCCAGATGACCCAGTCCGCCGATCCCGATCACGCCGACGCGGTCGGTCGGCTTGACCCCGAAATCGACGATTGGCGCGAACACCGTGATTCCCCCGCAGAACAGCGGCCCCGCGCTGGCGGGATCCAACGCCGCCGGCAGCTTGACGGCCCATTCCCAATTCGAGTGGCAAATCCCGCAGGACTCGACTTTGACCTGCACCTGCTCCGGGCGCATTTCCCCGGGATTGAATTCCAACTCCGTGAGGGCCTGGCCGGATTGAGTGGCTGCCCAGCCGTGAAATTTTTCAGTCATGGCACGAAGATGCAGGGAAATGGCGGGCCGGCAAACCCGGATTGCGAGAAAATGGCGGTTGGCGGCGTTTTGGAAAAACCCGCTGGATCATGAGTTGACTTTGAGGTGCCAAATAAAAAATGATCTCTCGACTTTGATTCCGCCATGGTTTCAGCTCCGCAACCCCCAGTTAGAAAATCGAGGGGTTCTTTTTCCAATTCGACGACATGAAAAAATCCAATATCCTCAAGCCGCTCAGCTTGCTCGTTTTCCTAGGTGGTTTTTCCGGCTACGTAAACGCCGCGCCTTACGGTCCCGGAGGTCGCGAAACCCAATGGGTCCAGCCAGACGGGGAAACTCTGGAACTCCGGGTTTATGGAGATGAATATTATGCACGCACGGAGACTGCGGCAGGCTACACCGTGATTCACGATCCCGCAGAGGGTGCCTATCACTACGCCGAGCTGGCTGCGGATGGCACGCTCGTGCCGTCGGCGACCTTGGCCCATCACCCGGCCCCGGCAGGTCAGGCACAACATCTCGATCTCCCCAAGGCGAAACTCCAGGAAATCATCCGGGCGAATCGTGCCAAATATGACGGGGATCGTGCGGCGCGGTGGAGTGAGCGCGTCCAAGCTGTCCGCCAGCTCCGGGCTTCCGTGAATGGTCCCGACTTGCGTCGGGCATCGAGCAAGCTCCGAGCGGCACCCGTCGTCGGCAACAAGTTGGGATTGACGATTTTAGTCCAGTTTCCCGACGATTCGAAAACCACCGGCGCGGATCCCGTGAACTTCCCGGCCGCCCGCAGCAAGATTGTCCGGTTTTGCAATGAAGTCGGATACAGCGATGACGGCAACACCGGTTCCGTGCGGGATTATTTCTTTGACCAGTCTCTGGGGGATCTCGTTTACACCCAAAACGTCACCCAGATCATCACCGTCCCCAAGGCCCGGAATTACTACAATTTCTCCGACTACCCAGCCAATAAAAACCTGCGCGGCGACGCCAGCCGGGTCTTGCTCACCGACGCTGTTGCGGTTCTTAAAGCCAGCGGGTTCGACTTCACCGATCTGACGGTGGATGGCAGCAACCAGGCAGTGGCCACCAATGTGTTTTTCGCGGGTCGCGACTCCGGCGTGTATGCCAACGGGCTTTGGCCGCAACAATGGAACCTCGCCACTCCGATCAGCGTGGGCACGGGAGCGAAGCCGGTATTCATCAATAAATTCCAGATCACCAATGCTGAAGACAGTGCCCCGGTCATTGGAACCTTCTGCCATGAGAGCGGTCACCTGATTATCGACTATCCCGACATCTACTCCAACTTCCCTGACGGCGAGGGCGTCGGCGAACATTGCCTCATGGGTTCAGGAAGCTACCTCAACGACGGCAAAACCCCATCCCCGATCAACGCCTATTTCAAGGAGCTCGTCGGCTGGGGCAATATCACCGACATCGCACCCACCGAATTCAAGACCGCCAAGCTGCCTACCCGGGGAAACATCGCCTACCGCCTCCTCAATCCCAGGCTCAGCACGGAATTTTTCGTCGTGGAAAACCGCGGTGAGGGCGACAAATGGGCGAAATACTCCGAAGACAAGGGCATCCTTATCTGGCACATCGACGAGACCATCGATGGCAATAACGGGAGTGACATTCACTATGGAGTCGCCCTGGAGCAAGCCGACGGCCGCAATGACCTTGAGAATGGCCTGAACCGGGGCGATTCATCGGATTGCTTCGATCTGGGCAGGCCCAAGTTCGAGGACACCACCACGCCCGACGCCCGTTGGTGGGATGGGACCAAGTCCGGCGTGAAAATTCAAGTGCTCACCGACGTGGGTTCAGCCACCAGCGTCTTGTTCGGCGGGGTTCCGCCAAACACGATCATCGTCGGCAAACCGAACGGTGGCGAAGTGGCTTACCCCGACTCCACGCTGGCGATCGACTGGCAGGCCAACATTGCCGGCAATGTGCAGATCGACCTCTACAAGGGCGGGGTTTTCAAATCGTCGATCGCGTTGGATCAACCGAATGACGGCAGTTTCAATTGGGCGGTTCCCGCCGCCCTCGTCGGCGGATCCGATTACACCGTTCGGATTAGCTCGATTTCCAATCTCGTGCCTGTCTTTGACCTCAGCGATGCGCCTTTCGCGATCAATGACACGACATTCCCGGCCGGGGGAAAGATTCCTTACGGCTGGTATCGTCCCAAGGAGGCGGCCACCACTTGGCAAGTTACCAAGAGTCTCAACTACGAAGGTTCTGCGAGCCTGGTCTCCCGGAATCCGGGCGACGGAGCAACGGCGGCGATCGCTTATCGTGCCACTTTCAAACCGGGCACCGTGAGCTTTTACATGAGGGTTTCCTCCGAGGAGGGATACGATTTCGCCAGGTTCTATATTGACGGAGTGCGGCAGGTAATACCTGGCGGAGGCTCGAAGCCGGGGATCTCAGGAAAGGTCGGCTGGACCTTCGCCACCTTCCCGGTTTCCAAAGGCAGGCACACTTTCACCTGGACCTATGAAAAGGACGACAGTTATGCAGGCGGACAGGACGGTGCTTGGCTGGATGGCGTGTCATTGCCGGAAACCACCCAGGAAATCGCCGTGAGCAACAGCAGCGGCAAGGACTTGGTTGATGGGCAGTCCAAGACGACGTTTCCCGATGTGACCATTGGATCATCCAGCGCGGCGCAGACCTTCACCATCAAGAATGTTGGGAAAGCCGCTCTCATCGGCCTGAAGACCGCCAAGACGGGGGCCAACTCCACCGATTTCAGGGTTCAGCCCTTGAAGAAGTCGGTCCTCGCTCCCGGCGAAAGCACCACCTTCAACGTAGTTTTCTCACCGATCAATGTGGGACTGCTGACGGCGGGGGTCCGGATTTCTAGCAACGACGCAAACGAAGGCTCCTTTGACATCAAGCTCGAAGGCACGGGGCTCGGGCTGCCAAAAATCGGCGTGTTCCAAGCGGACGGTTCTAAACTCAAGGATGGCCGCGCATCGATTGGCTTCGGTTACGCCACGGTCGGAACTGACGGCAGGACCCAGACATTCACAATTAGAAATCTAGGCTCGGTACCCTTGCTCAGTCTGGAAATCTCCAAGTCCGGTTTTGGCAAGGCGGACTTCTTGATCAGTCCGTTGGGCCAGACCACGCTTGGACCTGGCGCGGCCACCACCTTCAAGGTGACCTTCCATCCCACCGCCCGCGACAAGCGAACGGCGGCGATTCAAATCCACAGCAATGACAAGCAGTCTGGACGCTTCGATCTCACCTTCTCCGGAACCGGGGCTCCCAGAGCCAAGGCTGCTTCGGCTCCGGCCAGCGCCTTGGCCGCCGAGCATGGCACTCCTTCCATCGGCAAGGCCAGCCAAGCCCCGCCGGTCACCACCGTCGAAGTCTTCCATGGCCAGAAATTCCTTGCCCTGACTGTCGCCAAGCAGGCTGGAGTCAGCGGCACCGTCGAAGTCTCACCAAACCTGCAGGATTGGTTCAGCGGCAGAAAGCACACCTCCATCCTGGTCGATGACGCGACGACTCTCAAAGTCCGTGACAACACGCCGGTCACCCGCGGCGTGAAGCGCTTCATCCGCTTCAAATAACCCGGGGCCGGTGGCCGGGATTTCCAAGGCTGCCGGGTATTCCGCCCGGTGGAGCCTGCCCCGAACCATCCGCTTTGATTTCCAAGGAATTTTGTTTGCTGGCGGAAAATCGATCTGATAACGGCCCAACCCAACATGATTGTTAGGAGCGCGTCGGGAGAGTTCATCGCGCCCAGCGGGCACGGACACACCATTCTTCCAGTCGAGAAACTTCCGGCGCGAAGTTTCAAAAAACACGATTCGCGCGACGCGCCTGTTGCCATTGTTCAGGAAAGCTGGTAGCCATCTTTTCAATGGCTCGAAGCATGGCGCAACCTGAATTCCGTTGGACCTCGTGGTTCGGCGTTTTGAAGGCTCCGGCGACCCCGCCAACCAAGCCCGCGCGGGATGACAGCGGTCTAACGGCGTGGTGCGCCGAGGCCTCCAAAGCGCTTGCCCTCACCGAACTCGCCCGCAAGGTGCGGGTCTCGTGGAACCCGCGGATGCAGACCACCGCCGGCCGCGCATGGTGGCCGGACCGCTCGATCGAACTCAATCCGAAGCTCCGCGACTGCGAACCCGAGGAACTGTGGCGCACCTTGAAGCACGAGCTCGCGCATCTCGTCGCCTACGAACGATGTGGCCGCCGCCGGATCGATCCGCATGGCCCGGAATGGCAAACGGCCTGCGCCGATCTGGGCATCCCCGGCGAGCAACCCTATCACACGCTGCCGTTCAAGCGCCGCAAGTTGAAGCGAAACCACGCCTACATTTGCTCGAATTGCTTCGCCGTCATCCACCGGGTGCGGCCGATCAAGCGCGCGGTCGCCTGTTATGACTGCTGCCGGAAGTTCAACGCCGGTGCCTATCACGACCGCTACCGCTTGATCAAAAACAAGCCATGATTTTTCAATCGCGGTCCGCGACGAACAGCGTGTGGGTGAAGCGCTTGGCCTTCGGATAGGCTTTCGCCGAAATGCATTCGACGTGCTTGAACGCACTTTCCAGCGAGCGGGCAAACGATTTGTCCGGATGCGCGGACCAGAAAATCACCCGGCCTTCCGGTTGCAGTGCGTTCTTGATCCGGTGGATCCCGGGCGGGGCGTAAAGCCGTTCGTTGCCTTTCTGGACGAACGGATCGGGGCCGTTGTCCACGTCTAGCAGAATGGCGTCGTAGCGGTCCGCGCCACAGCGGTCGATCAGTTCATAAACGTCGCGGATGTGGATCCGCACCCGTGGGTCGTCCAGCAGCTTGCCGTTGACTTCGGATAGAAACTCGCGGTTCCAGGCGACCACCTCGGGCAACAGCTCCGCGACGTCCACGATGGCGGCGGGGCCGGTTAGAGCGAGCACCCGCTTGAGCGTGAAGCCGAAGCCAAGCCCGCCGATGAGGATCCGCGGCTTGTTAGGCAGGTGGGCGCACGACAGTTCCGCCATTTGTTCCTCGGACGATGAGGCGGTGGTGCTCATCAATTGCAGGCCGGCGACCTTGAGGAAATAATGGCCGTCGTGTTCGTGCAACGTGAGTCGAGCACCGTCGGGGGTGCTGCAAGTCGCGAGGGTGCGGGTGATTTTCATGGGGCGGGAAGCGGGCCGGAGTCTCCACGGGAATTTTCACTGGAGCAAATCATTCGCGCTGCCATCGTCCGGATCGTGAGAGCGATCCTTCCATGCGCGGTGGCCGCCGCGTGCCTGACCTTGTCCGTGAGCGCCGCGGTGACGCTCGATCAGATCGAAGATTTTTCGGGAGTTCACGCATGGACCAGCGGCGTCCCAAATCTCAATCCGCCGGTGATCGTGGCCGACTCCGGCCCGCTCGGCGCGGGTGATCACTCACTGCGGGTCACCTCCAACGGCGGCAGCGGCGCGGGTGGCAGGTTGATCGTTTTCAACGAAACCTTGTGGACCGGCGACTACACCGCCGCGGGGATTTTGTCGTTGGCCGCCGATTTGCGCAATATGGGGACCAACACGCTTTCGATGCGCGTCGCCGTCAACGGCCCGGGCGGCTGGTTCGTGACCACGGCATCGCCCGTCACCGCGTTCTCCGGCTGGACGCATCAGGTTTTCGACCTCCGTTTCGCCGCGCTGGTGAGCGCGGGCGGCAGTGACGCTTCCGCCACCATGGCGGCTGTCAGCGAGTTGCGGATTCTTCATTCGACCGTCGTCGATTTCCGTGGGGCTAAGGTTTCCAGCGGGTTCATGGTCGATAACGTCCGGGCGATCCCCGAGCCGTCGGTGTTGATGATTTGCGGCTTGGCGGGGATTGCCGTCGTTTTTCGGAAACGTTGAATTGAAACTTTTCGGAAATGAACCATCGTCCCGGCTCCGATGTCCGGTTTTCCAGTTCATGTCCTTCTCGCCGCCGCCGGTCTAACTGCGTCCGCCGCGCAGTTCGCGCCGGTCTGGCAACTCGGCGCGGATGACGGGAGTTCCTCGCCATTTTCTCAGGAAAGCTTTTTTGCCAACGTCGCTCCCGGTTCGCCGGTGGCAAAGGACGACGACTACTATTTCGCCGGAATCTATCCGTTACCGGTCGGAACGCTCGCCGCGAACGAGGACATCACGTTCTTCGAGCGCGCCGTGACCTCGGGCGATCCGCGCGACCGCATCCATTTCCCGCTGACCGCCGCGCAGGCGTCCGCCACCTCGCGGTTGCGCGTCACCGTCGATCTGTTCGGTGGCGGGGCCTGGATCAACGGCTCGCTGCCCGGGTTTTCCACCCATGATGTGGCGGTGACCTTCAACGGCCAGCCGGTTGGAATTCAAAACGCGGTCACCTGGGACACCACGCTGGTATTCACCGTTTCCGCCGCCTCCGTAGCCGCTGTCGCCGGGCCTAACACACTTCAAGTCGAACGCACCGCTGGTGCCGCAGGCGGCTACGTGAACCTGGATTTCATCAGGCTGGAAACGGACCCCGACGCCCTGGCGGACGGCGACGGCGACGGCATGAAGCGGTGGTTCGAGGAAACGTTTGGCTTGGACGATGCGGACGCCGCAGACGCCTTGCTCAATCCCGACGCCGACGGACTCGACAATCTCGCCGAGTTTCTAGCAGGCACCAATCCCACCGATCCGGACAGCGACAATGACGGTCTATCGGATTCCAGGGAGATGGTTCTCGGCAGCCATCCGTTGAAACCGGACACCGACGGCGACGGCATCCTGGATGGCCGGGAAACCGCCACCAGCCCCTTGCTGGCGGATAGCGATGGCGACACCTACCCGGACTCCATCGAGATCGAACAAGGCAGCGATCCCGCGGATCCGCAGAAAGTTCCATTCGATTTTCCGGGCGCGATCAGCCTGCAGTTCGTTAGCGAAAGAATGAGTTCGGCCATCCTCCCTTCAGGCGAAGCTGCTGGATATTTCCGCCTGCCTCACTGGAACGTCTCGAACCCCCTCCCTCATTGGGTCCCGGACGGGACGATTCTGAATGGCTCGAAAAGCGCCTTGAAAAACCATCGCGGCGTGGCCACCAACGTCGCCGCAAGCTGGTCCTATCATTTTTCCGGCGATGGCTTTCACAAGGGACCCGGTGACGAGCGCCTGCTAGACGGCATGATCCGCAGCCAGCGCCAGGGTGCCATCGACACGCCCGTCACGGTCGCTCTAACCGGCATTCCCTACGCCAGCTACGACTTGCTCGTGTATGTCGGGCAAATCTATCCCAACGCCCGCGGGGTGCTCCGCCGTGGCGGCGATCCGGCCACCGACCGCTATTTCGTGGCGTCTTCGAGTCCGCCGTTTCTCGGCTGGAAGGAAGTCACCGCGACCAACGTGGTGGCGATCATGCCCGCGAACTTCGTGCGCTACCGGAATCTAACCGGACCGTCGCAGTCCGTCACGCTCAGCTCCATCGACAACGATGTCGTGGCGATCCACGGCATCCAGATCATCGACAGCGGCACCGATACCGACGGCGACGGCATGTCCGATTCGCTCGAAATCGAGAACCATTTCAATCCCGCCGTGTCCGACGCCACCGCCGATGCGGACGCCGACGGCATGGGCAACGCCGCGGAAATCGCCGCCGGCACCGATCCCCATCAGCCGGACAGCGACCATGACGGCATCCTCGACGGCGGGGAAGCCGCCCACGCCACTTCGCCGCTCGATGCCGACAGCGACGACGACGGCCTAACCGACGGCAACGAGCTCAACGCGACGCCCTTCCCGTCGTCGCCCGTTCTAGCGGATAGCGACAACGATGGCTTCAGCGACGCGGTCGAGCGCACCTATGGCTCCAACCCGCTCTCCGCCGCCAGCATTCCGCCGCCGGTGCCGATCTGGACCGCCGCCACCCGCACCTGGCGCTGGCGGATCGACAATCTGCGCGTGCTGTGGAACCACGAACAGTCGATGTTAGGAGCCATTGATTCCGACGAGACGATGCTTTGCGAAGCCGTGGCCGACATCAACCAGAGCGGGTGGAGCCGCCAGATCGGGATGGGCATCCGTTATGTCCGGGGCAAGCTGGTGCATCGCTTCCGCGGTATCGAAGGGGTGTTCCATCGCAACGGACTCCCTAACGACGGCTTCTGGGACAGCGATTGGAATGCCTCGCCCACCGACCGCACCCGCGCCTTCGGTTTCAGCGGCTACGGCCCGGCGGATGACTCGCTGCCGCTGCGCCTGGAATTCACCGCAGTCCAGCCAAACCCCGCGGTGAATCTCTGGACGCTCACTTTCCTGATCGCCGATCTAACGAACCCGGCCGCTCCAGTTACTCTCGCTTCCTACTCGGACAGCAGTGGCGTCGCCGCCGATCCCTCGTTGCTGGCCGGCACCACGGTTTGGAAAAACCAGAGCGGAGTCGTCGGGCAGATGACTTTCTGGAAGGAAGTCGGCGTCCTTGCCCTCATCACCCCGAACCCGCTCGGCCCTGTGGACGCGGACTGCGACGGCATGACCGATGCTTGGGAAACCGCGAATTTGTTCAATCCGGCCAGCGCCGCCGATGCCCTGTTGGACGCCGACTCGGACGGGCTTTCCAATCTCCGGGAATTTCTAGCAGGAACCAATCCGCGCGATGCGGACAGCGACGACGACGGCGCTTCGGACGGCGCGGAAGTGCTCCGCAGCTTCAACCCTCTATCCGTCGCGAGCATTCCCGCGTGGTTCAATTTCACCGGCAAGATCGACGATCTCGACGGCGATGGCCTGTCCGACTCGTGGGTGCTGTGGAGCGGCGGAAAACATCGTGTCCCCGCCGCCGACGACGACGGCGACGGCGTGAGCAACCTCGATGAAAGCAAAGCCGGCACCGATCCCGACGACGCCGGCTCGCACCTCGATCTCACGGCCTGGCGCTCCGCTAACAACTTCGTGCTGTCGTGGACCGATCTGCCGGACAAGGCCCACCACATCGAAACCAGCGTCGCGCTCGATGGCTGGCAAAACGCGGCGGGTCTTCCCGCGTCCACCGTGGTCGGCGGCCGCAGGCAGCTCACGATTCCTTCGGTGTTTCCCTCAGCCACCGGGAAACTTTTCTATCGGACGGGGATTGAGCCCGTCGATGCGGATGGCGATGGCGTCGAGGACTGGACCGAAAACAACGTGCTCGGCTCATCGTCTGTTAGCGCCGGGTCGCTCGGGCAAGCGCTGGTCAAAGCCAACGGCCAGACCCTCGCCGGGGACGCAGTGGCGCTGTTGGACCGCCTCCAGGGTGCAGCCTCTAACGGCGGCACGTCCGGCAGCACCGCGCCCGGCAAGCCGTCGCCGGTGAATGCCTCCCGCTTCCTGATGCAGGCCTCCTTCGGCCCCACCTTGACGGCCATCCAGGAAGTTAGAGATCTCGGCTACGCCGCGTGGATCGACCGGCAGCTCACTCTTCCTCCATCACTCCTCCAGCCCTACATCCGCGAAATCAAGGCCGACGGCGCGGGGCCGCGTGCCGATCTAACTTACAATTTCAACGAGCAGGACAAGTTCGTTTTTGGCAACAACGTCACCACGCCGTTCGCCCGCAACGCCATCGCCGGGGAAGACCAGCTCCGCCAGCGCGTCGCCTTCGCGCTCTCGCAGATCCTCGTCGTTTCCCGTCGCGACGCGAACCTCGAGGAGAAGCCCGAGGCAATGACGAGCTATTACGACGTGCTCGTCCGCAACGCTCTTGGAAACTTCGGCGACTTGCTCCGCGAGGTCACCTTCCATCCGTCGATGGGCTGGTATCTCAGCCATGCCGGAAACCAGAAAGCCGACCCGTCGATCCCGCGCTTTCCGGATGAAAATTATGCGCGGGAAATCATGCAGCTTTTCACCATCGGCCTCTGGGAACTCAACTCCGATGGCAGCCGCAAGCTCGACTCTAACGGCGAGCCGGTCCCCACCTATGACAATGGCGACATCACCGAACTCGCCCGCGTTTTCACCGGC
>JANOZJ010000320.1:0-33423 GCA_031429315.1 Akkermansiaceae bacterium
GTTGCCGCTGGCGTTGATTTTGAGCTGGGTGTTGAGGTGGCTCTGGAGGTTTTTCATCTCACCTTCCACCCGCTTCAAGTCACGGGCGACGTTGCGGCGGGCGGTGAATCCGGACTTCCAGATGAAGGCGGTGATCAGCAGTCCTAGCAGCAGGCCCCAAGTGAACGGGTGATGAATGAGCTGGTTGAAAATGTCCATGGTGTTGTTAGGGATGGGAACGGATCAGGGCTTTTTGACGGGCGCGGCGGCGGGTTTGACAACCGGGGCCGCCGGCTCGCTCTCCTTGAGCGCGGACTGGATGTCGGCGGTTAGATCGGTGGCGTTTTTGCTGAAGAGGACAAACGGCAAACCGGTGTTGGTGTTTCCCGAGCTATCGAAAACCGAATCGAAGCCGCGTTGCGTGGCGATTTCCCGCGACACTGCGACGATCTGGTTGAGGGTGGCCTTCATGCCGGTGACGAGTTTGCGGTTGATCGCCTTTTCTTGCTCCGCCTTGAAGCTCTCGAAGTCCTGCTGGAGCGTCTGGGCCTCCTGGCGCTTGATTTCAAAGGTCCGTGAAAGCTGGCGGTGGGTCGCCTCGTCGAGCGGGTTGTCCTTGTCCGCAAGCTGGGCTTGTAGCGCTTGAAGCCCGCCGATGGCCTTGCGGAGTTGCTCGGCCCGCTGGTCTTTCATGATGTCATCGCGCTCCTGCTTGAGCTGTTGCTGGAAAGTCGTGGTGGAGGGCAATCCGCTGTAAATGTCCTTCACCCGGACCAAGGCAAATCGCGGCGCGGCACTCGCTGTCAGGGCCGAGACCAGCAGGGTCATCGAGATCGCTTGGATGGAATTCATGCTCGTTGGCAGCATGAAAGGGCACGCTCGTCAGATCGTCAAGGTTCGCCGATGTCTTCGTTCCAAAGTTCCGGCCGGTCCGCGATGAAGCGGCTCATCAGCGCGATGCACTCCGACTCGTTGAGCACTTCCAGCACCACGCCGCGGGAGCTCAGGTGCGCTTCGTCGCCCACAAATGTCCGGTTTTCGCCGATCACCACCTTGGGAATCCCGTAAAGCAGGATCGCCCCGCTGCACATCGGGCAGGGCGACAGCGTGGTGTAAATGACGCACTCGCGGTAAACCGCCGCGCTCTGCCGCCCGGCGTTTTCCAAGGCATCCATCTCCCCGTGAAGGGTCGTGCTGCCTTTCTGCACGCGCCGGTTGTGGCCGCGGCCGATGATTTTCCCGGCGTGAACGAGCACGCTGCCGATGGGGATGCCGCCCTCGGCAAGTCCCTGCCGTGCCTCCTCAAGTGCCGCTTGCATGAATGGATCCATGCGCTTGACTATGCAGATGTCAGGCCGACTCGTCGAATAATCGTGCGGATCGGCGTGGAAATCACCTAGTGTCCTGCCTCACCTCCTAAATTCATGCCCAAAGTTCGCCTTGCTGGAACCGTTCGCGGTGAAAAAGACCCCAACCGTGAAGTCCGTGCCCGTCTCCTTTACAGCCTCTTCAGCAAGGGCTGGGATATCTACAATTCCAACGGCGACCAGCGCATTTCCCTGTCAAACATCGAGCGCAAGATCATCGAGTCCGACGCCTTTGTCTTCACTCCCGGGGCCACCCTCGAGGATCTCTTCAAGGCGGTTTCCGTCTTCGTCGGCTATCAGACACTCGACGTGAATCTCTCCGGAAAACCGACGGTTTTGCTCAATTCCGATGGCTCATGGAATCGCCTGCTCGCCCTGCTGACTCATTTGAACGGACTCGGCACGGTGAAGCAAGACCACCGGGACTACTTGCTGCTCGCCGAATCGCCCGAGGAAGTAATCGAAATCCTCGACACCACCCGCCGCAAGGGCATCCCGAGCGTGGACCGCGAAAAAAACCGCGACAACACTGTGGGGTCCTTTGACACGCCGCTGCCCGCGACTCACGAAGGCAGCGTCTGCGTTTTTTGCTCGGCATCCATCGAGGACCCCGCCTATTTGCGCGACGGCTACGAGTTCGGCAAGCAGCTCGCGGAAAACAATTTCGGCTGTGTCTCCGGCGCAGGAAGCTCTGGCATCATGGGTGAAGTCGTCCGCGGCTCGGTCGAGGCCGGCGGCTGGACCGGCGGCTCGAATGTCCCGCACATCATCGAACTCGAAGGACTACCGGTCGGCCTCTCCAGCTTCTGGCTCAAACCGGACATCTACACCCGCATGGAAATCATGATCCAGCACTCCGATGCCTTCGTCATTTTTCCCGGCGGCTCCGGCACCGTGCAGGAAATGCTCGCGTTGATGATTTTCAAACACCAGGGCCATCCGTCGATGACCGGCAAGCCGGTGATTGTCTTCAACCGCAAGGACGCAAACGGCCGCCACTTTTGGACTCCGCTCATCGAAATGCTCGGCACCTGGTGTTACGACGGCGAGTTCATCGTGGTCGATGAACTCGCCGACTTGATCCCCACGGTCCGCAAACTCGTTGTTCCGCCCAAGACCGCCGTGGCTTAGAGGCTGTCTGAAAATTACTGTTAGAACGACTTGTCCGTCAAAGGCGGCGGGCAGGATGCCCGCGCCCCACAGTGGCCCGGGCATCCTGCCCGGAGCCTTTCCGCCCAATTTTCAGACAGGCACTTAGATTCCGCTGGCCCGCGGGTGCTGCTTGCCAGCCGGGGAAATCGTTCGTTAGGCTGTCACATCGTGAACGTTGGAATCCTCGTCAACCCCCACAAGCCTGGCTCGCTTCCCACCCTTCACGCCCTTCGCGCCGCCCTCCAATCCCATGGCTGCACCGCCGTGCTGGATGAAGACACCGCGCTCCTCGCCGGCGAACGCGGCGGCATCCCGGCGGCAGAGTTTTCCCAACACGTCGACATCGCCGCCGTGCTGGGTGGCGACGGCACCATGCTCCACGCCCTTTCCAAACTCGGCAGCTTTGACAAGCCCGTCGCCGGAATCAACATCGGCACCCTCGGCTTTCTCACCAGTTGCACCGATGTCGAGCTCGACGTGTTTGCCGCCGCCGTCGCCCAAGGTCGGTTCACCACCAGCATCCGCACCTTGTTAGAGGCAACCGTGCACCGCCTTGGGAAATCGCCGGAAACCTTCTTCGCCCTCAACGAGGTCACGCTCGCCCGCGGCGACACCGGCCGCCTGGTCTCGTTGCGCGCCCTCGTCAATGGCGAGCTGCTCAATGACTACCGGGCCGACGGTTTGATCGTCGCCACTCCCACCGGCTCCACCGCCTACTCCCTATCCGCTGGCGGGCCGCTCATTGCGCCGGGTGCCGCAGTGTTTGTCATCACCCCCATTTGTCCCCACAGCCTCAGCCAGCGCTCGTTGATTCTAGCGGATGACTCCACCGTGGAGCTCTCGTCCGAGGACCGCCACAGCGGCCCGATGATCTTCACCGTCGATGGCCGCGACAACACCCACATCGAGCAGGGCGATCGTGTCGAAGTGAAAAAGGCGAGCCGCTCCTTCCACCTCCTCCGCCTTGAAGGTCGCTCGTTCTATGGTGCCTTGCGGCAAAAACTCCATTGGCAGGGCGTCTAACCAAGCGTATTCGCCAGCCCCGCGATCAGCCTCTCCCTCAACGGCACTGCTTTCTCCGCCAGCCGCCGTTGCTCCATTTCATAAATCCGCCGCCCCGCCGCCGTCTCGATGCACACCGGCGCGCGCCCCCAGGCAGTTAGATCGTAAGGACTCGCCCGCATGTCCAGATCCCGCAACTCCGTCGCCAGCTCGAAACAATCCAACAACAGCTCCGTGCCGATCCACGGCATCGACTTCGCCGCCCATTTGTAGAGATCCATGTTCGCATGGACGCAGCCCGGTTGCTCTAACGAAACCCTACTATCCAGATCCGGTTGCAAGCGGTTCATCGGCCGCGCCTCGCTGGCGAAAAACCGGAACGCATCGTGGTGCGAGCAACAGATCGCCCGCGACTCCACCAGCGCGTCGATCTCCGCCTGCGGCAGGCGCAACGGAGTCGTCTTCTCATGCCGCACCTCCTTGCCCCGGTAAACCATCGCCCACTCGTGCAACCCGTGGCAGGCGAAGTTCGGCAGCCGGTCCCGCGTCGCCACTAACAGCTCGCGGACCCACCCCAGGCGCTCCCTCTCCTTGCCCGTCAGCCGCGCCGGATCCGCAAACAAGAATCCATCCGCCACCGAATAACAACGCCCCGAGAACGGTGCCGGCGGGGCAGGGGACTCCGCCGCCGCCTGCCACTCCAACGCCACTCCGGTTCCCGGCTGCCAACATTCCAGCAACGTGAACGGATACGGGTAATACTGGAACAAAAAGTCCTCCACCGGATGTGATACCCCGCCATCCCGCCGCTTGCGTGCCGCCAAAGTATGCCGCTCCGCCCGCGCCCGGTGGCGGGCCGCACGTTCCTCCCATTCGAGGCTGGAAATGCAAGTCAGCGGCGGGCAGTAAATCATCGCGCCGCTAGAAGAGCATGAACTCCAAACAAAGGCAAAATTTCCCTTGCAACCCAAGCCGGTCGCCCCTAACTATCCCGCCCCGCGCCGAAAGGCGCATGGTTAAAATCGCGGGATGGAGCAGCCAGGTAGCTCGTCAGGCTCATAACCTGAAGGTCAGAGGTTCAAATCCTCTTCCCGCAACCAATTTCAGGGCCGAAGCACACGCTTCGGCCCTTTTGTTTTAAGGGTTTGCGGGGATTTGTCCGGTTAGGGGTGTTTCGGTGAAACGGGCTGAAATATGGGGAAAAACCGGGAGGCGGTGCCAAAGAATCCACCAAAGATTTCAGGCGGTGCCGACGCATGGGCTTTGGAACTGCAAGCGGGGGGCGACGCCGCGCTGCCAAAGCCACCAAAGAAAACCACCAAAGGACCGCCAAAGGTCATCCGGTTTCCATCGCTTTGAAGCGTTTTCCGGACTTTTCCACCGGTTGGCGTGAAAGCGGATGAAAGGCGGAAGCTCGCCGCGCCGGCGCGGCGGTGCGGCGGAGGGGTGCCGCCGTGTTCCCGCAATGACCTTGCAAGGCGTCTGCATGGCGCTTGCCGGGCCTGTGCCGGGCCGGGGGCGGTCTTAAGGTGCCGCCGCTTGATTCAGGGCCAAGAGGCGTTCGAGGATGGCTTCTTCGGTGAGGTCAGTGGGCCAGCCGTAGGCGGCGGCGACGGCGGCGTCTAGTTTCGCGTGGCAGGCGGCGAGCCATGCGGGGCGGACGTTGTAGAGTTTGGTAAGCGTGCGTTCCTTGAGACGGGCGGCGCTGGCGGCGTCACGCGGCACAAGGCGCGGATAGCGCACGTTGCCGACTTTGAACGCGCCCCTATCAGTTACCGTCGCCGGGTCGATGAAGCGGTCCTACGGGCCGCCTACGGTGCCGGGAAATTCGGTGATTTCCTCGCGTGTCCAATCGGGCGGGTTCAACCAGTTTTCGCGGAGTTCGTTCAACTCCTTCGCAGCGGCGGCAATCGCGGAGTGAGTGGCTGGCAAGGGGTCCGCCATTTCGATCACTCCCGGTGGAAAGGGGAATGTCTCAAAGCAGGTGGATGGGGTGTAGCGGAAACCGCTTTCTTTCTCCCGGAGTTGCGTGCCTTGCGCCAAAGCCCAGACTTCATGAAAACGAGAATGAAGGATGCCGAAGAAAAGGTCGTCGGAGCGGGCGAAAGCGAAAGTGGCGCTGTCTGGAAGAGTGGGAATGTTCAACCAAACAAAAAGTCGGTGTTTGGATACGCGACACGTACAAAGGAAACGAGCCAACGGGTCGAGACATTCTCGCATGGCCGGCCTTGCCTCAACATGTTGCCACCATAGCCGCCGGTACGAATCGCGCGCGTTCTTGTCGCGCTCAGGTTTTACAATCTCGCGAACATATTCGAAAACTGCTTCACACTTGGCCGCGTCATCCATTGACATCCCAACTCCGAAATCAACAATCCATTTCCCCTTTCTCCTTTGTGTTAGATCCATGCCATTGACCCAAGGAACCACAATGTCAGAATTAGGCCGGCCGTGTGGATTTGGAGCAAGAACCAGAGTGAGGGCAAGAGCCTCATCAATGTCAAAATTGCCGCCCTTAGTGGTTCCCATGAATGCGATATTCTGATTTCCAGCCACGCCCCGTGCCTGTGTTAAGTCAGCATCCGCAGCGGAGAGATTGGAATTGATGGTTTCAACAGAGTTGCCGTCGAGTATGCGGGTTTTCTCTGTCCCGTTGTCGAATCCGATCATGCTGACATGCACATTCGCGCCCGCAAGAATCCAAGGGCGATCGCTTTCGGCCCAAAAGATGTCGCCGGACTCCTTGATGCGTTTTAGAACTTCCCGATTCGCGCCGCCACGGATGCCTTGCGTTGCCAAGAGCCCGGCGCGTTTGCACTTGCCGACGGCAATGTGAGCGCGTGCCTTTTCAAACCAATAACAGCATAGGTCAGCTTCATGAGGAACACGCCCGCGCCAGATTGCGAAGATCCGTTCAACATAGTCGTTGCCCATTTCGCGGCGAAGCATTTTGCCACCCAGAAACGGCGGGTTGCCGATGATGAAATCCACCTCAGGCCATTCCGGTTCGCCGTTGTCGCCGATGATGGCGTCCATCAGGCGGATGTTATCCGATAGAGTCCGCAAGATGGGATCGGCGGGGAAGCCGAAGCCGTTGGCGCGAATCCATTGGAGCCAGCCGATCCAGACGGTCATTTGTGCCAGGTCATGGGCGTAGGAGTTGATTTCGATGCCGAAGAGTTGCCACGGCCCGACCATGGGCAGGAATGAGCCGAGGCCGTTGTCATTGCCGAAGAGGATGGCTTCTTTTTCCAAGTCTTTCAGGCGAAGCAAGGCGACGTAGAGGAAATTCCCGGAGCCGCAGGATGGGTCAAGAATCCGCACGCGTTGCAGGCGGTCCAGGAAGCGGTGCAAGAGGCTTGAGGCTTCGCCCTTGGCCTTTTTCATGGCAGCGGGGTTGAGGAGCTTCGTCGCAGCGGCGGTGGGTGTTTTTTTCCCGGTGGCGAGTAGGTTGTTGATGGTCTCGCGGGTTTCATCCCACTCCCGGCAAAGCACAGTCATGATGACGGCGTTCACCACCATTTCAATATCCTCCCGGCCCGTGAAATGCGCTCCGAGTTCGGCGCGTTTGGCGGGATCCAGACCGCGTTCAAACAGGGTGCCGATGATGGACGGGTCAACCGCGCTCCAATCCAGAGTGGCGGCGGTGGCGATGCGTTTCACTTCGTCCACCGTGAGGTCAAGGACGCTGCAATCGTCGAAGAGGTTGCCGTTGAAATGGCGGATGGTTTCAAGGCCGAAGTCGCCGCCAGTAGCCATCGTTTCGAAAAGCTGGCCAAGCGTTTTGCAAAAACGGGCGGGATCGCCGCCGGACTTTTTCACCAGTCGGCTGAAAATCATGTCGGGCAAGAGCCGCGTGTCCTCCGCAAAGAGACAGAAGACGAGCCGGTCAAGGAAGTGGGCGACGGCGGCGGGGTCAAGGCCGCGCTTGCGCATGGCGGCGGCGATTTCCGCGAAATGCCGGGCGGCGTCCTGGGTGACGGCCACGCTGGTGCGGGCGGGATGTAAAGTCTCGGGATCGTGGAAGACGGCGCGGAGGATTTCGACGTTGCGCGGTTCGCCAAGTTTTTCTAACTGGATCTCGTGGGTGGTGGAAACCGTGCCGGTGAAGTTGGTATGGACGATGATCCGGTCGAGGTCGCAAACGACTAACAAGGGCGGGCTCTCCAAGGCGTTGCGGTAGCGCAAAAGCTGGTTGTAAGCCGCGCCAAGGTCTTTGTGTTTGCCCTTGTATTCGATGCCGAAGAAGCCGCGTTTCCACACGTCGGCGAATCCATCGCCGCCTTCATGTTTGGCCGCACCTTTTTCAAAACAGAAACTCTCGCCGGTAGGATCGGCGGCGGCGGGCGTGGGATGGTCGAAGAGATTGCAGAGGTCGATGAAGTGCTCTTGTGCGGCGGAGCGTTCTTTCAATTCCACCTTGCGCCACTTGGCGATGAATTCCGGGATCGTCATGATAGGGCGGGGGAGGCTACGGCTTGACCTTCAACCCGGCTTTGACGGCGAGTGACTTTTGGCGGGCGTCGAAGGTGAGGAAGTTCTTGGTGCCAAGTGCGATGGCGGCGGCGACGTGCAAAACATCGAAGCCGCGCGTGCCGAGAGTTTTCGTGTGCGCCACGCTGAGGGCTTCCGCTGCGGAATAGACTTCCGCCCATGAAACGGGGGTTTCCACCAGCACGCCGGTCTTGGTGTCCGCTTCGACTGCATCTAGCAGTCTTTGACATTCGGCGGCGGTTATTTCCCGCCGAAACAAGGAGAGGCGGAAGGCATTGCGGAGTTCGTGCCGTTGCAGCGGAGTGAATACCAAAGGCGTTTGAACGGTCGCTGCGATTTGCCCGGCCTGAACGGTGTTTGCGTCCTGTGCGAAGAGCGAGAAGAAGAAACTGGTATCGGCATAGGCTACCACCGGCTTGCCTCCCGCTCTTCTAAAACGACATTCGGGATCATTTTATCGCCGAAGATGGCCTTGGCGCGGGCGGCGAAATCCGGCATCTTGAAATTGGCCGGAGCTTCCGGGAGTGGCGGGCAAATGCGGGCAACGGGGCGGGTGCGGTTCAACACGGTGACTTCCTCGCCTTGCGCAACCAGTGCAAGGACGGCGCTGAAATCATTGTGGACCTGTCGGATGGTGACGGTTTTCATGTGCAACAGGATGTTCCACGTTGCCCGCCGCGTCAAGCGTGGGATTCTGCTTGGCGGTAACAAGGGTGGCTTGAAAAGGCTGGAGTCGGTATGAAAAACCCGGATTTGAAGAGATCATCCAAGAACAGGACTTCGGCGCGGCAGACGCCATCAAGCCAGCGGTCGGTTGTCTCGGGTTCCCCGTATGCCTTGGAAACGTCGATTCCCCAACCGATGCCGTCGAAGTATTTCACGCGGGGGCATTCATCAATCATCAACCGGCGCATGAGAAGCCAGGCGCAACGGGTTTTCCCGGTGCCGGTCGGGCCGACCAACAACAAACCTTTCGGGCCGTGATTCCAAGCCATGACCTTGGCGAGCTTGGCGGCGGGTAACCAGCCACGGGAAATCGAGAGGTCGATGTCTTCAGAGAAGCGCTGGATGGCTTGGTAGGCTTTTGAAAGCGAGGTGCCACCCCGAAAGACGAGATGCGGCGAGAGGTCGGGTGATGAAAAAAGCACGTCGAGCATCCAGCACACCCAGAAATCCTTTTCCACGTATCCGGCGGGGATGCCCATGGATTCACCCACGGCGCGGAAGACGGCGGACTTTTCTGAGTCGGGGAGTGCGAGAAAACGGTTCATGCGATGATCTGGCGGAAGTAGTCGGCAATCCATGCCGGCGGCAGGGCGATGTCTTTGCGGAGGGTTTCTTTTTCCTTCTCGCTGAGTTGCTGCCTGAGCTGGGCGATGATCTCCGGGGTGATGAAATCTTTGCCCATGAAACGGAAGGCTTGGGTGACGAGGCCGCTGATTTTTCCTGCCATCTGCATGATGCGCGGCGTGGTTTTGCGGAGGATGATTTCCTGGTTGCCGATCTGGACGATGCGCTCATCGGACTCGGTCAGGAATTCCGAACGGGCGGGGATTTGATCGCTGATTCCCAGGAGATTGGCGGCATAGGCTCCGGTGGGTTGGAGGCGTGAGCCGTCCCGGTTGGCGATGGCGCGGGCGACTTGGTAGGGATCTGGAGGGACTAGGCCGACGATGGCGCTGGTCTGGGGGTAGTCATATATCCCACGGCTGAGACGGCGGATTTTCCCCTTGCCCATGAGTTGCTGAAGCACCCAGTCCACGGTGCTGCGAGTGCCAAGATCGGCGAAATCCCGTGCGGAAAATACCGAACCACGCCCCAAGCCCTGAATCCGGCGAAGGATCTGAGTCTCGAAAGTCTTAGGATTGGAGGTCTGCGTAATCACCGTGAAAAAGTAGCCTTTATTTCATGGTGGCGCAAGTGGATTCATCAGGGTGCATTTCACTGCATAAGTGGATCACACGGCTTTGAGGTGCGGAAGTATAGCAAGGCGGAGGGATAGACCATGACGCCAACCGCAGACCGGGGTAACACCGGGCCGCCATGAAGCATCCCCCGATGTTCCATGGCGGCCCATTTTTCCCGCCGTCACTCACCAAACTGCCGAAGCCATTCGGTTTTCGGGGGAGATCATGGACATCCCGCCGAATGAGAGAGTGCCGGCTACTCCGCCATCCGTTCCATCGGCGGCCGGTTTCATCACCCATCCATCAACAACAACACCCATACAACCATGCACACGAATCCCTATCATGACGAGCGCCTGAAACTGGGTGAAACCATAGCCGGTGAGGAATTCGCCACCTCGTTAGGCCGAATAGCCAAAAGAAATTGCCGGAACGCGTAGGCACAGGGAGCGGCGGATTGCCTCCGGCCATGTGGGATGCGCTTTGCGGTTTACAAAGACTCGCTGTCGCTCGCTCTGCATGCCGATCCGCCGAAGCCCATGAGGGGGCGATGGATTGAGGAAAACCGCTAGTCATCGGCGATCCATGGGCTTCGGCGAATCGGAGTTCGCCGCCCCTTGTTCCAGGGGCGCGCCACCGGACACGGCGAAATGGTGGAACTTCATTTTGGCAATGGATCTAAAGCTTGCTAGCGCAGGCTCTGGTTCTGGATTCACGCTAGGTGTTAGGCCCGGTGTTCAACCCGTCGTTCGTAGGCCGGAGGCGATGGCGTTGATGGAGAGCAGGAGCTTGGGCAGGAGGGCGTCGGCTTGGGCGGTTTCCTCGCTGGCGAGGTGGGCACGCCAGACCCGGAGGAGGGCGATTTGCTGCTGGTGGAGGATTTTCAGCGGGGCTTCGCGGATTTCCAGGGTCTTGGCCATGCGTGGGCGGCGATCGCGCATCTCGCCGTCGAAGAGTTCGGATTTATTGAGTTGTAAATCAGTGAATTGTGACTTATTCTTGCATAAGGTAAAAACTTTTACATTATGGTTTCCGCAATGACCGATCCCGCCGCTACATGGGCCTTTTATGGTCGCCGCACGGAGTTGGCCCAGTTGCGGGCGATTCTGGACCGGAGGCGCTGGTTTTTCCTACAGATCTCAGGCCGCCGCCGTATCGGAAAGACGACGTTGATTCAACAGGCCTTGGGCGAGGAGGACATCGCCCGGACGCTCTACATCCAGATTCCGGATTCCGATCCAGTGGGCGTCATCGCGGCGTGCAACGGGTATCTGGAAACCTTCGGCATGCAGGAGCGGGTTTCCAATTTGGCGGAATTGGCAAAACTATTGGGGAAACTTGCGGAAGCCGGCAAGATCGTGGCACTGGATGAGTTCCAATACTTTCACCGCAAACAGTTGGGTGATTTCTGCTCGCTGCTACAGGCCGAAGTGGATCGACTGGCGGCACGGTCCTCCGAAGTAAAAGGTGGCTTGATCGTGCTGGGCTCGCTGCATGCCGAGATGACGGCGCTTCTGGAAGATCGGGATGCTCCGCTTTTCAACAGGACCACCGACCGATTGGAACTGGGGCACCTCGACATCGCCTCCATCCTGGAAATCCTCCGGGCACATGCGGATGAAGACCCGAACCGGCTGCTTTTCCTGTGGAATCTGTTTGAGGGCGTGCCCAAATTTTACCGGGATGCATTCGAGCAGGGGGTGCTGGGCGCGGATCGTGCCGACCTTCTCCGGCGGATGTTCTTTTCGAGTTCATCACCGCTACGGGGCGAGGCCGACAATTGGTTCCTGAGAGAACTGCGAGGACGCTACGACATGATTCTCCAGCACCTGGCACGTCATACCGGCTGTTCCAACGCCGACATTGAAGCGGCCATCGCCCAGGTCTCGCGTGCGGGTGAGGCGAAGCAGGTGGGCGGATACCTCAAAATTCTCACGGAACGATACCGCATGATCGAGCGGCGGTTGCCGATTTTCGCCCCGGCAAAAGCACGCAGCGGACGTTATTACATCCGCGACAATTTCCTCCGGGCCTGGCTATCCGCGCTGCAACGTCCGGTTTCAGCCACTGCCTTCCGTCCGCTGGACGAGCTCATCGCCCAGGCGGATGAACGCCTCGCCAACGTGGAAGGCTACGCCTTGGAAGGTCTGGCAGGCCAGCTCTACGAAGAACGAAGTCGTCTCGGTTTGGGGGATTTTCCCTTGAGCGAACGAATCCAGGGATACTGGGACCGGGGTGATGTGGAGATCGATCTGGTCGCCATCAACGAGTCTGAGAAACGCATCCGCTTCGGCACTTGCAAACGCAATCCCGAGCGACTGACACAGTCCATCACCGCTTTGAAAGTGGGTGCCGATTCCTTCCTTCGTTCGCATGGCCGGTTTCAAAGCTGGACAACCGAGTTTGTCGTGATCGCGCCGACCATTCCCAGCGGAATCCGAGCGGCGTTGGCCGATAGCCAAGTGATTGCCGAGGATGTCCGGGATCTGACTACGGGAATGTGACCGCGTAGTTGGGGGCGCTCCCGGCAAGCGACCATTGAGGGGCAATTGAATGGGGTCGGTAATGTCGGGATGAATCCCGCGTTCCGTTGGGTCACCCCGTCGTCCGCAGGCCGGAGGCGATGGCGTTGATGGAGAGCAGGAGCTTGGGCAGGAGGGCGTCGGCTTGGGCTGTTTCCTCGTTGGCGAGGTGGGCGCGCCAGACGCGGAGGAGGGCGATTTGCTGCTGGTGGAGGATTTTCAGCGGGGCTTCGCGGATTTCCAGGGTCTTGGCCATGCGTGGGCGGCGGTCGCGCATTTCGCCGTCGAAGAGTTCGGCGAGGAGGGTGCGGGTGCGTTCGAACTCGGCGTGGATCTCGCCGAAAAACTGGTCGCGCAGGGCGGCGTCTTCGACGAGGTCGGCGTAGTCGCGCATGAGATCCAGATTGGCGGATGCGAGGTTGGTCTCGACGTTGGTGAGGACGTAACTGAGGAAGGTGGACTTGGGCAGGGCTTCCTTCAATTTCGCGAAGCCGGCGGGGTCATCGGTCTTGAGCGCTGCCAGTGCGGAGCCGACACCGAACCAGCCGGGCAGGTAATACCGCGCCTGGGTCCACGAGAAGACCCACGGGATGGCGCGGAGGTCGCTGATAGAAAAACCTTTCTTGCCGGTCCGCCGCGCCGGGCGCGAGCCGATGCGCGAGTTTTCCAACGCGTCGATGGGGGTGGCCTGGCGGTAGAACTCGATGAAGCCGTCGGCCTTGAGGAACTTCTGATAGGCGGCCTGGCTGGTTTCGCCGAGGCGGGCCATGAAGTCTTCGCACGGGTCGGCGGCGGGCGGCAAATGGCGATGGCGTGCGGTGGTGACGGCAGCTCCGGCTAACAGGAGTTCGAGATTGTAGGTGGCGTTGGCGAGGTTGGCGTATTTCTGGGCGATCGTTTCGCCCTGCTCGGTCATGCGGAAGCCGCCGCTCATCGCGCCGTGGGGCAGGGCGGCCATGAACCAATGGGTCGGCCCCGCGCCGCGGGAAATGGTGCCGCCGCGGCCGTGGAAGAAACAGAGGTTCATGCCGCTTTCCCGGGCGACTTGGGTCAGTGCAGTCTGGGCGCGCTGGAGGGCGAACTGGGCGGCGAGGATGCCGCAATCCTTGTTGGAATCCGAGTAGCCGAGCATGACCTGCTGATAGGGAAAATTTCCAACGGAACGCAGGGTGAGGGGATGCCCGAGAAATGCCTTGAGGATGCCGGGCGAGCGGTTGAGGTCGTCCATGGTTTCAAACAACGGCACGACCTGCAACGGGCAGACGAGGCCGTTCGGCGTGAGTTCCATCAGCCCGGCCTCGCGGGCTAACAAATACACGCAGAGCAGGTCGGAGAGCTGCCGGGTCATGGAAACGATTAACGCGCCGAGGCCGGGCGAACCCCAGTTCTTCCGGTGGCGGACGAGGACGCGGTAGGTGTCGAGCACGTTGTCCGCTTCCTCGCCGAGGCGCAGGTCGTCGTGGAGAAACGGGCGGGTCGAGGTGAGTTCGGCGCTGAGAAATTCAAGGCGTTTGGCCTCGGGCCAGGACGCGTAGTTTTCCCCGTCCGCCACGCCGGCAGCGGCTAACAACTGGGAGATCGCCTTGTCGTGGAACTCGGAATTCTGCCGGACATCGAGCGTCGCGAGGTGGAAGCCGAACATCTCCAGCTTGTGCCGCAGCGGGCGGATGGCCGCTTCCTCAAGCATGTGGCAACCGGCGGCGGCGAGCGTGCGCGAGAGCAGGTTCAAGTCATCAACGAGGCAGGTGGTGCTTTTATAGCCGGGCTTGCTCTTGATCTGTTCGCGCAGGCGCAGCGCCATCAGCATGGCAAGTTGCCGCCACGGTTCCTCCTCGTGGCGATCGAGGATTTTCCTAACACCATCGGGCGCGTCCACGGTTTTCGCGAGGTGGTCGATGCGTGCCTGGAGTTCCTCGGGCACCGGCGTGAGGTAGCGGGAAAGCGTGAGCTGGGCTGATAGGTCGAGCAGCTCGCGTTCGAGCAGTTTGAAGGCGGAGTGGCGGAGTTCCGCCAGAGTTTTTTCAGTGACGACGGGCGTGACCAACGGGTGGCCGTCGCGGTCGCCACCAATCCAGGTGCCGAAGATCAGGCGCGGGATATTTCCCGCAGAGCGGAGAAGTTCGAGCGGCAGTCCGGCGTCGCGCCAGGCTTCGGTGAAATGGAGGTCGAGGCGGTTGATCGCGGAGGGGAAAAGGTCGCGCAGGTAGTGCGTGGCATTCCGCAACTCGCTGCTGATGTCCGGTCTAACAAGATGGATTTCTGCGGTGCGCCAAAGCGTTTCCAAGGTGGTGACGACCCGCTCGCGGATCCGACGGCGTTCGCGCTCGGTGTATTTGGGGAACTCATTGCGGACCATTTCATCATACAACGCGCGGTGGCGCTCGCGGATGCTGGAGCGCTTGGCCTCGGTCGGGTGGGCGGTTAGCACGGGCTCCACCTGCACGTCCTCGAGCACTGCTAGAATCTGTTCGGGCGTCAGGCCGATCGCCCGCAAGTCCCGCAACGCCTGCGGCCACAAGCCGCGGATCGACTCCGCGCCGAGCGCTTTTTCCCGCTCGCGGCGGATCTCGGCGGCGACGCGTTCCTCGACCATGTTGAGGAGCTGAAAGCCGATCGAGTAAAGCTGCGGCAGGCCTTCCGGCGCGGCACCGATTTCCGGCTCGCGGCCGGACCACGGCATGAATGGCAGCAATTCCTTCTCGCCCGTGCTCACCAGTGCCTCCTCCAGGCAGCCAAGCAAATAGCGGAGCCGCTCGTCGATGAGTTCAAATCCTTCCAGCCGGAGCTGCTCGCGTATCGGGTTCGTTGCCGGGTCTGTCATGCGCGAGATCCAAGCACGATCCGAGCCGAATCGGGAAGGGGATAAAATGCCGGTTGCAGGAATTGGAAGGCACTACGGAATGTAGTCGAGGACTTCAGTCCGGTCTTCTGGCATCCGTCGCACAAAGAGCGGACTGAAGTCCTGCACTACGTTTCTTAATACTCCCGGCTCAGCAGGTGGGTCGCGATCTCTTCCAACCTCGCCGCCTTTTTTCCAAACGGCTTGAGCGCGTCCATCGCCGCCTTGGTCAAACGCGCCGCTTCCTTGCGCGATGCATCGAGACCGAGGATCGCCGGATAGGTGGATTTCTCCACGGCCTGGTCCTTGCCTGCGGTCTTGCCTAACACATCGGTGCTTTGGGTGACGTCGAGAATGTCGTCGATGACCTGAAACGCCAAACCGAGCGCGTGGCCAAATTTCGTCAGTGCCTCCAGCTTCGCGGGCGTGGCGTTGGCGGTCATCGCGCCGAGCCGCAGCGAGGTGGTGAGTAGTGCGGCGGTTTTCGCTTCGTGGATGCGGACGAGATCGCGCTTGGTGAGTTTTCTGCCTTCGCCTTCGAGGTCCATCACCTGGCCACCTATCAGCTTTCGGCTGCCGCCGGTTTCGGCGAGTTCGGAAATGTAATCGCGGGTGCCGTAGCGCTTGGTCTCCGGAGTTTTCGCGAGCACGATGAACGATTCCGTTAGCAACGCGTCGCCACAGAGTACGGCCATGCCTTCGCCATAAACCTTGTGGCAAGTCGGTCGGCCGCGGCGGAGGTCGTCGTCGTCCATCGCCGGCAGATCGTCGTGGACCAGCGAGTAGGTGTGCATCAACTCCACCGCGCAGGCCGGAGCGAGCGCGTTGGAAATTTCCCCGCCACAAGCTTCGGCCGCAGCCAGACACAGCACCGGTCGCAGGCGTTTTCCGCCGGCGAAGACGCTGTAACGCATCGCCGCGTGGATCGTCGCCGGGCGCTCTTTCGCTTTCGGCAAAACCGCATCCATCGCCGCATCCACTTCGGCAGCGCGGGCGGTGAGGTAGGTTTTGAGAGTCATGATTGGAGATAGGGGATAGGAGATTGGAGATCCCCGATCTCTCTTCACAGAATCTCCGCGATCTGCACGGCATTCAACGCGGCACCCTTGCGCACCTGATCGCCGACGACCCACAGGTCGAGGGCGTTGTCGAACACCAGGTTCTTGCGGATGCGGCCGACGAGGCAATCGTCCTTGCCGGTGGTGTCGAGAGGCACCGGGAAAACTTTGTTAGCAACGTCATCCACCACTTGCACGCCCGGCTTGTTGGCGTAGGCGGCGCGTGCGGCGTCGGCATCCACCGGACGCTCGAACTGCGCGGTGATGGACACCGAGTGCGACCGATAGACCGGCACCCGCACGCAGGTGCAGGACACCCGCAGGTCCGGCAGGTTCATGATTTTGCGGCCTTCATTGAGCATCTTCATCTCTTCCTTGGTGTAGCCGTTGTCGGTGAAACTATCCACTTGCGGGATCACGTTGAACGCGATCTGCCGTGGATAGACTTTGAGCGTCACCGGCTCGCCGGCATGGATCGACTTCATCTGCTCTTCCAGTTCGACGATGCCCTGCGCGCCGGAGCCGGAAACTGCCTGATAGGTCGAGGCGATGATCGAGCGCAGGCCGAATGCCTGGTGCAAGGGCGCGAGCGCCATCAGCGAAATGATCGTCGTGCAGTTAGGATTTGCGATGATGCCACGCGGGCGGTTCTTCGCGGCTTCCGGATTGATTTCAGGCACCACCAGCGGCACGTCGGTGTCCATCCGGAAGGCGGACGAGTTGTCGATCACCACCGCGCCCGCCTTCGCGGCGGATGGGGCGAACTCCAGCGAAATCCCGCCACCCGCGCTGAACAGCGCGATGTCCACGCCCGCGAACGAATCATGGGTCAGTTCTTCGACGGTGATTTCTTCGCCGCAGAAAGTCATCTTTTTCCCTGCGGAGCGGGCCGAAGCCAGCAAGGTCAATTTGCCCAGCGGGAATTTCCGCTGTTCGAGACAAAGGAGCATTTCGACGCCGACGGCACCGGTGGCACCAACAATCGCTACATGGGGATGATTCATTTGCAGTAAGCCGGCCACTGTTGCCGGGGCGCGGAGCATACCGGGAAACGCCGTGCTGGCAACCGATTCGTTTCAGCGGATCATTCCGGCCAAATGGTGTTGGAAAAACGGAGCCGACAGTGCCAGCGTCCGGCGCGATGCCCGACACCACCCCCATCCTCGAAGCGGATCGACTTGTCAAAACCTTCGGCACGTCCACCGCGCTCGACGGGCTTTCGTTCACCCTGGCGGAAGGCGAGTCGCTGGGTTTGCTCGGCGTCAATGGAGCGGGGAAAACCACCGCGATGAACCTGTTGCTCGGACTCACCACGCCGACTTCCGGGATGGTCCGGATCTTCGGCCTCGAGTTCTGGAAGCACCGCATTGAGATTCTGCGGCAAGTGAATTTCTCCTCCGCTTACACCGCGCTGCCGTCGAACCTCCTCGTCTGGCAGAACCTAACCGTCTTCGCCAAGCTCTACGGCGTGGCCCGCCCGAAGCAGCGGATCGAGGAGCTGCTAGAGTTGCTCGACATCGCCCACCTGCGCAAATCCGTCACCGGCACGCTCTCCGCCGGCGAGTCCACCCGCGTCAACCTGGCCAAGGCGCTGCTCAACAAGCCCCGCCTGCTGCTGCTAGACGAACCCACCGCCTCGCTCGACCCCGACATCTCCGACCGCGTGCGCAAGCTGCTCCGCAAGCTCCAGCACGACGACGGCCTGTCCATCCTCTACACCTCCCACAACATGCGCGACATCCACGAGGTCTGTGACCGGCTCATCTTCCTCCACGGCGGCAAGGTCCTGGCGGAAGGCACGCCCGGCGAAATCCACGAAAAGTTCAACCGTAGCTCGCTCGAGGATCTCTTCATCGGCGTCGCCCGCGGCGAGGTGGAAGCCATCGGATTGAAGGCTGGGGAATAGTTGAAGGTTGAGTGTTGATAGTTGATAGTGGAAAGATGGTGAAAATGAGAAGCCCTAGATGAACGCAGATAAAATCGGATCAAAAGGAATTGGATGGGGATTTGAAAAATCTCCCTCTTCTTTCTAACCATCAACTCTCAACTTTCAACTATCAACTCCGCGATGCCATTCTCCATCAACACCGTCCACGCGCTGGTCCTCCGCTATCTGTATCTCTACACCCGCCACCCGGTTAGACTTGTGGAACTCGTCTTCTGGCCGCTGGTCGATCTGCTGGTCTGGGGATTTCTAACCACCTACCTGCAGCGCCACGGGGCAGGGGACTTCCCTTCCTCCATCAGCTTCCTCATCGGCGGGATGATCCTGTGGGACGTGCTGTTCCGCTCGCAGCAAGGCGTCGCCATTTCATTTCTCGAAGACGTGTGGACGCGCAATTTGCTCAATGTCTTCGTCGCGCCGGTCCGCACTGCGGAATACGTCGGCGCCACTTGTGTCGTCGGGCTGCTGCGGGTCGGCGTCACGCTGGTGCTCCTCGCGATTGTCGCGGCGCTGGCCTATCAGTTCCACATCACCAGCCTCGGTCTGGCCCTGCTGCCGTTTTTGGGAAACCTGATTCTCTTCGGCTGGTTTCTCGGGATGATTTCCACGGCGCTAATCATGCGCTTCGGCCAGGCGGCGGAAAGCCTCGCCTGGGCGATCCCGTTCTTCATCCAGCCGCTCGCGGCGGTTTTCTATCCGGTTTCGGTGCTTCCTAACTGGCTCCAGCCAGCCGCCCTAGCGCTGCCCTGCACGCCGGTCTTCGAAGGCATGCGGACAGTCCTCTCCGGCCAACCGCTGCCATGGGGAGATGTCCAATCCGCCCTCTGGCTCAACCTCGTCTGGGGCACCCTCGCCGCCCTCTTCTTCGCCGCCAATCTCCGCCACGTCCGTAAATCCGGCCTGCTCGTCAAGGTGGCCACACACTGATTTCCACCGGACCACAGGATTTATCCCGCCAGTGAATTTCGCTCCCCTTGGGCATGCGCGTCAAGTTAAGGGCGAATTCCTCCAAACGCCGACAAGTGGGCAGATCAAGGAGCGGCGGAACGTGTCCGCCGACGCCCATGGAAAGCCAATGGACCGTGCATCCGCTCATCTCATTGCCAGCTCATGGACATCGGCGAACACGTTTCGCCGCTCCTTGGGCCACGAATCAGGGTCGTTCGCCCTTAACTTGACGTGCATGCCCCTTGGGGGTTGCGTTTCGGCGGCGACTGGCTATTGAAGCGGCGCGATGAAATTATTCTCCATGCTTCTTGTGGCTGTTTCCTTGGTTGGCGTTTCCTGCGAGCGCCATGAGTTTGATGGCCCCAATGGCACCAAGCAACTTAGCGAATCCCACGTCGCCGGAGGTGCGCATGAGGAAACCGCAGAGACCCCGGCGGCTCATGGCGAGAAGAAGACGCATTGAGGAGAAGACGGGTGGGATGCTTCTTACGGAGCGCTGGCTTTAGCCCAATGCTTTCAAGGATTGGAGATTGAGCCAAGCCGCGGCCTCCAAAAAACCAAGGAGGAGCGGACTCCGCTCCTTGTTACACAAGAGCGCTCCACCACTCTAACGGCGGCGGCTGTAACTGAGGAAACATTCTCCAGCCAGCGGCTCGAAGCGGGTGATTTCAAATGCCGGTGACCGCGGCAAATATTCCGCGGGAATGCCAGTGGCGGTGCTCGCCGCGAAGCCGCCGAAAAGGGTGTGGCCGGCGAGCGTGAGGTGAAACTCATCGATCACATCGAGCTCCGCGAGAGCCCGGATCAATTGTCCGCCACCTTCGCAGTGGAGCTGCTGGACGTGGTATTGGGCAGCCAGAGTTTGGATGAATTCCAAGAGCGTCTGCGTGTGAAGCGTGACCCCGGGGATTGATGGCCCCTCGAATCCGCCGGTCACGAGCACATGGATGTCGCCGCCCGGGCTGGTAAAAACCGGATGCGCAGGATCGATTTTTCCGCTCCGCGAAACGATGCAGCGCAACGGTTGCTTCGGCTGGTTAGGAACGGTTAGGGTCATGCGGTCGGATTCCAGGGTGCCCCGGCCGACCAGGATCGCATCGGCGTTTGCCCTCAATTCCAACAGCCGGGCATGATCCTCGCGGGAGGTCCAGCCGGACGGGCGGGGCGGGCTGGGGGAGATTTTGCCATCCGCCGAGATGGCGAGATTGGCGGAAATGCGCGGGCGGAGCATGGCGTCACACCGAGATATCGACGGTTAGATCTCCGCCGAGGCATTCGATCGCGGTGGTTAGAATCCCGGTTTCGGTGTCCTCGGGAATCGAAATGACGCCGTGCGCGCGGAACATCGGCTGACCGCTCATCGGCGCGCTTTCGAGGCCGGTGGTGAGGTCCTCGATGTTGCCGCCGGCCTTGGCGACGGCGGCGGAGAGTTCGCGGACGATGCCCGGGCGGTCGTTGCCGACGACGTCAACGATGAGCGTGCGGCGGGCGACGGGTTCCGCCGCCAACTCCTCGCGCACGGCCAGCACCGTGAGGCCGGAGTGGCCGGGGGATTGCAGCTCGGCGATCAGCGCGGCCACGGTTTCCGCCGGGCATTCGATGCGGGCGATGCCGGCAAATTGTCCGGCGAGCCGGGCCATCCGGCTTTCGAGCCAACTGCCGCCGTGGCTGGCCACCGTGTCCGCCAGCGTGCTAACAAGCCCGGGGCGGTCGTTTCCCAATACCGTGATGATGAGATAGCAGTTCATGGCTTGAGAAAAGCAGAGCGCCGGTGAAATGCCAAAGACTTTCCTCGGTTAGCCACGCTAGGGGGCGGTGGATTTTCTTTCCTCCGGTCTTGTGAAAGGTGGAAAGCGGCATCAGAATGCCAGCCATCCGAATGATTTGTCCCATGGCCAGCGATCACCCGTTCCAACTACTTTTTGAGACTCTCGGTCGCGTTCCTAGCGCCCACGCGGAATCCGTGAACCGCCAGGCTTATGAGGTTCTAGCCGAAATCCTGGAGGTGCCGCTCGAGAAAGCCGGGCGTTGCATCTTGCTGCGAGCCCCTCGCGCCGGGCATGGTAAAACCCACTTGTTGTCCCGCATCCAGCGCCAGTTGGGAGTGTCCACCGAGTTCATCCCGCTGCACGCGTCGTTCGGTGGCCGGATTGACGCGGACTCGGTGACAGATGACACGCTGCGGCGGCTGGTCCGGCAGTTGCCCGCTTCCGGCGGACTGACCGTCCTCGATCTGGTGACCCGGCGGTTGCTCGCCTCCGCGTTGCAGCCGTTGGTGGCTTCCGGCGAGGTGCCCTGCCAAGATCGGGAAGGAGCTCTAACCGCTTTGCGGACGCGGCCGATCGAAACCTTTGATTTCCATCATCCGAACGCGGCCACCGCAAATTGGGCGCGCGAGAACTTCGAGGTGCTCGGCCAGCGGCTCAGCATCGAACTCGCGCGACGCGCGGATTTGCCAGTGAATGACGTCGCGTTTTGGATCGAGATTCTGTTCCGTTTCGCGGCCTTACCCTTGGAAAACCCCAGCCGTGTTAGAACGCTGGTGGACAATGTTCACGGCCCGAGCGGAGAGGCGATGGAACACTTGGAAGCGCTGCTCGGCCTGCTGACCCTGCTGACACGAGTGGTGCTGGTGGCCGACGATCTCGAAGGCTTTTCCACGGATGAAACCGCCGCCCTCAAGCTGGCCGCGTTCCTCGGCGCGTTGCGGCAATCGGTGGAGCGCCTCGACGTCATCCTTTCGCTCAACCAGGACATCTGGGAAAACGCTTTTCTGCCCCGCTTGAGCGGCGGCCTAGCGGATCGCTTGTCGGAGGTGGTGGTGGAACTCGAACCTCTAACCGAGACTGAAATGGCCGCGCTTCTCGATTCCCGCGTCCCCGGTCTGGGTGGCCGGGTGCTTGAGCACATTGATCTCGGCTCGGCCGGCACTCATGCCCGCGGCCTGATTCGAGCGGCTGGCATGGCTTGGCTCAAGGCGACCGCCATGGATTCCGCGCCGCCTGCGGTGGCCGCTCCCGAGATCACGCCCGCCGCTCCCGTCGTGGAGCCGCCATTCCGGCGGGCGACTCCGCCTCCATCGCCCGAGTCGGTGGTTTTGCCGGTGCCGCGTGCGCCCGAACCCGCGCCGCTGGCAGAGTTTGTCGCGCCGGTATTCGCGCCGACGCCTGAGGTCGATGTCCCGGCCTTCGCCTATGTTCCCGAGGTCGCGCAACCGGTAGAAGAAGCCGCTCCCGCATGGCCGTCACCCGAGTTCACGCCGACTCCGCCGTTGTCATCGTTCGCGCAAGCGGAATGGCTGCATTCCCCGCCAGCGTCGCCGCCGTTTTACCCACCGGTTAAGTCGCCGTTTCAAGCGGATATCCAGGGATTCGCTTTGGAGCCGCCGGAAACTTCGTTCGCTGCCACGGACTGGCAGCAAACGGCCGCCAATTTTGCCGAGCCCAAGCCGCAGGAACCGTTCGTTCCAGCCCCTGCGGATCCAACTGGATTGGATTCGCCCTTTTACACGACCGCCGCCCCGGTGAGCGCCGAGGAGCCGCCGCCGGTCGCCTTCACTCCCGCAGGATGGCCACCGCCGCCGGTCAACCCCCCTTTCGCTGGCGCGTATCAGGAACTCGCCCCTTCGTCTTACGGCATCGAGCACGCCCCGGCATTCCTAGCAAATCCGCCGCCGGTTTTCCCCCCGCCCGCCCAACCGCCTGCTGTGCCACCGCCAACCACTCCGGCGGACACCGACCGTGTCGAAAATCTTCTCCGCCAATTCCGCGAGCGCTATGGTCGCGGGAGCTTGTGAAAATTTTCACAAACCCCTTGCGAAATAGGCCGCTTTGGGCATTTCTTTCGGCGGCAAATCCGGCATGAGCAACACCATCCAAGAAATCGAGGCCCCCGACGCAAACGCCCGCGCCGCGCGCGCCGCCGATCACTACCATTCGGAAACGGATGACCTCGTCGGCGAGCGGATGGTCCTCAACATGGGCCCGTCCCACCCGGCGACCCACGGCGTGCTGCGCCTCATCCTCGAACTCAACGGCGAGGTGATCGAATCCGCCGATCCCGACATCGGCTTCCTCCACCGCGGCGATGAGAAGATCGCGGAAAACATGCATTACAACCAGTTCGTGCCGTACACGGACCGCTTGGATTACCTGGCTCCGCTGGCCAACAACGTCGCCTACGCCTGTGCCGTCGAGAAACTGATGGGCTGGACGCTGCCGCCGCGCGGCCAGGCTTTGCGGGTGCTTTGCTGCGAACTTGCCCGGATTTCCTCACACATGTTAGGCGTCGGAGTCTGCGCCATGGACGTCGGCGCGATGACCGTCTTCCTCTACACCTTCACCGAGCGGGAAAAAGTCTACAACCTGTGCGAACAGCTAACAGGCGCCCGTTTCACCACCTCCTACACCCGCGTCGGCGGCCAGCTCCGCGACATGCCGCCGGGTTTCGAGACCTCCGTCCGCCAGTTCCTCGACGAGTGCCTCGTCACCATCGGCGAGATCGGCAAGCTGCTCGATAAGAACAAGATTTTCATCGACCGCATGGTTGATGTCGGAGTGATCAGCCGCGAGTCCGCCATCGCCTTTGGCATGACCGGACCGAACCTCCGCGCGTCCGGCGTCGCCCGCGACCTCCGCAAGGACAGCCCGTATCTCGGCTACGAGAAATATAAGTTTGATGTGCCCATCGCCGAGGAAGGCGACTGCTACGCCCGCTATCAGATCCGGATGGAGGAAATGCGCCAGTCCATCCACATTTGCCGCCAGGTCCTCGACACCATGCCCGACGGCCCGGTCAATCTAGCGGATTCCAAAAGCATGTTGCCCGACAAAGAACGCGTGTTGATGTCGATGGAAGAACTCATCCACCATTTCATCGTCTCCACCCAAGGCATCAACGCCCCCGCCGGCGAAGTCTATTTCGCCGCAGAAAACCCCAAGGGCGAACTCGGTTTCTACATTCATTCCAAGGGCGGCGGCGTGCCGTATCGCCTGAAAATCCGCAGCCCGTCGTTCTGCAACCTTTCCATCACCTCCAAGCTCCTGCCCGGCCACATGGTCTCCGACATCCCCGCCATCCTCGGCTCGCTGGATTTCGTGATGGGCGAGTGCGACAGGTGATGTTATAGCCGCCTCATTATGAAAACTCCTTTACAACTTCTACTGGGTCTCCTCCTCGCTGTTTCTGCCAACGCGGAGTTCCGGACCTGGACGCGCAACGACGGCAAGACGGCGGACATGGAACTGGTTTCCGTGGGTGCAAGTGGTGGCGGGGCCATGGGCGAGTTCAAAATGCGCGATGGCCGCAAGGTCAATGTGGCGGTGTCGAGTTTCTCCGAGGCGGATGCCAAAATCCTCAATGAGTGGAAGCCTGCGGCTCCCGCCGCAGCAGCAAAGACGAGTGTCTTCGACGAAGCGCTTGATGGCAACTTGGTCGCCCTCAAGGGCAAGGGGCTTGCCTCGCATAAAGACTTCGTAAAGCCCACGAAATACTATCTCTTCTACTACACTGCCTCCTGGTGCGGGCCGTGTCAGCAATTCACCCCGTCGCTGGTGGATTTCTACAGTACGAAAAAGCCCGGCAACGACGAGTTTGAGATCATTCTGGTCACCAGCGATAGAGATGAGGCTGCGATGGAGGGATATGCTGTGGAAAAGAAAATGCAATGGCCGCAGCTCAAACTCTCCAAGGTCGAGCGCTTCAAGAAAGAGTTCAAACATCCCGGTCGCGGCATTCCCAATCTGGTCCTCACCGACACCGAGGGCAAGCTCCTCAAGACCAGTTACGAAGGCGAGAATTATGTGGGTCCGGCGGTGGTCATGAATCACTTGGCGACCCTCCTGAAAAAGTAAGCCGGGCCCCCGCACGCCACCGATCCTAACTCATTCATGTCCCACTCGACCCTGTCCACGCTCGAAGAATCCGTCGCCTCCCACGAGACCCCAGGCAGCAAATTCTATCAACCGTTTGCCATCACTCCGGAACTCGAAGCCGAGGCGGACATGCGCATCTCCCACTACCCGGAGAGCAAGCGCGCCGCGGTCCTGCCGCTGCTCCACATCGTCCAGCACCAGTTCGGCTTTATCTCCGCGCCGGCCATCGAATGGGTCGCTAACAAGCTCTCCATCGAGCCGATCAAGGTGCTCGAAGTCGTCACCTTCTATCCGGGATTCCGCCAGTCCGCGCCCGGGAAATTCCACATCCGCGTCTGCCGCACCCTGTCCTGCGCGATGGGCGGCAGCTACGAACTGATGGAACGCCTGTGCGAGCTAACAGGCATCGACCGCTCCGCCAGCGATTCCCATCATCACCCGGTCACCGTTTCGCCCTGCGGGAAATTCTCCGTCGAGTTCGCCGAGTGCCTCGCCTCCTGCGGCAGCGCCCCGGTCTGCCTGGTGAACGACGATTTCCACGAAGCCGTCGCCCCCGCCAAAGCCGAAGAACTCCTCGCGAAGTATGCTCCGGGAGCGTAGGAGAGCGCGCCAATAAGAAGTGGCGACATTCCTGTCGCCCCGTGGAAGGGAAAGCCTATTAGGCGACGATGAGGAGATGTGAACCGCCGTTCATCGGCTTTCCATGGACAAGGTGGATCGGAGTCCGCTGCTCCTTGTTTCAGAGGCGCACTTGGGGCGCTCTGAATCGAAGAGACGTCCATTCCCCTTATTTTTTCTTTGCCTGGCTGAGCGCTTGAGAGAACCAGTCGTTGTTCTGTGCGGCACCGGGGTTGAAATTCGCGGAATTTCCCTGCGGGCGGGGGCCGTGGTTGCGGTTACCGCCGCTGTTAGGGCGGGCGTCGCGGTCGCCGGAGTCGGAGCGGCGGTTGTCTAGATCCACCTTGGACTTCATAGAGAGGGCGATCCGGTTGCGCTTGAGATCGACTTCGACGACGGTGACTTGGACTTTTTGGCCGACTTTGACGACCTCCGAGGCGTCGCGGATGAAGTGGTCTGCTAGCTGGCTAACATGCACGAGGCCGTCCTGGTGGACGCCGACATCCACGAAGGCTCCGAAGGCGGTGACGTTGGTGACGATGCCGGGAAGTTTCATGCCGATCTGGAGGTCAGACGGTTTATCGACGCCGTCGATGAATGAGAACATCTCGAATTGCTTGCGCGGGTCGCGGCCGGGCTTGGCAAGCTCGGCGACGATGTCCTTGAGGGTGGGCAGGCCGACTTGGTCATCGACGTATTTCGTCAGGTCGATCTTCTTGCGGGCGGCTTCGTTGCCTAGCAGTTCTTCCACTTTGCAACCGGCGTCGGCCGCCATTCGCTCGACGAGCGGGTAGCGTTCCGGGTGGACGGCGGACGAGTCTAGCGGGTGCTTGCCACCGCGGACGCGGAGGAATCCGGCGGCTTGCTCGAAGGCTTTTTCGCCGAGGCGCGGGACTTTCTTCAACTGCTCGCGCGAGGTGAAGGCACCATTTTCATTGCGCCAGGCGACGATGTTTTCGGCGAGCGACGCATTGAGGCCGGAGACGTAGGAGAGCAGTTGCTTGGAGGCGGTGTTGATCTCGACGCCGACGGCGTTGACACAGCTCACAACCGTGTCGTCGAGGCTGGCTTTGAGCGCCCGCTGATCGACATCGTGTTGGTATTGGCCGACGCCGATGGCTTTCGCGTCGATCTTCACCAACTCGGCGAGCGGGTCCATCAGACGGCGGCCGATGCTTACCGCGCCGCGGACGGTCACGTCCTCGGTAGGGAATTCCTCGCGGGCGACATCTGAGGCGGAGTAAATCGAAGCGCCGCTTTCATTGACCATCACGACCGGGATGGAGGAGGGGAGTTTGAGTTTTTTGATGAACGACTCGGTTTCGCGGCCTGCGGTGCCATTGCCGATGGCGATGGCCTCGATGTCGTGCTTCTTGATCAACGCGGTGACCTCGACGGCGGCTTCGTAAGCTTGGTTTTGCGAGCCGGCGGTGGCGTAAAGCACGGTGTGGTGCAGCAGCTTGCCGGAGCGGTCTAACACGACCGTCTTGCAACCAGTGCGGAAGCCGGGGTCGATGGCTAACAAGCGCTTCTCACCCAACGGCGAGGCCAGTAACAGTTCGCGGAAATTGTCGGCGAAGACGGTGATGGCGGTGACGTCGGCACTCTTCTTTGCAAGCAAGCGGGCCTCGGTTTCCATCGACGGCATGAGCAGTCGCTTGCAGCCATCCTCGACCGCTTGGGCGACTTGCAGGCCGGCTGGGCCATTGGATTTCACCCACTCGGGCAAGGCGGTGGAGGTCACTCGATCTAACGGAACTTCCACCCGCATGAGCAGGAATCCTTCCTTTTCGCCGCGGCGGATGGCGAGCGTGCGGTGCGACGGGATGGAGCGGAACGGCTCGCTCCACTCGAAGTAGTCGCGGAATTTTTGAGCGTCGGCCTCCTCCTCTTTTCCATACATGATCTTGGAGGAAACGGTCGCTTCCTCTTCGTAGATTTTCCGCACGCGTCCACGCAGTGGGGCGTCGTCAGCGACGCGTTCCGCGATAATGTCGCGGGCACCGGCGAGCGCTTCCACGGTGGTGGGCACTTCCATTTCCGGGTTGAGAAACTTGGCGGCTTCCTCCTCGGGGTCGGCAGCTTGGTTTTCGAAGATGAAGTCGGCGAGCGGAGTGAGGCCGCGCTCGATCGCCTTGGTGGCGCGGGTCTGGCGCTTCGGGCGGTAAGGCGCGAAAATGTCCTCGACGGTGGCGAGGGTGAGGGCGGCTTCGAGTTTTTTCTTGAGCTCCGGGGTGAGGAGTGAGCGCTCTTCCAGGGATTTCAGCACCGCACTGCGGCGTGAGTCGAGCTCGGCGAGCTGGAGCATCCGGTCGCGGATGGTGGTGATTTGGACTTCGTCGAGCGAGCCGGTCTGCTCCTTGCGGTAGCGGGAAAGGAAGGGAACTGTCGCGCCCTCGGCGAGCAGCTTGGCAGTGGTGGTGACGGAGGAAAGGGAAATGCCGGTTTCGCGGGCGATAGCTTCGAGGTGGGTCATGGCGGGCGGACGGTGTAAGCGAGCCCGGCGGGGTGGGCAAGATTTTGGAGGGGGAATTGATTCAACAATGCGAAAAATAGTGGGAGGTCTCCTCCCATCACATGGGCGAGAGGTCCATGCCTCCCTATCAGGGGATTTCCTTCGAGAAAAACTCCTTCAGGTAGGCGGGCGTGAGCAATTCCGGGGTGATGAGCGGGTCTTTTCCCGGGACGATGAGCACGTTCACGGGGATCGCCGAGCGGCCGAGTTCCTGGAGTTTCTCCTCGATCTTCGGATCGGGACTGGTCTTGTCCGCCTTGAGGGCGACGATGCCTTTTTGCTTCATCAGGGCGATGACCTCGGCGGTGTAGGCGCGCTTTTTGTTCACCTGGCAGGTGGCGCACCATTGGGCGGTGAAGTCGATGTAAACGGGCGTGCCTTCCTCTAGCAACTCATCAACCCGTTCCTGCGACCAAGGCTCCCAGACCAGCGCGGATTTTTCCGGCGGCTTGACGAGCAGGAATCCTCCGGCAGCGAACAGCGCGGTTAGAGTCATGGCGGTGAAGCGGGTCCGTCGCGGCCGGTGAGGCAGGTTCCAGCGGCCGTAAATCCAGGCGGCCACCGCGATTCCGCTGAGTCCGAAGATCGGCCCTAGCAGATTGTCCAGGCCGATTTGCCCCGCGTAAACCCACAGCAGGTAACCGGCGGTGGCAAACAGCAGGAACGACATCGCCTGCTTGAAGCTCTCCATCCACGCGCCAGGGCGGGGGAGCAGGCCGATCAGGCCCGGGAAAATCGATAGAATCAGATAGGGTAGCGAAAGCCCGACCGCCATCGCCGCGAAGGCGGTAAAAAACTGGAAGGCAGGCAGGGCGATCGCCGCGCCGATGGCCACGCCGAGGAAGGGCGCGGAGCAGGGCGTGGCGACGATGGTGGCGAGGACGCCGGAGAAGAACGTGCCGCCGAGTCCTTGTTTCGACTGCAGCGAGCCGCCGACGGAGGTGGCGGAGGTTCCGAGTTCGAAGAGGCCGAACATGTTGAGCGCGAGGACGAACATCAGCAACATCAGGCTGAGGACGACCCACGGATTCTGGAGCTGATAGCCCCAGCCGATGGAGTTCCCGGCGGCGGAGCGGGCGGCGAACAGAATCCCGCTGAGCACGCCGAAGGACGCGAGTACGCCCACCGCGAACATGCCGCCGTGGAGCGCGATCTTGCTGCGGTCCTGGCCGGCCTGTTGGACGAAGCCCATGATTTTCAAGCCGATCACCGGGAACACGCAGGGCATCAGGTTGAGGATCAGCCCGCCTAACAACATGCCGCCGAGGACGGGGAGAAACTCGGCGAGTGGCAGCGACTTGGCGGGAGGATTGCCGATGACGGTGTGGGGGATCTCCAGCGCCAGCGGGCCGACGAGAATCCCGGAAAGCGATTTCCCCTGGGGCACGATTTTGTCGAAACTGTTCATCTTGATGCGCTTCAACGTCACTCTCCAGGCGTCTCCGTCCGCCTCGATTTTTCCGTCGGCGCTTGCCGCTTGGAGGAAGAGTTGGTCCGGGATGAAATCGGTGGGCTTGCCGTTGGTGGCGCGCGCGGGTTCGACCCGGAGTTGGATGTCACCGCCATCGGATTGTGCGGTGACCCTCAGTGATGGAATCCGGGTGGTTAGTTTGGCACGGGCTTGCGCAAACATTGCGGCCTGCGCCGCGTCCTCCACCGCCGCAGCCGTCACCGGAAGCTCCAGGGTGAATTTTTTCTCCTCGTTGATGCAGCTTTCCTTGCAGATCTGCCAGGTTGCCTCGGCCGTTAGTAGAACGCTCCTGCCGGCTTCCAGCGATGCCGGCGCGGTGATCTCGACAAGAAAGACCGGTTCTCCCTGATAGATGTAGCTGGTCCCGTATTCTCCGACCTTCACCTCGGGCACCGGCCACTGGATCGGTCCGGCGGTAAAGCCTGCCGGCAGTCCCCATTTGATGGCCGGCGGGAGCTCGACGCCGCCGGAATTCCTGTAATAGCTGTGCCAGCCCTCGGGGTGCGACAACTGCAGGGCCACGGTGAAGGTCTTGCCGGGTGCGATGGAAATTGCTCCGGCTAACAACTGCGCGTCCGACGATATTTTTCCCAACTGGGCATGCAACGTGGCGGTGCAGGTGAAAATGGCTGCGAGTAAAAGGGCGATGCGATGCATGATGAAATCAGGATAATCGAAAATGAGAGACGCTAGGACGGATATTCATCCCGAAAAAATGCGGGACCTCCGGAAACTGGACCTCCCGTGTGGGAAAAAAAAGCCGATTCTCGTAGCGACCGCACCCGTGGGGCTCGACCGTGCCATGGAGCATTCATGCGATTTTTTTCCGACTTGGCGCTTCTTGCGGCGAAGGGTTCCTGTTTAGGCTGCTTCCATGACGCTCGGTTGCTTGATCTACGAGGTCTGGATCTCCGGCGGGGCCTTGCGGATCCTTTTGAACGCGGTGGAGGAGGAGAGCGGGCCACGGCGGTGAATCGGACCGCTTGACGGCGCGCGCGAACTGCGTTCTATTATCGTCTGACATTGTGGTGATATTCCATCCGCCACCCAACTCCTCCAATCCCATGAACTCTAACAAAACATCCAAAGCCGCGTTCAGTATTCCCTCGATCCTTGCCGTGGTGGCGGCGATCGGTAGTTTCAAGGTGGGAGCGTTTTTCGGTTTCGTCCTTGCCGGCACCGCGATGCTGTTGGGGATCATCGGCCTGTTGCTATCGCTTTCACCCGCAACCCGCGGAGGGATTTTCAGCGTCATCGGGGTGCTCGGTGGCGCGATCGGCATCATTGCCGCGGTGATCAAGGCGATCATGTGGATTGCCAATATGGGATAAGGGACTTAGCGGTTAGCGGTGATATTCGGCGGAATGGATATTCTTGGCGCTGAATGTCGTCGATTGTTTGAAATGACGGGTGTGTTGAATTTATGCATTTTATTTCAATTTATTCTTGTCGTGGGGCGCGGCGGCGGCTAAGCCTTCCGCGTCGCAAGACAAGGCGGTCCGACTGAGATGCCTCCCGGGTTAATGGGTTTTTCCCAAGGGGATGATCAGCCGGGCCGCTTATTTTTTGCCCATGTTTTGCCCCTGCGGGGGAATGAGACTGGCGCAAGATTCGCTTTCCTCAATCCAGATAGGTTTGCTACACCGCGCACATGAAATTGATTCGGTTCGGTGACGAGGGGCGTGAGGAGCCGGGGATTCTCCTGCCAGATGGGCGCAGGATCGATGCGAGCGGTGAGTTCAACGATTACGACGAGGGTTTTTTCGCGATGGGCGGTCTCGAATCGCTGGCAGAGTGGGTCAAGGACGGGTGTCCGGGAGGATCGGAAGTGGATCCTCTAACACGTCTTGGTCCGCCGATCGAGCGGCCTTCGAAATTGGTCTGCATAGGCAAGAACTATCTCGAACACGCCAAGGAACTGGGCGAGGGGATTCCCACCGAGCCATCCATTTTCATGAAAGCCACCAGCGCGTGGAGCGGACCCACTGACGATGTGATCATCCCGCGTGGTTCGACGAAGCTCGACTACGAGGTGGAACTCGCGGTGATTATCGGCCGCACGGCGTCGTACGTGGACGAGCGTGATTCGATGGACTACGTGGCCGGTTACTCGACGTTCTGTGATTTTTCCGAGCGGGCGTTCCAGAAGGAAATGGGCGGGCAGTGGACCAAAGGCAAAAGCGCCGACAGTTTCGCACCGATGGGACCGTGGATGGTGACGGCGGATGAGGTGGACGACCCGCAGAAGTTGCGCTTGTGGTGCAAGGTGAACGGCGAGTTGCGGCAAAACAGTTGGACTGGCGACATGTCGTTTTCTGTCAGGCAACTGGTCAGTTATGTCAGCCGTTTCATGACGTTGCTGCCCGGCGACGTGTTGGCGACGGGCACCCCGAGCGGCTGCGCGATGGGAATGAGTCCACCTCGCTACTTGCAAGCGGGCGATTTTGTGGAATGTGGTGTCGAGGGTTTGGGCGAACTTGCCCAGCGGGTCGTGGCTCTCCGATAAGATGAAGACGCCATTTTCCAGATTCAAGCGGGCCATGCATCCGTGGCCGATGCCGCGCGGCGGGCCGCACTATTCGGTGTGTCATTTTTGCGACACGCTGCACGAAACGGCGGCGCTGCCGGAGGGCACGGCCGCGCGCTGCGGATGCTGCGGCGCGGTTCTCTATCAGAATCGTCCAGCCTCGCTGGTCCGAGCCACGGCATTTTCAGTCACTGCGTTGATTCTGATGGTGTTGGTGCATTCGTTTCCGTTTTTGGTGATGGATGCCGCGAGCATCCGGACTTCGTTGAATATCGTCTCTGCGGCTAGCGAGTTGGTCAATCAAGGCAGCCCGATCCTTGGAATGGCGCTGGTGCTGTTCACCATTGTCACGCCGATTTGCATGGCAGGAGGATTGATTTATGTTTGCGGGCCGCTGATGTTCGGGCGGATCGCGCCAGGGGCAACTCACGTGGCCAAATGGATGAACAAAACCGAACCGTGGAACATGATCGAAGTCTTTTTGCTAGGCGTGCTGGTGAGTTTGTTGAAACTTGGGAAAGTGGCGGACGTGCATTTCGGCATGGGCTTCTGGGCGTTCGGCGCGCTGATGGTTTGCATGGCTGCGGCGGTGGCGAGCATCGACCGCAACGAACTGTGGGATCGGCTGGAGGTGGCGAAGTCATGAGTGAGTTTTTACCCCGCGCCGCCCGTGTCGGCTTGGCCGGTTGTCACACCTGCGGGAAAGTTTCCCAGGTCGCTCTTGGTGACTGCCCGCGTTGCGGGACGCGTTTGCATTTGCGCAAACTCAACAGCATCCAGCGCACCATTGCCCTGATGGTCGCCGCCGCCGCGCTATACATTCCGGCGAACATGCTGCCAGTCATGACGGTGGTGGAACTCGGCGACATCACGGAAAACACGATTTTCACCGGGATGCGGACCTTTTGGCGGCAAGGTGCCTACCCGATCGCGATCGTGATTTTCACCGCCTCCATCCTGATCCCGCTGCTGAAAATCATCGCCCTCACTTGGCTTTGTCTCGCCGCCACCGGCAAGACCCGTCCCTCGCCAAGCATGCTGGGAAAAATCTACTGGTTCACCGAGCTGCTAGGCCGCTGGTCGATGGTCGATATCTTCGTCGTCGGGATTTTGGTGGCGCTCGTCCAGCTCGGCAATTACATGACCATCACGCCCGGTCCCGGCGCGCTTGCATTCGCCGGGGTGGTCGTGCTTACGATGTTCGCA
>JANOZJ010000321.1:0-3758 GCA_031429315.1 Akkermansiaceae bacterium
TTCGGCAATGTGCCGGTTTCGTTGGACGTCGAGAATGGCCTTGGCCTCGATGATACGCGGATAGTCGAGGTGAAGTCCCTCGATTTTCTTGTGCGCGTGTTCGCGGAGGGCATCGGTCACTTGCTCGTGTCTCACGGTGACGGTGATCGGCAGATTGACGTTGGCAGTTTGCATGGTGGTATTGGTTTGTTTTTTGGGTGAGCGGATGGCAGGTCTAACTGCCTTATCCGTCTTCTACCGTGAACCAAATCCGACCGGAACGCCACGCTCATCTTTGGAAATGTTCGGCCTATTTTGCGGGCCGGAGAGCAGCCGAATTCCAGGCGGCTGGCGGAGCGTTAAATTCGGTGTAACTCGTTCTATCTGGGACGGGTAAGCTCCTCGAACGACGAGCCGTCAGTTTCGACTGGCGCGGGGGATTGGCGGGGAGTCACGGCGGCGGTGGAGAAAAGCTCCTTGAAGTTGTCCACCGGCTGCGATGCCGGACCGCTAATCTTAAGAGTGAGCCAGCGGAAACCGTCTTTGGGCGGGCCGAACATGGAGTTCAGACGTGAGGTTGGAGCGTCTGCAATCATCGCTTCGGCGAGGCCGACTTGGAGCCCGCCGGAGACGGTTTGATTGGCGGCGATTGAGATTTCCCCCCGCAATGCCAAGCGGCCCTTGGCTTCCAAACTGAGGTCACGGAGCGTCACGATCCCGCCTTCACGATGGATCACTCCACGGGCATCCCCCTCGAAGACAGGATGCTCGAACCACGGGTCTTCGCCCAGGATCTGAGAGAGGGCAAACAAGAACGGAAATCCCTGGACCTCGATTTTGGAAGTGGGGGATACGCGGAATGAAACCTCAAGGATCGGCGACGATTTGTCGGTAGGCAGGAATGAGAGGGAGTTGGATTTGGCGACCGGCAGGGAATCGACTTTACCGGAGAAAAGCCGCCCCAGAGCGGGTCCGGTGATGCCGGAGAGCTGGAAGGCATCGAGACTAACAGCCAGAGTGGAGGGTTGGTCCGGTTTGTAAGGAGCAACCGTGCCGCTAAACTCCAGTGAGCCACGATCATCGCTTTCATGGAGGACGCGCAGGCCGATGATGTCGGTCTCGTTCCCGCGAAACTCGACGAGCGCCCGATCCAACCGCAGTTTCGGCCAACCGGCGATGGCCAGCTCGCCCTGATAGAGACTCAACTGGGGCCGGCCATTGATGTTCTCGGGAGTCAGGGAGGCTTCGGTGTTGGCGAGCTTGATGAGCGGTGCCGCAGGGTTACCCAGCGTGACGTCAAGCATCGGAATCCGGTAGCGATTAAAATGGATCGGGGATGCTCCGGTGGCAGCGTGAGAGTTTCTCAGGGCTTGGCCGGGTTTGGGAAATTGCAAAGCCAGCACGCTGTAGCCGAACGAGACTTCCTCGCCGCGCATGGATTTCCCGAAGAAGCTCGCGGGGAAAATCTCTGCGGTGAGCCCTCTCATTGAGAGGCTTTTCAAGACGTTGCCATCGGGCCAGGCAAGCGAAAAGCTCCCGGCGTTGGCAGTCTGCGGGTTCATCCGGAACAGTTGCAGCTCGATGGTCGCGCCGCTGACCTGTTCGATTTTACGAACCAGGCTTCGGCGGAACGGGCTGCTGTTGGCGTAAGCAATCGCCCCGCCGATGGCCAAGGCGGCGACCAACACCAAAACCAGCGCGGCGGAAACCTGGATGATGCGGGCACGCCGGGTGCGCTGAAACTCTTCCTTGTGAGGTTGGCTAGAGCGGCGTTTCCGCTTGCGGACCCGGATTGCCTGGCTGCCGTCGGCGCGGGTGACAAGCTCGCCATCCTCGGGATTCTCTGAAGGGCTGTCCTTCAGTCGATCCATCATCTCGTCGATCGAATACTTTTCGGGCTCGCTAGGGGCGGCTGACATTTTTAAAGCTGGAGGAAAGCGAGAGGAAGTCAAATTGAGTCAAGATCAGCGATCCCGATAGAGTCGACCGGTCGGGTCCATGAGCTCCACTTTGATGAGGAAAATAATCGCGGTGGTGACCGGCTGTCTTGCTTTGGATTGGAACAGCCGTCCCACGATCGGAATGCTTCCAAAGATCGGGGTGTGATCCTCCACGTTTTGCACGGTTTCCTGAATCAAGCCGCCGATCACCAGGTTTGTGCCGTCAGCGACATTGACGCTGGTGGTGAACGATTGTTTGCTGAAAACGGGCATGAGAATCTGGTTCTCGGTCAACACGACGGTTTCCGGGCCGAGCACCCCTTGTTGGGTCGAGTTGATCGGGCTGCCATAGTTCACGAAGCCGTCAAACGCGACGAACGAGGGACTGAGGGTGACGTTGACAAACTGCTTGTTGGCGTCTGCCACGGGAAGCACCTCCATGGTGATGCCGACATCGCGAGTTTCGAAGGCGGTGGGAGTTGACGGGGTAACAGCCTGGGATTGGCCGCCACCGCCGAAAATACTATTGGCACCGCCACCGGTGTTTTGCGGCAGTTCGGGCGGCTCATACTCAGTCGGGTAGATGAACTCGCGGACCACCTTGACCGAGGCCGACTGGCCGCTACGGGTGACGGTAGAGGGCTGGGCCATGATGTCGGTGCCCTTTTTCTGGTCGAGCCCCCGCATCAGTCCTTGGAGGGTGCCTTCGTCGATGTTGGCATAGCCGCCGATGATCCCCGGAGCTGATCGGCTGAGTTGGCGACCGGTTTGGTTGTTGATCAAACTATCGAGGGAGTTTCCGGAAATGGCGGAATCGCCGCTGCGGTTTCCGGAAGTGATCGGATTCCGGGTAATAGAACCCTCGGGCAACTCCATATCACCCAGTGGCCGGCCGTTGCCGACGGTGCCGCCGTCGAAATTCAGCTTGTCCGCTCCGGGGGGCCAGCCCGCGCCGCCGAAGCCGAGGTTGGTGAGAAGCCAGTCGAAGCCGAGTTCCTTGAGGTCGGTTTGCTGCACTTTGATCATGGTCACGCTGAGCGAGACCATGACCGGCTCGGTTTTGGTGAGGGCGTCAATGATTTGGCCGATGTAGTCCAGATTGCTGGGAGTGTTGACGATGCGGAGGGTGTTGGTGGCGGGAGAGTAGCTGGCGGTGGCCCCCTCGGGAAAGGCCACGCCCTGTTTGATCAACGCTTCCTTGGCACCGAGGCGTTGGGCCAGAAGGCCTCCGCTTGCCGGAGCTGTGGCAAAGGGGTCAGCGGCCGCCGCCGGCTCGCTGCCGCCATTGCTGATGCTGCTGATGAAATCGGGGGGGACCCGGTAATTCCGCGCGACCAGTGCGGTGGAGTCGGAACCCGCTGCGGAAATGATGACTGAAAAATCGTCCGTCGTGAAGGTGGTGTGGGTGATCGCGGTGATGTAATTGAGAACCTGGGACAGTGGCACGTTGGCAAGCTGGAGATCGAACCGGACGCTGCGGACCTTGGTCGCGGCCGGGGAATCCGGTGGTCCGAGATTGACCGTGAAATTCACGCCCTTGCGGGACGGATCGAGTTCGAGCGCGTCGCCTTCCGTGGCGCGCAGACGCAAGAACTCAAGAGCTTCGTCCAGCGACGCTTGGTCGAGGGCGATTTTCGAAATGATGATCCGGTCGAGTTTGTTTTTGACGGAAACGCCGCTTTCCGAATAGGCCCCGGCGGTGGCATCCGTGAGTGATGGCTCGATCGCTTGGGCCGGAACCTGCAGCTCCCATTCTTTGTCCACTTGAGCGAGCATTTCCGCACGCGAGTGATCGTAGGCGGATTTCTGATAGTCGCTCTTTGCCACCTCGACTTGCTC
>JANOZJ010000322.1:0-9719 GCA_031429315.1 Akkermansiaceae bacterium
CGTAGCCGACGAGCAAGGGCACCTCGCGGATCTCACCAGCGAGGTGATCCAGCGCTTGCAGGCATTTGGGCACGAATTGCGATTTAAAAACCAAATCCCGCGGCGGATACCCGACTAGGGATAACTCGGGCGTGATCACCAAGTCCGCGCCTGCCTCAAGACATTCTCGATAGGCGGCAAGGATGCGTTTCACGTTACCGGGAAAGTCCCCGATGACCGCGTTGATTTGGGCAATACCGATGTTCATGAGTGCGCGCATCAAACACCCGCAAACCGCGCCGGGCAAAAGGAAAATCGACCCACGCCCGACATCGCAGACTCTCGAGGGCCGGGATGGTGATTTCCTGAGTGTATTGAGTGAAAGAAGAGACTATTGCCGAAGTAGCTCGCTGGACGACTTGGATTTGAAAAGTCTCGGCACTTCATCGTTAAGCGTGAAAAGCTCCCGAATTCCTTGATGCCGCCCGGCCTTGTTGTGGCCTGACGATTCGCGCGTTCGCCAGCCTACTCGATTATCTGGAATCTCTCTCCAAAAAGTAGTCCAAGTTAGGCTGTTACAGTCATACGCTTCTCCGCGAGTGCTCCGGCCGCAGCTCCGGCAGCGAGGCCTGAACTGAATCCGAAGACGTGACCCAACACGTCCGTGTGTGGATCGTGACCGCCGCCTAGCCATCCTAACAGGATGGTGCCAGCGAAGACGGGTGCCATGATTCTTAACCACGGCAAGCGCGCGCGTTCCTGCAGGGTTTCCGCGATTCCAACGCCGGATAAAATACCTAACGCCGCGAAGACCGCAGTCGAGGCTCCGATGGAATTGAACGGCTGCGGGTAGGTGAGTGCCGAGGTGATGATGTTTCCCAAAACTCCAGATGCGAGAATCAGCGTCCAGCCGAGTAGTGGACCTAACATCTTCGCGACGAGGGCGGCGAAGATCACCCCACCGACGAGGTTACCGACGAGGTGTCCGAGATCGGCATGAAGGAAGAGCGCGGTGAACGGACGCCACCACTCGCCGTGACTGATGAGACCTATGCTCGATGAAGCACCTCGATCCACCAGGGTCGAGTCTTGCCCTTGCCAGTAAAAAACCGCCATCAAGGTGATGACCCACACGCCGCAAAATCCCCAACCGGGCGAGTGCCGCGGCCACTCGTTCGCAGCAGGAACGGCATTGACGGGGGCGCTGATATCCTTGCCGTAAGCATCTAACTCTGCGGACACCCACACTACCGGATCAAGCTCGGATTCTAAAATGTATTGACCGGGTGTCTCGGCTTCGGTGACGCGACAGGCCTCGCCCATGGCGAGGATGACTAGCCCGTGATCATTGGCTTGTTGCAAGGTAGAATAGCTTCCGACTTGGATCCAGTTTTCGCCCTCATTTGCAAGTGCGTCATCTGCTTCGATCTGCGGCTTCAAGTCATTCATGGGAATCATTTGCATTCGCGAGGTTTGCCATGGCCTCACGGGTGAAGATGGGCGTATGTGGACGCGAACTTGGCTCAAGGCATCGGGCGGTCTTTGACGAATGTCTTGGTCGCCAGCATTCGGATAGGAAGCTTCGTCGTGGTGGATTCCGCGCCTTTGATGTAAGTGGAAGTGATGGAGCCCTTGAGCTCGAGCGCTTCGTCGAGCATGGTGTCGAGGTTCACCAGGACTTCACCGCTGAGATTCACCGCCGCATCGGACTCGCTGCCATCAGGACGTAGGTCCGCGCCGGTGCTGCGAATGGACACTTCGATGACGGCGACTCTGCGCTTCTCGGTATTGCGGACTTGGCGGAGTCTCATGGTGCCGATGGTCTGCGCTTTGGAGAGGTCTTTTTCGATGATCATCTTGACCCACGCCGGGTCGAATTCCCAGGAGTCGCCGACGTTGACCTCGCGGGCGGGATACCAGTCGCGTTTCAGATAGACGGTGAGTTCCTCGATTTCGTGTTGGACGCGGGTGAGGGGAATGGAGCCGTCGAGTTCGAATTTCCAGTCGCCAGTCGGGCTCTTGGACATGGCGAACATTTTGCCAATGAGCGGGCTGTTGTCGGTGGATTTTTCCTTTTTGCCGTCGATTTGGATCAGCGACGAGGTGGTGATTTTGGGAACTCGGACCATGCCGCGCCGGGTGGCGTCTGGGGCGGGAGCGCGGAAGGTCCAGACGAGTTCGCGGTCGCGGGAGATGGAAATGCTGCCGTTGCTGGTTTTTCCGGCGGCGGTGCGCTCGATGGTGCCGCCTGTTGTTTCCGAGTGGGTGACGAGGCGGACGCTTTCGCCGGGCTGACCGCGGACGGGGCCGAAGGTGATTCCGGCGGAGGCGGAGGAAACGAGTGCCAGCAGCGTGACGGCGGATTGAAGGGATTTCATGCGGCGGCAGGCTCTTGTGGAGCGTGTGCCCGGTCAATCCAAAACCTCGGTGGTTCCAGCTCAGCCCTTGATCTCCAGCAGCATTTGCGGGTTGTTGGGGAATTTCTTGAGGAAGAATAGCAGGCGCTCCATCGCCTCGGCCGGGCGGTGGCCGGAGAGGCCACGGCGGATGAGGTGGATCTTGTGGAGCATGTGGTCGGCGAGTAGAAGTTCCTCGCGGCGGGTGCCGGATTTGAAGATGTCCACGGCGGGATAAATGTAGTTTTCCGCGATTTTGCGGTCGAGGACGAGCTCCATGTTGCCGGTGCCTTTGAACTCCATGTAGATGGCTTCGTCGGCGCGGGAGTTGGTCTGGATCAGGGCGGTGGCCATGATGGTTAGAGAACCACCGCCGCGGGTGTTTCTGGCGGCGGCGAACAGGCGGCGGGGCACTTCGAGCGCGCCGATGGTGAGTCCGCCGGATGCGGTGCCGCGGCCGCGGGTGTTCATGTTGCCGTTGTAGGCGCGGGCAAGGCGGGTGATGGAATCCATGATCAGGAAGACATCTTTCCCGGCCTCGACCAGCCGCTTGGCGCGCTCGATGGCGAGCTCGGCGATGCGGGTGTGGTTGCGGGCCTGTTCGTCGTTAGAGCTGGCATAGATCTCCGCGCCCTGGAGGGCGCGGCGGAACTCGGTGACTTCTTCCGGGCGTTCGTCCACCAGCACCACCATCAGGTGGATCGCTTCGTCATATTTTTCCCGGATCGCTTCGGCCATGTGGAGGAGCAGCGTGGTTTTTCCCGAACGGGGCGGGGAAACGATGAGGCCGCGCTGGCCACGGCCGACGGGGGCCATGATGTCCACGACGCGGGTGGTGAAGCGCTCGGGCGTGGTCTCGAAACTGATCCGGCGGGTCGGGTTGATCGCCTTGAGTTCGTCGAAATGCGGAAGCTTGGCGGCTTCCTCGGGCGTCATGTCGTTGATCGTGGTGATCTCTACGAGTTGCGGGCCGCGCGGGCCGTCCTGATAGAGACCGTGAATCCACTGGCCGAGCCGCAGGTTGTATTTGCGGATCGTCTCGGGCGTGACAAAGACGTCGTCGCGGGCCTGTTCGAAATTCTTCTTTTGCACCCGCAGGAAGCCGAAGCCTTTGGGCGCGAGTTCGAGCATCCCATCGGCCTCGATTTTGGGGCCGTTGAGTTGGACCGGGCGGCGGTCGTCGAAATCGTTGGCGGGGCCTTGCGGGCCGCCGCCGCCTTCATTGCGGTGGCGGATCGGTTGGCGCTGCTGGCCGTGTTGTCCTTGTTGTCCGTGTTGTTCCTGGCGCTCGTTGTTGCGGCGTTTGCGCTTCTCACGGCGCTTTTTACTGCGGCTTTCTTGAGGCTGGCCTTGGGCGGGCCGCGGTTGTCCTTGGCCGTCGCGTTGTTGGAAATTGCGCGGCTGGCCTTCCTGCGGCGGGCGAGCTTGGCGTTCGGGTTCGCGTGGCGGGCCGGCTTGCGGTGGGTTTTCCCGATCCGGTGGCGGAGTGATCGGCTGCGGATAGGGGATCGATGCGACGGGTGCCGGGAGGCGGGGCTCGGCGGGCTCCCTGTTAGTGACAGGACCGCCGCCAGCAACCCGCCCGAAACGACGCGGGGCGTCTTCAGCAGGTGGTGCCTGAGCCTCGGCTGGAGCAGCCTCCGCGGTGATTTTCTTTGCCCGCGACGGCCGTGCGGGGCGTGTGGCCGGTGCGTCCTCGGGAGCTGGCATCAGCTTCGGCACCGGAGCCGCAGTGAATGGCAGTTCCGGGGTGGAGGTGGCTGTGGTTTTCCGGGCGACTTTCTTCACGGCGACTTTTTTAACAGCGGCCTTTCGAGCAGTCGCTTTTTTCGCCGGCGGGGCTTCGTCTGTGGCAGCGGGCTTGAGTGTCACGCTTTTGGTGGCTCGTTTGCGGGCGGGTGGGGTGTCACTGGCGGTGCCTGCGGGAGGTTGCGGAATGGTGTCCTGATCGTTGTTATTGCTCATCCGAAATCGGTTAATAGGTAAAGGGCAGGGGATTGAAGCGGCTCAGGACGCGGGTTGGTCGAGGATCTACCTTGGACCACTTGTTGTGACCGGCCATGAGGAATGGAAATAGGGGTTGGGGTGAGGTGAGGGCCGCAGGTCGGTGAGTGAAACACTCGCAGATCCGCAGGTCAGGAAGGGAGATAACGATCCTGCGGATTGACCGGCTCGATTTGCTTGAACAAGCTTCCAAGGCCCGGCAGGGCAGGTGGGCGTTAACCCGGGTGGAGTTTCGGAAATGCGACGCGAAACACCGCTCCGTCGTTCCAATGCGCGGAGACTGCGGCAGCTCCGGGCACTTGGCAAATCAAATTTTCAGGCGGATTCTGACCCTTGGATTCGTAGGCGTGGATGATTCTCGGCCGGATATTGTCGGTTGCCGAACGCGAGACGGGATGGCAGACTTCGCTCGTGAAAATCAGTCGCACATGCCTGTTAGGGGCTTTCGTCATGTTGGTATTGCCGCTTGCGGCGCAGGAGGAGAATGCGCAGGCCAAGGGGGAAATCCCGAAGGATCTCGTCGACGACGAGCATGTGCGTGAAGAGTTGGCGGTGAATGAATTCACCGCGCCGTCGATTTCAAAACTGTTTGATACCTTGCAATTCCTGATGCCGTTGCCAATCGCGGAAGTCACCCGCAAGATGCCGCCGCGGATGCCGCAGGACCGCGCGGATCTGGCGATCGAGCTGGGATTTCTAATCGCCGATGGCTTCCTGCTGGTGCAGGCGGAGCAATTGGACGGGATCGAGGATCTCGCCAAGGATCTGACCCGCTATGGAAAAGCACTGGGCGCGGGCGACCGGGTAAACCGTCACGCGGCCGCATTGCTAGACAGTGCCAAGAAGAAGGATGTGGCGGAGATGAAAAAAGAACTCACGGCCACCCAGCACGACGTGGAAACGGAACTCGTTTCCCTGCGTGACGCCGACCTCGCGCACCTGATCTCGCTCGGCGGATGGATTCGCGCGCTCGAGGTTTCCACCGTCGCCGTGGACAATCAATTTACTGTCGAACGTGCCCGCAAGGTGATGCGCGAGGACATCGCGGACTATTACACCGAGTCGGTGGCCGGATTGGAACCTAGGATTTCCGAGCGACCTAACTACCTTGCCATGCGTGACGTCTTGGCCGGACTGCGGACGGAAATGACTCTTCCTGACGGCAAGCCGCCGACCAAGGAAATGATGGCGGAGATCCGCAAACAGGCGGCGAAGCTGGTGGAACTCGCCCTGCAACGCCAGCAACCATGACCGCTCTATCAGGAAAGCGGGCCGCTGTCCTCGGACTCGGCATCATCGGCTCGCGCGCTTGTTCGCGCTTGGTGGATGCCGGCTGGCAGGTGACTTGCTGGAACCGCACGCCCAAAGGGATCGCGGGGGAAGCGGCCACGCCTGAGGCCGCAGTCGAGGGCGCGGCCATCATCTCCATCTATCTGAAGGATGCCCCGGCGGTGCGCGGGATTGTTTCCCGGATCGAAAGTTCACTCAAGCCCGGCCAGATCGTTTTGAATCATGCGACCGTGGATTTGGAAACGACGATGTGGTTGAGTGAAGTATGTCTTTCCCGGAGCTGCCGGTTTTTGGACACGCCGTTCACCGGCAGCAAAATCGCCTCGGCCAACGGGCAGTTGTTATATTACACTGGTGGTGATCCCGTGCTGGCCAAGGAATTGGAATCTTATCTGAGCGCCACCAGCAGGGGCCAACAGTATTGCGGCCAAGTCGGTGCCGCGACGGTGGTCAAGCTGGCTACCAATCTCATCTCCGCCTGTACCGTGCAAGCACTGGCCGAGTCGCTCGCGATCGCCACCCGCCACGGAGTGTCAGCGGATTGCTTGATCGCGGCAGTTTCCGAAAACGCCAGCTCTTCAGTGCTTGCAGGCATGAAGCTGCCGATGATGGCAGCGGGAGATTACGAGACTCACTTTTCGCTTTCCAACATGGCCAAGGACAGCCGCTACATGCTCTCCCTCGCGGCATCCGCGGGACTGGAAACTCCGGCGATTGCCGCGGTTTCGCAGCGCATGGAAGCACTCGGTGAGGCTGGTCTGGGAGATATGGATTTCTCGGTGGTGGCAAAACCCTACCTGCAACCGGCGTGAGCGGAATCCGTCGGATTGATCTCGGAACCCCGACGCTGTTGGAGTTCCACGGGCCGGATGCGGTTCGCTTTCTCAACGGCCAGATCACTCAGGACGTGCGCCGGGTGGCCGGTGGTGAAATCTCGCTGCCCTCCTGCGTGACCGACGCCAAGGGAAAACTGCAGTTCCGCGTCACCGTCACGCAAGCCGCTAACGGCGCGTTGTGGGTCGCGGGCCCCGCAGGTCTAGCGGAAGAACTCGAAGCGCGCCTGACCCGCTATCTCATCGCGGATGACGTGGAAGTCGTCGGTCTAACAAACAAATTCGCATTGTGCCATTTCATGGTGCGAATGCCGGAGCTGCCGCCGGGCGTGGCCGCCCGCGAGTCGAACCGTTACGGAGTGGCCGGAACCGACTGGTGGATTCCCGCCGGCCAGCCGATTGACTATCCGTTGCTCGGTGGTGACGAGTTGGAGGCACTCCGGATTGCGAATGGCATTCCCGCTTGGGGCCGTGAACTGGTGCAAGGCATGCTCCCGCCGGAAGCATTGCTCGAGGAAACGGACATTTCCTATCACAAGGGCTGCTACGTCGGCCAGGAAGTCATTTCCCGGATCAAGTCCGCCGGCAAGGTGAACAAGCGGCTGACCCGTTTCATCATCGACGCGCAAGCTCCAGTGATTCCCGGGCCGTTGGAAAATTCGGCCGGCGAGGTGACGAGTGTTTCCCCGCTCGCCAGCGGTGGCATCCGCCATGCGCTCGGCTATGTGAAACGAGGTGCCACGGAATGGATTTACCTGGCCGCCGACGGCACGCGTTGGCCGGTTAGAGCCGCTTGAGCGCTTTGTCCTTTGCCCGTTGATGATTTCGCGGGAACCTGCCGGGGATGATTTTCAATGGATGTTTCCTAGCAAGCGGAGTGGCGAACATCTCGCCGCTGTTTGCCTTGTTGACCGTGGTTCTGGTGCTCGCGGTGTTGATCTCCCTAGTTCTGGTGAAATTCAAACAGAGCCTGTTAGTCGGCTATCTGTTGAGCGGGGTAATCATCGGCAATGTCGGCCTGTTGTGGGTCACCGGTCTGGACAAGGGCAGTCCGGTCATCTCGAATTTCGCGGAAATCGGCGTGATCCTGCTGATGTTCACCCTCGGAATCGAGTTTTCGCTCAGCGAGTTCAAGCACCTGTGGCGCATCGCCCTGATCGGTGGCGGACTGCAAGTGGGCATCACCGCCGGGATTGTCGGCTTGCTCGCCACGGCCTTGGGATTTCCCATGGCGGACAGCATTGTGCTGGGGATGGCGGTCGCCTTGAGTTCCACGGCGGTTTCGATGATGTCGTTCCAGGACATGGGCCAGCAGAACAATCCGGGCGCGCGCGCGAGTCTGGGCATCGCCTTGTTCCAGGACATCCTGGTGATCGTGTTCTTCCTCGTGATGCCCGCGCTTTACGGCGCGGGCGAGGGCGCGATGGCCGGGCAAATCGGCACGGCCCTGCTCAAAGGCGGGCTGTTTCTGGCGGGCGCATGGTTGTTAGGCCGCCACGGCCTGACGCCGCTGTTGCACGCCGTCGCCCGCACCCGCAGCCGCGAGTTGTTCACGCTGACGGTGATCGGCCTGTGCGCGGGAGTCGCCTTCGCCGGCGGGGCGCTGAACCTGTCGCTTGCGCTCGGGGCCTTCGCCGCAGGGTTGGTGGTCAGCGAGTCGATTTACAGCCACCGCATTCTATCGGATATCCTGCCGTTCAAGGATCTGTTCCTGGCTATATTTTTCATTTCGGTGGGGCTGCTCATCGATCTATCGACCATCGCCTCGGACTGGGGGCGAGTGTTGTTAGGCAGCCTGATCATTCTGGTCTTGAAGAGCGGGATCGTTTTCGCGGTGCTCAAATGGATCAAGCTGCCGGGCCGCTCGGCGTTGTTAGCCGCCGGCAGCCTTGCCAGCACCGGGGAGTTCTCGCTGGTGCTCATCGGCAAGGCGGGCGGCTACCGGCCGTTTGATCCAAGCGTCGAGCAAATGCTGCTAGTGTGTACCGCAGTGACGATGGCCGCCGTCCCGTCGCTGATGCGGGGTGCCGGACCGCTCGGCAAATGGCTGGAGCGCAAGGGCATCTTCAGTGTCCGCAAGCTCGCGCCCGAGGCGATGACCCCGGTCAAGGCGATCAAGGGAATCACCGACCACGCGATCATTTGTGGCTACGGCCCGGTCGGGCGCGCGCTCAACGAGGCCCTCAAGCGCTGCGGGGTGGACACGCTGGTGATGGAGTTGAATGCCGACACCGTTAGAAAGTTGAAGGGCGACGGCCAGCCGGTGCTGTTCGCCGATGCCACCCACTCCGAGGCGCTTGACCTCGCCGGCATCCAGCGCGCGCGGCTGGTTGCCTTCACGTTTCCCTCGGTGACCGCCACCTGCATCGCCGTCCCGCTTGTTAGAGAGAGGAACAGCGGCATTTTTATTTTTGGCAGGGCGAAATTTCCCGGCGAGGTCACGCTCCTGAGGGAGCTCGGCGTCCAGGTCATCCACGACGAACGCGAGAGCGCCGTGGCGATGGTGAGGGCCGCGCTTTCCTCCTACGAACGCGAGGACATCGACCCGGAGGAGGTCGTCGGCGACGCGATGGAGGGCTAACCTGCTGTAGTTTTTCCGGCGGGTTTTCTAACCGCCGCGACGCTGACGAGGGAGATTCCTGCCAACTCCAACGCCCAGTTCATCTTCACTCCGAGCAGCTTGACCTTGAGAAAGGTATCGAAGTGATGGATTGAAATCGCGCGCACGGCGATAAAGGTCAGCAGAAATAACAGTCCCGCCGTCAGCAGTTTGTGGCGCAGCCAAAACCCGTGGAAGCGCCAGATGAAACAGCCCCCGACGATGCCGGCTCCGGCGATGGCACCGAGCACGAACCATTTCTGGAATTCCCGCCGCCGCTCGTACCAACCTTCGCGATAAGCCACGACCCGGCCGATGTCGGTGAACAACGACTGCAAATCGAGCTGTTTGTTCACGCACAGCGCGGCCATTCCGAGCGCCACCGCCAGCCAGATCCGCTGCTTGGTTCCGAGCCAGGCGCGCGCCGCCAGGATCGCCCCCACGGCATACGCGGCGACCGTGAACCAGCCCATGGCACTCGGGTCGCCGATGGTCGGCCGCCAATGCAAATCGTTGAGAAAATTCATGCCCGGTTTTCGAAGTGAGCGGATCATGCGGCACCCGTTGGATCCTGCAACCGGGAAAACATCGCCACCGGATGCTTTTTTCTCGGGCTTT
>JANOZJ010000323.1:0-4766 GCA_031429315.1 Akkermansiaceae bacterium
GGCAACCACATCATTACCACGTTTTCACAGTGGGAAGTTCACCTTGCTCTGGACGTGCGAATTCGACGTCGGAAAAGGCCCCGATGACGGAATCGAAGTAGGAATCGTCCAACAAGTTCGCTGCCGTGCCAGCAGGACGCACCAGATCTACGGCATCTCTGACCAAGCGCTCGAACTTGGCAGCTGTGGGCGCATCCAGCCTGCTGAGAGTTGCTTCCACTTCCAATGCCAACGACTTCATTTGTGCAAAGTAACTTTATCCGAACGGGATTCCAGCCCAATTTTCCGCCCAATCTTACACGGCCCAATGCCCTGTTTGCCTGGGAAACTGTCGGTGCTACGAGGTGAGAAGCCTTGCAATCGCTACAGAAGGGTGGATAAAACCCGCAGAGGATGAGCGGCACGGTGGCCGCGGCCCCGCCTGACACCAATTTTCACCCCGGATGCCCACTCTCGACTGGATCGGCAAGGACGCTGTGATTCGCCATCACAAGGACGTGCCCTTCCGGCTGTTGGAGGCGGATGAAACGCTTTCCCATGGGCAGGACAGCGGAAACCTCATCGTGCAAGGGGATAATCTCCACGCGCTCAAAGCGCTGCTCCCCAAGTTCGCCGGGAAGGTGAAATGCATCTACATCGATCCCCCCTACAACACCGGCAACGAGGGCTGGGTTTACAACGACAGGGTCAACGCCCCGGAGATGAAAAAGTGGCTCGGCGAGACCGTCGGCAAGGAGGCGGAGGACCTCTCCCGCCACGACAAGTGGCTCTGCATGATGTACCCGAGGATGGTGCTGCTGAAACAGTTCCTGGCGGAGGATGGGGCGATCTTCGTTTCGATTGATGACAACGAGGTGGCGAGCTTGCGGTTGTTGATGGATGAGATTTTCGGGAGACCAAATTTCATCAGTAACTCGATTTGGATTAAAAAATATTCTCCTCAGAACGACGCCAGACACTTTTCGGAAATGCACGATCATATATTGATCTACACGCGCAACTCAGATAAATGGGTCCGAAATCTTATCCCTCGGTCTGAAAAGCAGGACAATGCTTACAAAAATCCTGATAAAGATCCCAGAGGGCTTTGGAAAGCGAGCGATCTAACTAGGGCTGAACATCGCGACAGAGATTTTTATCCAATCATCACGCCTTCTGGCAGGGAGGCACTTCCGTCTTCTGGGAGAAGTTGGAGTCGCCCGCCCGCGGAAATCGATCGCCTCCGCGCAGACAATCGTCTTTGGTTTGGAAGTGACGGGTCCGCGATCCCCTCATTAAAGCGATTTTTATCAGAAGTGAAGTTAGGAGTCGTCCCGAAATCTGTTTGGGAAAGAGACGACTGTGGTGATAACCAAGAAGCAACCCAAGAATGTAAAGCGATTTTGGGCACTCGATCTTTCGCCACCCCGAAACCTTCCCGTCTGATTCAACGAATACTTCAGATCGCGACGGACAAAGACTCGATCATCCTCGATTCCTTCGCAGGCTCCGGCACCACAGGCCATGCGGTCTTGAAGCAGAACACGGAGGACGGCGGCAACCGGAAGTTCATTCTGGTAGAGATGGAGGAGAAGATCGCGCAGGACATCACGGCGGAGCGGGTGCGGCGGGTGGCGGGCGGCTACACGAACGCGAAGGGAGAGGCGGTGGGAGGGCTGGGTAGCGGTTTCCAGTTCTGCCGCTTGAGCGAAGAGCCGCTTTTCAATGAGTTCGGGGATATCCGGGATGACGTGACCTTCGCGCAGTTGGCGGATTTCGTGTGGTTCGCGGAGACGGGGGAAGGGTATCCGGGGAACGCGGAAAGTCCCTTGCTGGGAGTGAAAGACGGGGCGGCGGTGTATCTGCTTTTCAACGGCATCCTCGGCGACAGGCGCCCGGCAGGTGGAAACATCCTGACCAAGGCGGTCTATGACAGCCTGCCGCCGCACGACGGCCCGCAAGTGATCTACGCCGCAGCCACCAGGATCGGCGAGGCAGAAAGAACGCGGCGGAACATCATTTTCAAACAAACCCCGTACGCGATCGAGGTGTGATGGCAATCTGCACCAAGTATCTATGAAAACTTTCCAGGCAAAAGACTACCAGACGAGCTGCCTGCAAAGCGTGGCCGCTTATTTCACCAAGTGCCAGGATCTGGGGGATGCGGACTATGCTTTCCAAAAGACGACTTTGGAGTTGTGGGGAGAGAAGAGCCATTTTACGCCGCTCAAAGGGGATTTCCCTGCGGAGATGCCTTACTTCTGCCTGCGGGTGCCGACGGGCGGCGGCAAGACCTGGCTGGCGGCGAAGAGCGTGGCGATGGTCAACCAGACGCTCCTGCACACGGAGCACTCGGTGATCTTGTGGCTGGTGCCCTCGACGGCGATCCGCACGCAGACGATGGATGCCCTGAAAAACCGCGAGCATCCCTACCATGCCGCTCTCCGCGAGGCGGGACCGGTGACGGTGATGGACCTGGACGAGGCGAAGTCCCTGAAACCAAGTGTGCTGGACACCAGCACGGTGGTGATCGTGGCAACGCGGCAGGCTTTCCAAGTGGAAAACGAGGAGAACCGTAAAGTTTACGAGGACAATGGCAGCTTGATGGAGCATTTCACCGGACTTTCCGCGGAGCGCAAGAGCGGGCTGCTGCAAGATGAAAACCTCGGCAGGCCGGCCTACTCGCTGGTGAATGCACTGCGGTTGCGGCGGCCGTTTGTGATCATCGATGAAGCGCACAACTCGCGCACGGAGCTTTCTTTCAACACGTTGGCGAAGTTCAAGCCGAGCGGAATCATGGAGCTGACGGCGACTCCGGACGTGGATAAGACGCCGAGCAATGTGCTGCATTCCGTTTCCGCCGTGGAGCTGAAGCGTGAGGAGATGATCAAGCTTCCCATCCTGCTGGAAACGGAGCCGGAGGAGCAGAAATGCCTAGCTCTGGCGATTGATAGGCGGGAAAGCTTGGCCGCGCTGGCGCGGGCGGAGGAGAAAATGGGACAGCCCTACCTGCGGCCGCTAGTATTGATCCAGGCCGAGCCTACCCGGACGGCGAAGGAGACCCGCAATGTGGAGTGGGTGAAAAAGGAGCTGATGAGCAACCACGCCATCCCGGAGAACGAGATCATCGTGGCGACTGGCAGCGAGAAGGGGCTGGAGGCGGTTGATAGGGATTACCCGCTGGGGATTCTTGATCCGGCTTGCCCGGTGAAGTTTATCATCACGGTGCAGGCGCTGGCGGAGGGCTGGGATTGTGCGTTCGCCTACGTGTTGGTGAGCATGACCGAGCTGCGGAATGAGAAGAGCGTGGAGCAATTGCTGGGCCGGATTCTGCGTCAACCGCAGGCGAAATGTCGCGAGGCCCCGGAGCTGAACAGGAGCTATGCCTACGTCGTTTCCCGGGACTTCGGCGAGACGGCGAACCTGCTGCGCGATACACTGGTGTCCTCGGCTGGCTTCAACCGGGCAGACGCGGCGGACTTCGTGGCTGCGCAGAGGACGGACCAAGGCAAGCTGGATCTCAAGCGAGGGCGGCGGATGGATTTCACGCCGCTGGATGTGAAGCTGCCGGAGAACCTGGAAACGAAGGGGCTTTCCAAAGGACTGCGGGCGAAGGTGAGCTTTTCCAAATCCACCGGCAAGCTGTCAATCAACGCGCCGCTCAGCCCGGCGGAAGGCGAGGAACTCCAGGCGAAGGCCATTATGGAAGTCACCAAGGAAACCCTACGGCAGGCAGCGGAAAAGAGCCGCGAACTGGTCACGGTTTTCCAGACGCCCTCTGAGCTGGGCAAGGATTTCCGAGTGCCACAAATGGAGGTGATGATCGCTGGTGAACTGCGCCTTTTTGACGAGCCGGAAGCTCTCGATTACCCATGGGAGCTGCCGCTCTACCACGCAACCCCCAGTGACGATGTGTTGCGGGCGCTGGGTAAAGGTGGCGCGAAAGTCGGTGAGGGCGGGCAGATCGACATCGACGAGGAACTGGGACGGGTGAAGACGAAGTTCGGCAGGGAGCTGGAGCGGGACCTCGCACTTTCCTACGTGCCGGAGCACTGGACGGAGGCGAAGCTAGCGGCGTGGTTCTGCCGGCAGATCCGCGATGACTCGATCACCCACGCGAGCAAGCGTAACTTCGTTTCAAGATGGGTGGGCGGCTTGCTCAAGCAGGAGGGCTTCGACCTCGCGACGGTGAACCGGCGGAAGTTTTACATCAGAAACCTGATCGCCGAGGAGGTGTCCGCGCTGCGCAAGGAGGCGGTGAAGAAAGAGTGCCAGACTTTCCTCTTCGGTGCGGAGAAGGAGAAGCGCGTGAGAGTGGGGACGGAGTATGAATTCGAGTTCCACCCGGATGCCTACTCACCCCTAAAGCTCTACGATGGGAAGTATGGCGACCATGACTTCGAGAAACACTACTACCCGAAGATTGGGGATTTCGACTCGAAGGAGGAATACGCCTGCGCATGCTGGCTGGACAGGCAGGCTGAAGTGAAATTCTGGGTGCGGAACTTGGTGAGGCGCAACGGCATGTCGTTTTTCCTCCAAAAGGCGGGTGATCGGTTCTACCCGGATTTCATCTGCAAGCTGGAGGACGGGCGCATCTTGGCGGTCGAATACAAAGGCGCGGATCGCTGGCTCGCAGCGGAGGACGATAGGAAGATCGGCGGGCTGTGGGAGGAGATGAGCGGCGGGAAATGCCTTTTCGTGATGGTAACGGAAAAGGACTGGGCATCGATCAAGGAAAAGATTTAGCGAATATTCCCATTCACGATGTCACAGGACGTAAGAAC
>JANOZJ010000324.1:0-5534 GCA_031429315.1 Akkermansiaceae bacterium
GCGAAGACATGGGCCGTCCGCAATCTAGCGGCCAGCTCGCGGTGGCCCAAGGTGGGTGCCCACTCGATGGGGATATCACTGTAGGTCGCGAGAATCTCTTTCATCGCGGGTTCCACCTGGTCGGTCAGCAACAGTTTGACATCCCGGTCCTTGCGGATCATTCGCACCGCTTCCAACAGATAGGGGAAGCCCTTGCGCAAGCTGACCGACCCGGTACTCACCACCACCAGCGGGTCGGCTGGGGGAATGGTTCCGGGTTCGGGGCGGAACAAGGATAGATCGGTCGGGAATGGCGCATACAGCAGTTGTTGCGGGGTGAAGCCGCGATCAAGAAAGGTCTTTTCGACAAAGCGGCTCGGGCAGATGACATAGTCGGTGTCCTCCAGCATCTCGAGCGCCTGGCGATTCCAGTGGCGCGGGTAGGGCGGCCGTTTCACTCCCCAGATCGCATGTTCTTCGGAGACGACCTCCCAGAAATGGGCGGGATGGGAGTTGCCAGCATCGACCATGGTGAAGCCGCCGTCGCGCTTCACTTTCTTGAACGCATGGTTGGCATAACCGTAGCTCGAAATGATATTGTCGCCGGGTTTCAGTCTTGCGGTCGCCCAGCGGTCGAACCAGGGATGCAGCGCCGAGCGGAGCCACTCGCCTTGGTAACCCGGCAGGACCATCGAGCTTGCAGTGACGACCCCACCCCACAGCGGATTGAGCGATGTGAGTTCCGCGGGGATACCCGCAGTGGGCTTGCGGGTTCCCACGAAGTAACGGCGCAGGTGCCCGTGCTTGGCCAACACCTCGGCATGATAATCCGCGGAACTTCTTTGAGGGCAGGCGACAACAAATGGCATGGAGTGGATGGGTGATGGTGGACTCAGTGGAGGAGACGGTCTCCTCCCGGATGCCGCACGGGTTCCATGCCCCGGCGCTTGAATGACAGACAGAGATTGCGGATCAACTTGAGGGACCTTATCCAAAGGTAACGGGCTTTGACCATGAGCGGCAGACGGTGACCGCGCTCAAGCCCGCCGAGATGTGCCAGAAAATTGTTCATCAGGCGGTCGCTGGAATAAGCATCCACATAATTCCGACCTGCTGAAATGATTGCCTCCACCTGCGCGGGCGATGAGAGAAAGATCTGATGGAGAAGGTCCGCCACTTTCTTTCCGGGTTCCATCCCAGGTACGGTCTCACCGACCGTGAAATAAGGCATTTGATCGATGAACCCCCAGCTCGCGGCATCCTTGTCATCCACCAGCGCCGGGATGCAGGGAACTCCGGCGGCGGCGGCTTCGAGCAGAGTGGTCCCCATTCCGATGAATACCGCGGCTTGATTGAAGGCGCTTTGGATCTCCTGATAGGTGATCGGTCCATGGAAAACGATCAAGCCGTCCCGGATCGCCTCCTTCCAGACTTCATCGACGAGTTCCCGTTCGCAACCGCCGAATCCATACACATGCCAGCAAACATCCGGATACTTCACCCTCAAGGAATGGAGAATCGGGACCATATACCAGGAATAGGTCTTGAACAGCGTGAGCCTGCCGATCGATAGAATTTGATAGGGGACCGGGATCCTGTCGATCAGGGATTTCCGGGTTGGAATCTCAATGGGTAGCGGCCATACCCAACCCTCCTGGAGGCCGCGCTTGAAGAAAGTCTCGTGCCCGATCCGGGTTTCCTCCGACATGAAGAACTTCTGCGAATCCCGGTAGTGGCGGTCATAGGTCTGCTGTCTGAAGAGCTCCATCCGTCCCCACTTCAGCGGAGTCTCTTCATAAGCGAACTGGTTGATGTGATAGGCTCCCGTGGCAACTGCGGGTGGGGATTGGGGAAATAGATCCCGCACCAGCAGACCGATGGTGGACCAGTTTTGTTCCAGAGTATAAACAGCGTCGGGTTTGGGGAGATCCCAGTGGTTCCATAACAACTGACCGATTCCCGGCACCGCCAGCAGATCCCATTGGTTGGCGACCACCCGGAGATTCACCCCGGAATCGAGCATCTTCGTTAGGTCGCCCTCGAACGAGTCTCTCAGAAGTATGCTGCAACCATGGCCGTTGCGGACCAGCCAGTTCGCCATGCGCACCATCAGCGTTTCGACACCGCCGGTGTAGAGGGAATGATTGATCAGGAGCAATTGCATCTGAATGAGTGCCTATTGCTTGCAAGCGAACGGCGTGCAGTGTCCGCGGACCCGATGGAGAAAACTTCAGAGAGGTTTGATCGCATAGGCCAGGGACGATGATTCAACGAGTATTGGCAAAGGGGAGAGGGTTTTCAGGTAACGGACAATCTCAGGTCGGTTTGATACGCAGTCGTGCCATGCGATGATTCCGCCGGGACGAAGCATCTCAAGGCCTTTCTCCGTGTCATTTTTGACATATTCGAAGCTGTGAAATCCGTCCACAAACACCAAATCCATGGTTCCCCGGTATGGGGTCGTGTCGAAGGCGGCGGAATCCTCCTTGAGGAAGGTGATCTTGTGAGTCAGGGCGGGCGGAACGAGCATCTTCATGCCGCTTTCCGAGGGAAGCTGGCTGTAGGAAATATACACGGGATGATCCTCGGGGAGGTCGAGAGTGAATACCATGCCACCATCCGGCAGGTTCAAGGCAAGCTGGGTGGTGGAGACACCCTTGTAGGTCCCGAATTCAAACACCCGCGTGGCATTGGATCGCCGCATCAATGCCGCCAGAGCCGCTCCCTCAATTAAGGAAATCGATGCCCCAACTCCGGGAAATATCCGGAACTCGAAGCCGTATGGATCATTGAGAATCGCCGAAAAGTCGATTGTTGGAAAAACCCTGATATCCGAATCAGGATTCTCAATCTGCCGGGCCATCGAATCAGCGACGCCAAAGATGTGGAAGAGATCCCGCGGGTTTCTGCAAGCCACTTTGAAAATCCGGATAGCGGAGGATAGTATTTTAGACATAAGGATTTTGTTGGATGAGATTCAAGCAATTCCACGTGGCCGGTCACTTGCCGGTTCCGAAAAGAAAGCCGGCACACGGGAGTTTCGCGATGGTCGAAGTCAGGCGATTGTCACTGCCGAGTCGCGAGACAATTCCCCTGATGCTGACGAGGGCCGAAATCAGGCAGAGTGCGGTTCCGAAACCCAGTTTCGGGAAATCGCCCGCGTATTTCTGGAGTAAAAACGTGATAGCCACCAGTGTGGTGGTTGTGATCAACAAAGTGAATGTTTTTCTGCTCCAAATGAATCCCGAAAGCGATCGGCTCAGCGCTACCATGGCCAACAGATAGATGCCATAAAGTGCCGCGAAGGCATGGGCCGCCCCTGTGATGCCCTCGGCTTTGATGAGATAGACCGTCAGCCCGAGCTGGCACAAGTTGAAGAGACTTTCCGCAGTGATAAACCACCGGATCTCGCCCTTTGCCAGCAGGATGAATCCCATGGGCCATGAGATCACTTTGAAAAACACGCCCAGGACGAACCATGGCAGGAGGACGGAACCCTCGATGAACTTGGCGGTGTAGAAAATCTTCATCAACCAAGGTGCGAACACCAAGGTGCCGATCAACCCGGGAAATGCCAGGAGAATGGCAATCTCCGTTTGCTCATTCACCATTTGATTCATTTTTGGATGATCCCGGGAAACCGCAGTCAGGCGCGGATAGAAATCCGTTCCCATGGCGGCCAAGATGAATCCGGCAAACATCCCGGAAATGCCCCACGCGGATTGGAATATGCCATTGGCCTCGATTCCAAGATCCCTCACGATGATGGTCCGGGTGGCCAATGCAACACCTGCGGCCAAAATGGCAGTCCACACAAAGGCCACTCCCAAGCCGATCAAGTGCTTGGAGCCGTCCCAGGTCTGTTTCCAATCAAGGGTGGGCTTGTCCCAGGGGATTCGCGAGGAAAAGTACCAACTCACGCCATAGCTGATCGCCGCGCTTCCTATCAGGACTGGGACGATCGCCTTTTCCCTCAGCCAACCATATAGACTGATCGCCACGAGGGTCTCGACCGTCATTGAAAGGATTTGGATTCTGGCGATATCGCCAATCCGGCGCATGCCTTGAATCACGGCCATGCGCCCTCCAGTGACGGTGCTGATCATCACGCTTGCCCCGAGAATGGCAACCGCGAGGGCGTGTTCATGGGAGCTGAAAGCCCACTGGCTCAGTGGATAGGAAAGCGACGCAGTGAGGATCCAGCCGGCGATTCCAGTAGTCCATGAAATGCGCTGGAGGTTCAGACGGGCAATGGCAGTCCGTTGCAAGTCATCCGCGCTCCATGCCTCCGAGACCTCGCGGACGCCACTGGATGGAATGCCGAGTCCGGCAATAGTTCCCAGAAGCGCGGTCATGGACTGATAGAGACTCACCACGCCCACCCCGGCGGGACCTAGCAGCACCGCGACGGCTTTGGTGCGGGCCATCGCGATCAGGTAACTTAAGCCCTGAGCGCCTCCCAGAATGGAAGATGACTTGAGAATCTCGCCGTAGCCGGACTTTGGAGGAGTTGAAGACATTGAGGCCAGTGCGCGCGACGGGTATTTCCCCGGATGCGGCAAACAGAAGGGCGGCAACGGGGAACGCCTTGCCTCTAGCCGGCGACAAACCCGGAGAGAGATCTAACGACCCATGCAATATCCGGGTCGGGCATGTGTGGACCGATTGGCAGACTCAGCACCTGACTGGCAAGTCCTGCGGCGACGGGAAGCGGGAAATCACGATATGCGGCATAGGCCCCGCTCAAGTGGGGCGGAATCGGATAGTGGATGATGGTCTGGATTCCTTGCTCGGTCAGGTGGTGTTGCAGCGCGTCGCGGCGGGGATGGCGGATGACGAAGAGGTGCCACACGGGGTCGGACCACGACGGGACGGTGGGGAGAATGAGTTGAGAGTCGAGAGTTGAGAGTTGGGAGAAATAGCGCTCCGCGATGGTGCTGCGGCGGGCGTTCCAGGCGTCGAGGTGACGGAGTTTGACCCGCAGGAAGGCTGCCTGCAACTCGTCCATCCGGGAGTTATACCCGGGGACTTCGTTGTGGTAGCGGACCCTGGAGCCATAGTTGCGCAGCACGCGGATGGACTCGGCCAAGGCGGCGTCATTGGTGGTGATGGCTCCGGCTTCACCGAAGGCTCCGAGGTTTTTGCTCGGATAGAAGCTGTGGCATTCGATATCGGCGATGCCGCCGACGCGCCGGCCTTTGTAGCGGGCACCGTGGGACTGGGCATTGTCGATGGCGAGTTTCAAGCCGTGCTTGCGGGCAATCGCGAGGATCGGATCATAGTCGCAAGGTTGCCCATAGAGGTTGACTGCTAGAATGACTTTGGTGCGGGGAGTGATGGCCGCTTCGATCAACAGCGGATCGAGATTGCAGGTGGCGGAATCGGGTTCCACCGGCACGGGGGTCGCGCCTGCCTGGGTGACTGCCAGCCAGGTCGCGATGTAGGTGTTGGATGGGACGATCACCTCGTCGCCAGGACCGACGCCAAGCGCCCGCATGGCGAGGTGCAAGGCTTCCAGTCCATTTGCCACTCCGACACAATGGAGCGACTCGCAG
>JANOZJ010000325.1:0-6607 GCA_031429315.1 Akkermansiaceae bacterium
AAGTTCAAGAAATGCTGTGGGCCGTGAGCGAAGTGGATACTTGACTGAAAGCTGGAAAGCTGGAAAGCTGGATTTGTGAAAACGACGATTGATTTGCCGGAGGATTTGGTTCGGGAAATGAAGTTCCGTGCAGTCCGTGAAGGGCGCAGGCTGCGTGATGTGGCGGAAGAGGTGTTTCGCCGGGGCTTGGCGGCTCCGGTGCCATTGCCCGGTGCCCGCCATCGGGTGAAGCTGCCGATCATTCCGATGCCGGCGAGAGCCGAGCCCTTCGAACTCAGCGGTGAGCGCCTGTTGGAGCTGGAAATGGAAGCGGAAGGACGAAATCCAGGCGCATGAAATACCTCTGCGACAGCAATGTGTTTCTGGCCCTTTCGGTCGAGCAGCACGCCCACCATTCCCTGGCGGCAACCTGGTTCGGAGCTTTGACGGCAGCGGACACGGCTTTGTTCTGCCGGGCCACCCGGATTTCCTACCTGCGGCTGCTGACCCAGAAGATCGCAGCGGATTTTGTGCCTCTGAGCAACCGCGAGGCATGGGCCGCGCTCGACCAATTGATGGCGGACGACGCCACGGGCTTTGAGGCGGAACCCCACGGGCTGGACTTGGTCTGGCGGCAATTGGCGGATGGCGATGCCTCATCACCCAAGCTCTGGATGGATGCGTATTTGGCGGCGTTCGCCATCACGGGCGGACTCCGGATGGTCACCTTGGACAGGGATTTTCGAAATTTTGAGTCCCACGGCCTCGACCTGCTTCTGCTTTCGAAGTGATGAACAGCGATGAGAAGCTGATGGCGAATCTCGAACGATTGACCCGGCGGTGTCCGTGTCATCAACCCGTTCAAGTGACGGGCCACTCCTCATCGCCCGCCACGAGTCGCTGCCGCCACGATTGCTGACTTTCAGGCCACCTATTTCTCTTCTCATCCGTCCCGGCGTTTCTCCTTGCCGCTAGGCTGCCGTCAGCATTCACTCCCGGCGTCCGCCTTGGCGGATGGGGCCTGATAAACCTCTCACTAGGCGGTCGGCAATGACCGCAACATTGCCGCCAAACCGACCCAAAAGGCCGGGGAGGCGGCGGCGCATGTCCAGGTCGTCTCCTACGGGGGTCGGCTAAAGGCCGTTGCGGTCGACCTAGTGCGACTTTATCACTCCCCGTCCACCCGGAAGGACGCATTTTTATGCCTCCTTCCGCGAAACAGACGTTGCTTTGGATTATTCTGCTCCATGTGGCCCCGTGCCCAGCGAGCGGCGTGACCTGTCTGCTATTCGCGAAGAAGAGGTTCCCCAAAACCGACTTCTAACGCCCCATGCCCACCCTCAATTGGATCGGCAAGGACGCCGTCGTCAATCATCATCTGGAAGTTCCCTTCCACTTGCTTAAGGACGTACCGGAACTCTCCTGTGGCGATCCCGGAACCGGAAACATCATCGCACAAGGTGACAATCTCGTTGTCCTCAAGGCCCTGCTCCCGCACTTCGCTGGCCAAGTGAAATGCGCCTGCATTGATCCTCCTTACAACACCGATACGATGTCAAGTTCATCGTCAACACTATCCAGAAGTTACGCCACGCGCTGGATGAATCCAGCAAGCGCAACAAGCAGCGGAAAAAGAACGACCAGCCCACATCCAAAGAACCGCTGCAGGATGAACGCATCGGCTTCATCTTCGACGAGTGCCACCGCTCCCAGTTCGCCGAGAACCACAAGGCATTGTTTCCCGTGCCCCTGTCGGGAAATCTTTATTCTAACTAGCACCAATAATGGCAAACGAACGCATCACTGAAAATCTTGTCCGCGACCAACTACGAGAACACGGCTATTACAAGGACGGAGTTACCGTCGAAGAGCAAATTAGTCAAATCGAAGGAGTGAAGCGCCTTCTAAAAAGCGCAGGTAAAAAAGACAACGGGGGGAGAGGTGCGCCGGAATTTATCATTTCGACAACGGCAGCACCCGATTTCCTTATTGTCATAGAGTGCAAGGCTACGACTAGACAGCACGAGAGTGCCAACCGAGATAGACCAGCGGACTTTGCCGTCGATGGAGTTCTCCACTATTCATCCGTTCTTTCGAAATTATTCAATATTGTTGCGATTGCGGTCAGTGGCCAAACGACGGCTGGTCTGAAAATCTCGTGCTTTCTTCATGCCCGTGGCCAACAGGCGCAACCATTGACCAACAAGGACGGTGTTGAAATCAAGCGACTTATTCCGCTGGATGATTTCATCGAACATGCATCTTTCGATCCTGAAGTTACAAAGAACCGAACAGATGATTTAATGGCGTTTTCCCGTGAGCTTCATGACTTCATGCGTGACCACGCAAAACTGACGGAAAGTGAAAAGCCTTTGCTGGTAAGCGGAACATTGATTGCGCTTCGTAATCAGTCCTTTGCAAAGAGTTTTTCAGACTTCAAACCTGACAAGTTGCAAAGCCGCTGGCATCAGATTATTAAGGAAGAATTTGAGGAAGCTGATATTCCAAAAGCGAAGAAGCTAACGATGAGTCAGCCATACTCCAGTATCGCCGTTCATCCGGAACTCGGAAAACCAACTAAGGCTTTTCCGAAAGGTGTACTACATGAACTGATTTCGCGCTTACATCAGAAAGTCTGGCCCTTTGTTTCTATCTACCATGATTTCGATATTGTTGGCCAGTTTTACGGTGAGTTTCTTAAATACACAGGAGGCGATAAAAAAGCGCTGGGGATTGTATTAACCCCTCGACATATAGCTGAGTTATTTGCGCTTGTTGCAAGCTTGAAGAAAGACAGCAGAGTTCTTGATCTCTGCTGCGGCACTGCTGGATTTTTGATTTCATCAATGGTCAGGATGATGCGACTCGCGCAAACTGAAAATGAGAAAAAGCACATCAAGAAGGAATGTCTTATTGGAGTCGAGCAGCAGCCAAATATGTTCGCTCTAGCCGCAAGTAACATGATATTGCGAGGTGACGGGAAAGCAAACCTCCATCAGGGAAGTTGTTTCGATGAGGCGATCTTGCGTGCGGTAAAAGCCCATAGTTGCAACGTTGGAATGATCAATCCTCCTTACGCCCAAAAAGATGAAGAATCTCGTGAACTTGTCTTCGTCAAAACTCTACTTGATTGCCTAACCATAGGCGGAACCGGAGTTGCTATTGTCCCAATGTCGTGTGCTATATCACCAAGCTCTCATCGGATAGAGCTTCTTCAAAATCACACCCTTGAAGCAGTCATGTCGATGCCTGACGATCTATTCTACCCAGTTGGAACAATTACATGTATCATGGTTTTCACGGCACATCGGCCCCATGAGGAATCAAATCGCAAGACTTGGTTCGGCTATTGGAAAAGCGACGGTTTCGCTAAAACAAAACACAAAGGAAGAATCGACCAGAATGCCAAGTGGGCTGCTATCCGTGATTCGTGGATGGAAGCTTTCCACAATCGTGAGGATGTGCCGGGCCTCTCTGTTAAGCGGAAGGTCACGGCGGAGGATGAGTGGTGCGCAGAAGCATACATGGACACCGATTATTCTACTATCTCTCAAGTGGATTTTGAAACCACGATCAAAAACTACATCCTGTTTAAGACGCTCAACACGTCAATCGTCGAAACCGTGGAATCTGAAGATGAAGAAAATGACGACAATCAATGACATATTCGAGGTTCACTACGGCACAAATCTTGAGTTGAATGCTCTCAAGAGAGATGCCGACGGAATTAATTTTGTTTCCCGAACAGCTGCGAACAACGGAGTTTCCGCTAAAGTCGCGCGTGTTTCTGGTTTGGAGCCTACACCCGCAGGTGTGTTAACTGTCGCAGGTGGCGGATCAGTGCTAGCGACTTTCCTGCAACCAGAGCCATTTTATAGTGGCAGGGATCTTTATTTCCTCGTCCCTCGCATTACCTTGTCTGATCAACAGAAGCTTTACTACTGCTGCTGCATTAGGGCCAACCGATACCGTTATAACTATGGACGCCAAGCGAACAGGACACTTAGAGCAATCTCGGTTCCCGCGGTTGATGCGATTCCCAATTGGGTAAACGAATTCGAATTCACTCAGTTTGACGGTATTGGCGCGTCTGCGCAGACAAACGCTATAAGCCTGCCTGATACCTCAAAATGGAAGAAATTCAAGCTCGATGCCATTTTTGAGCTAAAAAAGGGTAAGCGGATTGTGAAAGCTAAACTCCAGTCAGGGGAAATCCCATTTATTACAGCGATCGATTCCAACAATGGACGCCGAGAGTTCTTTAGTGGCCCCGCCATTTTTGATGGAAACACCATCACGGTAAACTACAATGGGAACGGAGTAGCTGAAGCTTTCTATCAACCTGTGCCGTATTGGGCTTGTGATGACGTCAACGTTTTGTGCCCAAAGTTTGCTCTGAACGCGAAGAAGGCGATGTTTATTGCGACCGTTATCAGGAGAGAAAAATATCGATTTAATTACGGACGGAAATGGCATTTGGAACGGATGCGCGAGTCCACTATTAAATTGCCAATCACAAGAACTGGAGAGCCGGATTGGCAGTTGATGGAAGATTTTATCTCCGGCTTGCCATTTACCTCGGGAATTCATTAAAAGCAGGCGAGTTCTACATCCCCCAGCAGATTTCCGATATCCTCTCCACCATCGCAGCCAGGAACCGAAACCCTGTCCGAGAGAGCGGCTGGAAAGCGTACTGAACTTTGCCTACGGCTCCAGACGGCGACCGACTGGTTCTATCCGGATTTCATCTGCCTGCTCCATGACGGCCGCGTGCTGGCGGTGGAATACAAGGGAAGTCATCTATCAGGCAATGATGACTCCGGCGAGAAGCGCGCCGTCGGCGAGGTTTGGGAATCGCGCAGCAAGGGCAAGTGCCTCTTCATCATGCCGGATGGCGCGGATCTCGCCGCCATCAAGAGAAAGGTTTCTGGCGGGGCGGGGTGAATGGCGGGTCGTTCGGGAGGGGGAGATATGCCCATTCCTTGACATCGTGAGCCAGATCTCGGCAAACCCCGTTGGCTCCCCAAACGCTCGGCCGTAAACGTGCAGGGGCTCGCCAGCCTGGATCATCGCAGCTCTAACTGGAGCGCGGAGTTCATTCCGCCCGGAGTGCTGGAAGCTCTGCTCCATGTGGCGCGGAGCTCTTCGTATGTAGTTTAACCCTTTAGGGTGTCTTCGGGCGTAATGAAGACACCCTAAAGGGTTAAACTACATGCAAGATCCACCGCGGGCGCGAGCAAAGCGTCGCTCACTCCGGGACGGGCTCCCTCCGTCACACCTTCATCAGATCCGCTTCCTTCGCCACCGCGTGATCCTCGATTTTTTTGGTGTATTTGTTAGTCAGGTCTTGGACCTGCTTTTCGAAATCTTTCTGGCCGTCCTCGGTGATGAAGTTGTCCGCCTTCATCTTCTTCGAGGTGTCGATGCCGGCCTTGCGGGCGGCACGCAGGCGGACCTTCGCTTCTTCGGCGAGCTGCTTGATCATCTTGACCATGTCCCGCCGGCGTTCTTCTGATAGCTCGGGGATGGGCACGCGGATCGAGCGGTCGGCGGCGGCGGGGTTGAGACCTAACTTGCACTCGCGGATCGCGCGCTCGATGTCGCGGGTGGTCGCCGGATCGAAGGGCTGGACGACGAGCATCCGCGGCTCGGGCGAGTTGATGATGGCGAGGCTCTTGAGTTTCGAAACGGCACCGTAGGCGTGGACGAGCACGTCGAGGTTCTCGATCAGGGCGGGGCTGGCCTTGCCGGTGCGCACGCCGGCGAACTCGTGAATGAGATAATCGACGCATTTGTTCATCGCGTCTTCGACTTCGAAAATAGCTTCTTCGGGGTCCATTGGGGATTGGAGATTGGAGATTGGAGATTGGAGATTTCAGATTTCAGCGTTTGCCCGGGAATTCATTCCCCATGCACCAGCGTGCCGATCGGCAGGCCGCGGAGTGCGTGGGAGAGATTGCCGTGTGGGGCGAGATCGAAAACGATGATCGGCACGTGGTTGTCCATGCACAGGCTGAACGCGGTGGCGTCCATCACGCTTAGACGCTTCGTGAGGCACTCCTGGAAGGTCACAGTTTCATAGCGGACGGCATCCGGATTGGTGCGCGGATCGCTGTCGTAAACGCCGTCCACCTGGGTCGCCTTGAGGATCACGTCGGCTCCCATTTCGCTGGCGCGCAGCGCGGCGGTGGTGTCGGTCGAGAAAAACGGATTGCCGGTGCCTGCGGCGAAAATGACCACGCGGCCTTCGTCTAACTGCCGCTCGGCCTTGCGCCGGATGAACGTTTCCGCGACGTTTTTCATCTCGATGGCCGATTGCACCACGCAACTCACACCGTGGTGTTCGAGCGCGCCTTCGAGGGCGAGCGCGTTCATCACGGTGGCCAACATGCCGACGTAATCGGCGGTCGCGCGATCCATCCCGCGGGCGGACGCGCTCGCGCCGCGCCAGAAATTTCCGCCACCCACGACGATTCCGAGCTGCAGCCCGCCTTGCACCGCCTCGCGGATTTCCAGGGCGATGCGATCGACGATTTCCGGCGAAATATTGTCCCGTGAGCCGGATCCGCGCAGGGCTTCACCGCTGAGTTTGAGAATGGCGCGCTTGAAGGGACGGGGATCTTTGGGT
>JANOZJ010000326.1:0-2002 GCA_031429315.1 Akkermansiaceae bacterium
GATCCGGGCTTGCTGAAGCGAGCCGGTGCGAACATCGGGGCGGGGCTTCTGGCGCAGTCCGAGGACAGCGTCAAGCTCTCTTAGTGAAGTTTCCACACGAAGTCTTGCATCCGGATCGGACACCACCGCCTTGCGGAGGTAATCCATGACAGCGGAAGCGAGATGAGTGACGGAGGTTTCGAGTTGGCTGTTGCGCTCGTTTGCGATTTGCAAATCAGCGGCCGCTTGGACGAGACGATCGTCTCCCCCGTCGAGCAGGTTCTTGCCAAGGGCTTCGAGACGCTCGCGGACCTGGGCAAGTTGCCCGGATGCTTGCTTCTCGCCGCTGTTAGCCTCGGCGAGGCTGCGCTGGAGGGTCTTGTTCTGTTCTTGGAGCGTTGAGATAATATCCTGATATTCCGCAGCGGTCGGCGCTTGGGCCACACATATCTCCACAGAAGCCAGCAACCCGAGGGCGGCGGCAAGTGCTTTGAGATGGATGGTGGAACCCATGGACGTGGTGGAAATGAACAGGACAGATTACTTCTTGCCGATGCCGCCGTGAGTCTTGAATAGACGGGTCGGGGAAAATTCACCGAGTTTGTGGCCAACCATGTTTTCGGTCACGTAAACGGGAACGAAGGTTTTGCCGTTGTGGACAGCGAAGTTATGGCTGACGAAATCCGGGGTGATCATCGACTTGCGGCTCCATGTTTTGATGGGCTTGCGGTCGGATCCGGCTTCGGCGACGGCGTCGATCTTAGCGAGAAGCTTTTGATCGACGTATGGGCCTTTTTTGAGTGAGCGTGGCATGGGAAATTTGAGATTTCAGATTTGAGATTTCAGATTAGGAAGGGATTACTTCTTCTTCGCTTTGTGGCGTGACTCGACAATGAAGACACTGGTGGTCTTGCGCTTGTTGCGGGTCTTCTGGCCTTTCGCATGGCCCCATGGGCTGAGAAGGTGCTGGCGACCACCACCAGATTTCGATTTGCCTTCGCCACCACCGTTCGGGTGGTCAACGGGGTTCATCGTCATACCGCGGACGGTCGGGCGCACGCCCTGCCAGCGAGTGCGGCCGGCTTTGCCAGAGGTTTCGTTCATGTGGTCGCGATTTCCGACTTGGCCGATCGTGCAGAAGCAGCGGTCGTTGAAGCGGCGGATTTCACCGGAAGGCATTTTGACCAGTGCCCAGCCGCCATCGCGGTTAGACAGGACGGCGAGCTGGCCAGCAGCGCGGGCGACTTTGCCGCCATTGCCCGGGATGAGCTCGATGTTGTGGATCGAGGTGCCGAGTGGCACGGCGCTGAGTGGCATGGCGTTGCCCGTCTTGGGAGCGACGTTGGCACCGGCGACGACGGTGGTTCCGACTTCCAAGCCGAGTGGGGCGAGGATATAGGATTTCTGACCATCTTCATATTGAATGAGGGCGATGCGGCAGGTGCGGTTAGGATCGTATTCGATACCAACAACAGTTGCAGGTGCATCATGCTTGCCACGCTTGAAGTCGATGAGACGATAGTGGCGCTTATGGCCACCGCCGACGTGACGGATGGTGATGCGGCCGGTGTTGTTACGGCCACCGCTGCGCTTGAGAGGTGTGAGAAGACTCTTCTCGGGCTTGCTCTTGGTAATCTCGTCGAAGGACGGCAGATTCTTATAGCGAGCGGATGGAGTGATTGGCTTGAAAGTTTTCAGTGGCATGACAATCGGAACGTTAGATGGTTACGTTTGAAGCAGCGGGTAAATCGCTTAGACGAGATCGAGCGATTCGCCTTCCTTGAGGCGGACGATGGCTTTTTTCCAATGGTTGGTACGACCGGCATCGGCACGACGCTGGCGCTTGAGTTTGCCGTCATAGTTGGCAGTGCGAACTGCCAGGACGGTTTTTCCGAAGAGTTGTTCCACGGCCTGCTTGATTTCAAGCTTGTTGGCCTTGCGGTCCACTTCGAGGGTGACCTCGTTGTTAGTCTCCTGAAGCATGGTGGCTTTCTCGGAGAGGCGGACGTTTTTAATGACCTGG
>JANOZJ010000327.1:0-1768 GCA_031429315.1 Akkermansiaceae bacterium
GCGCAGGGAAAACGTCTTGAGGATGGCCTTGAGATGCTTGGACTTGCCGGTGAGCTTGGAGGTGGAGGAAATGAAATCGAACTGGTCGCGCAGGCCGTGGGTGCGCAGGAACAGGTCCACGTTGGCGGTGGCGTTGGATGTCAGAATGCCGAAGCTCCGGACGTGCCGCCGGAGTTCGATCAAAACCTCGCTCATCCCGCCGATCATCTGGAGCTGGGTGATATTACCGCGCATCATGCCGGTGCCGCGGGCGATGAGCGTGGGCACGCGGCGCTTGGGGATGTCGAGATGATCGAGCAATGCGCCGAGCGACAGATGGCGGAGATGTTCCAGTTCATGCTCGGCGACTTCACGGATGCCATAGTCGGGTGCGATCCGGTTGAAGATCCGGCGGGTCTCGCCAAGGGTGTCGGCGATGGTGCCGTCGAAGTCAAAAACCAGTGTCTGATACGTCATCGGAGGCCGCATTGAAACCATACGGCGAGGCCTTAGACCAGCGGCAAATTCGGGTGGATGTCTCCGTCCAGAGGCGAGCATTCACCGGCGAGGTGGCGGAGCAGCGCGGCGAACGCGATCATCGCGGCGTTGTCGCAGCAGAACTCCGGCGAGGCCACGGAGATCTCCAGGCCCTCGCGATCCCCGGCCTGTTGGAACGCCGCGCGCAAGGCCTGGTTGAGACTGACTCCGCCTGATAGGGCGATGTGGCGGCGACCCGCTTCCGTTGCGGCACGCAGGGTTTTCTTAACCAGGATTTCGATCACCGCCTGTTGGAACGAGGCGGCTAGATCCGCGACGGGCAGCTCGCCACGTTCCTTTTGAAGCGTGTAAAGCACTGCGGTCTTCAGACCAGAGAACGAAAAATCCAGGTGCGGCTCATGCACCATCGAGCGCGGAAAATCGTAAGCTTGCGGATCGCCATGGCGGGCGGCCTTCTCGATCTCGGGTCCACCCGGATAGGGCAACCCTAACATTTTCCCGACCTTGTCATAAGCTTCCCCGGCGGCGTCGTCGCGGGTGCCGCCTAACTTCCGATAGCGGCCGGCCGCTTCGACATCGAGCAACAACGTGTGACCGCCGGAAACAATCAGCGCGACATGCGGCGGGACCGACGTTAGATCGAGAAACGGCGAGAGCAGATGGCCCTCGAGGTGGTTGATCCCGAGGAACGGCCGCCTCGCCGCGCAGGCCATGCCCTTGGCCGCCGTGCTGCCGATCAACAGCGACGACGCCAGTCCCGGGCCGGTGGTGGCGGCGAAGGCATCGACATCGGCCATTCTAACACCCGCATCGCCCAGCGCCTTTTCCACCAGGCCGCGCAGATGCAGCGAGTGGTTGCGGGACGCCAGTTCGGGGACCACGCCGCCGTGCTCGCGGTGCAGCGCGATCTGCGAGGAAATTTCCGAGGCCAGCACCACCGTGCGCTGGCCAGCCGAGCCACGGACGATCGCCACTGCGGTTTCATCGCAGGAAGATTCGATCGCCAAGAGAATTGCCACGCGCGGGTTCTTAGCGGAAGCCGTCGCGAAAGCCCGAGAAAAAAGCATCCGGGGGTGATGTTTTCCCGGTTGCAGGATGCGGCGGGTGCCGCATGATCCGCTCACTTCGAAGACCGGGCATGAATTTTCTGAACGATTTGCATTGGCGGCCGACCATCGGCGACCCGAGCTTCATGGGCTGGTTCACGGTCTTCGCGTATGCAGTGGGGGCAATCCTGGCGGCACGGGCCTGGCTCGGGACCAAACAGCGGATCTGGCTGGTGGTGGCGCTC
>JANOZJ010000328.1:0-1900 GCA_031429315.1 Akkermansiaceae bacterium
TACCCCTCGCGCCCGCCTGAAATGGTGGTCGTAGTTCAATGGTAGAGCCCCAGATTGTGATTCTGGTTGTTGCGGGTTCGAGTCCCGTCGATCACCCCATCTTTCCCATCGGGATCTCAGCGGAGGTCTGGAAGGGGGGGACGGAACACTAGTAGAACGACTGATGCAGCCGCTTGAGAGCAGGATTCACTATAAATTTCGCAATTCGCTGCTGTTAGCGGAGGCGCTGACCCATCCCTCTCTCGCCTACGAGTCGCAGAAGCCGCATTTCGACAACCAGCGGATGGAGTTTCTCGGAGACGCCGTGCTGCAATTGATCGTCACCGAAGAGCTGTTCAAGATGTTCCCGGATTTCACCGAGGGAAGGCTCACCAAACTCCGCTCGCGGGTGGTTTCCCGCCGGGCGCTCGCGCGGTTCGCGATGGCGATCCACCTCGGCGACTACGTGTTGTTAGGAAAAGGCGAGGAAGCGACCGGTGGCCGGCGGCGTCTATCAACTTTGGCGGACGCCTTCGAGTCGCTGATCGGCGCGGTCTATCTGGACTCCGGCCCGGACCCGGCGCGCGAGTTGGTGTTGCGGCTGTTCGAGTCTGAAATCGGCAACATGATCACCAGCCCCGAGGAGCGCAATCCCAAGGGCGAACTCCAGGAATTGCTCCAAGCCATCCATCCGCAGGCGCCGGTTTACAATGTCATCGGCGAGAGCGGGCCGGATCACCGCCGGGTGTTCCAATCCGAAGTTTGCTGGCAGGACAAGATCCTAGCAACGGGCAAGGGGAAGAGCAAAAAGGAAGCCGAGGCCCGCGCCGCTGCGGAAGCGCTGCGGGCGCGGTTGTGGGAGAAATAGCGACTCGTGGGCAAGATGCCCACGCTCCTTGAGGTTCAGTCGTTGTTCTTGATGATGGCCTTCTTCAGCTTGGCGTATTCTTTTTCGTTGATGATGCCTTGCTGGCGGGCGTGCTCGAGATCGGTTAGCTGCTGGCCGACGCTCGTTTCCTTGGTGTTGGTCACCTTGGTGCTGCTGCCGCAACCGGTGAGGCTGCTGGCAAGCGCGGACAGAATGATGCTGGAGAGGATGGCGCGGGATTTCATGGTTAGGGCGGTTCGATTAACAGAATCAGGCCAGTGCCGCCAACAGTTTTTCATGAATCCCGCCGAAGCCACCGTTGGTGAGCACGGCGATGACGTCGCCGGATCTGGCGTTCTCCCTGACCGTGGTGATGATGGATTCGAGATCGGCCAGATACCAGCCGCAGCCGCCGAGGCGGGTGATGTCGGCGGAGAGTTGATCGGGATTGAGCCGGTCGTTTTCCGGAACCTTGTGGAGATCCGGGATGCCGGCGACGACGGCGAAATCCGCCGAGGCGAGGGCTTCGGCGAGCTCGGTTTGGAAGACGGCGCGGCGGGTGGTGTTGGAGCGCGGCTCGAACAGGATCCACAGCCGCGAGTCCGGGTGGCGCTGGCGCAGGCTTTGCACGGCGAGGCGGATGGCCGTCGGGTGGTGGGCGAAATCGTCGATGACCTTGATGCCATTGACCTCGCCGCGGAGTTCCTGGCGGCGGGCGACGCCGTCGAACGACTCCAGCCCGGCGCGGATCTCGTCGGCCGTTAGACCGGCGAAGGTCGCGGCGGCGGCGGCCATCGCGGCGTTGCGGATGTTGAACTCACCGGTCATGCGCAGCGAGTAGGGAATGCCGCCGAGGGTGAACGAACTACGGTCCGGCTCGTAGTTGAGGTTCGCGATGCGAAGGCTGCTAGACTCGCCGAAGCCGACGGTGGTGATAGGGCAGGGGGCTTTCGCCGCGACATCGAGGCAGTTCTGTTCGTCGCCATTGACGTAGGCCATGCCGCCGCGTGGGACGATGTTGAGCAGGCGGCGGAAGGTGAGTTTGATCTCGTC
>JANOZJ010000329.1:0-2696 GCA_031429315.1 Akkermansiaceae bacterium
GCAGTGATGTCGCCAAGGTTCACCTCCTGCGTGCGGCCAAAGACACGATCACCTTCCATATAAACATCTGTGTAGCCGAAGATGTTGCCATCTTTTGCCACAACAACTGTATTGATAGCGTCGGTGATGGTTTTGACCTTGGTTCCGATGGTGCTGGATGCAATGATGGCAGCAGCAGAATTAGTGGTGCTGTAGGCGGCTTGCAGAGTAGCTTCCGTGGCGGCATAAGCGCCGTTGATCGCTGGGCTGAGGGAACTGACCACTAGCTCTCCGTTGGTATCGAAATCGACGACCAGGCGTCCAAGGTAAGAGTATTCGGTATCCGTGGTGACGATCAAGGTGGGCTTGCCGTCGGCACCAGCGGTGACAATCGGATAGGCGTCAGCGATGAAGTCGGCATCATGGCCACTGTAAGCCACCGCCGTATCTGTGGAATCGCCCATGCGCTCGTGACCACCACCTGCGACCATGACGTCAACACCAGTCAGCATCGAAGCCAAGTCTCTATTGCGTTGGAGGGTATCAAGCTGGTCAACCATGATGATCTTGTTCACGCCAATGGCCTTGAGTGAATCAATCGCGCTTTGCAGATAAGCGGCCACTTCCATGAGATCGTCAGTCGCTAAATTGCCATCATCTTTTGGAACCGTGCCGTTGGGCGAGGATTTGCTGAGCAAGTCGTAGGTAGTGGCACCCACAAAACCTACTTTTTGTCCATTCACGGTCTTGATCGCGTAGGGAGCAATCTTTGCTTTGATGGCAGACACTTCACCACCGCGGAAACTATTGGGCGCGGGCGGCAGATTTGGTGATGGATTGGCACCGCCCCTTCCACCTACCGTGGCATCTGCAAAAACGCGCAGGGAACTGTCATCAGTGAAAGTGAGATTCGCGGTGATGATTGGAAATTGCGCGCCAGCCCAATTTCCTACTGTCACGCTGGAAGCTGGAGCGATGGCTCCGGACAGGACGGGTGAACCCAGGTCGAACTCGTGATTACCCAGTGCGGAGACGGTGGTGCCAAAGGCATTCATGATCGCAATGTCAGCCTGGGCCAGGGGCGTCGCCGTCGTATCGGCGGCGGAGGTGAAGGTGCCTGTGTGGAGAATCCGATTCAATGCAGGATCCGCACCACCAACCAGCCAGGGGCCGGGGATGTAGCTGTCGCCTTCGCCGATGACGACGGTTGGATATTGATCGTCGAATTTGTCAATCAACGCACCCATGATCGGCGCAGTTTGAATGCCGAGCAGGCCGCTCTCACCATAGTAGTGCAGCAACTGAAGCTGCATGGCGGGAGTCTGTGGCAGCAGTTCGTAGGTAGTCAGCGTAAAGGAAACTTCATTGGCCACGAGCAGCAGCGGGTTACCCGTCGGACTATCCGCAGCGGAAATGTTCAGCATTCCTTCAGGATTCAAGTCTCCCGCGCGGCCCGCAAAGGTGGTGAAGGTGACGTTGGCAGGATCCGTGACATCGAAAACGAGCACGGAGTGCGCCCGTTCCAAACCTACGAAGGCATACGTCCTGCCGCCGATCACCGCGATGGCCACGCCCTCCGGTTCAGCAGACTTGTTATCACTGCGGGCGTCGTCGTAGTTGGAGGGGAAGTGAGTGGTCAGGATGCGGTCAATCAGATCGCCACTGTCAAAGATGCGCTGGCCATTGGCATCGAGGATGGAAAAGGAGCGACTGCCGTAGGAAAGGATGCGATCGATGTCGCCATCGTTATCCAAGTCACCGCGCAAGCCGGGAACATTGGAAACGGTCAAACGGCCTAATTGAGGATTGCCCTTCAGGCCACTGCCTGCGACGGAAGCGGTGCCGGCAACGCCTTCCGTGGGGAAGCCGGTGTTATCCAAATCGTAAGCGGCAGTATTGAGCGCAATGGCTTCTGCATTGGCTGCGGCAGTGAAATCATTGCGGTCATCGCCTTCATTGGCGGTGACGTAGTAGGTCTGCCCAGCAGACTGATAGGAGGAAATTCCGTCTGGCATGAACATCCCGAAGGCGGGCATTCCGGTGATCAGCTTGACGAGTTGGATGTTAGCGGAACTGTCGCGATCAGAGAAATCGGCCAGCAGCGGGGCGAAATTTTTCAAACCGAGAGGTTTGATCTCAGTGATGGTAGCCGAAGCAATATCGAGGACCGCGACCGCGTTGGCTTCCTGCAACGTGACTACGGCGGTGAGGCCATTGGGATCAATGGCGATGTATTCCGGTTCCAAATCAGCGGAGGCTGAATTGCCAGGGAAGACACGGATGCCGCGGGCACGCATCGCCGCTTCCTGGCCGTTGAAACTGGTGAAGGTAGCGGCGGTCACGGTGGGAGCAGCGAAACCACCTGGACCGGAAACATCGATGATGCTCACGGATCCCTCTGGATCTGGGCTCGCAGGATTGACGCTGAAAAGTTGCTTCTCGCCTTCGTTAGCGACCAGCACTTTCGTGCCATCGGGTGTGAAGGTGAGCTGGTCAGGTCCCGCACCCACCGTGACGGAACCAAGGAGGGCACCGGTTGCAGGATTGAAGAACGCCACGGTGCCAGGAGCGGTATTATTCGGACTGGCAATGAGCGAAACGGCGAGCACTCCGTTTTTCACGGTGACGTGGGAAACGTTCTTGCTGGACAGGCCGGATGCCGTGGGATCAATCGGAGCCAATTTTACGGGTGCGGAAGGATTCGTGAGATCAGCCAC
>JANOZJ010000330.1:0-2355 GCA_031429315.1 Akkermansiaceae bacterium
AGAGACGCAGCAAACCGCCGGAAACAGGGCTTCAAGTGGTTCGGTTGGAGGGATGTCTTCTACCTGGCGCTGATGGCCGTCGGGCTGGTGGCGAGCGGAAACTTGCGCAAGTTGAAACCCGGTCTGAAGGAGATGGTCTCGACCCGCCCGGCAGTCGCGACGCCGGACGAGAAGGAGATTTACCGCAGGGCGGAGGAGGAAATCCGGGCCAGGACGGGAGATAAACACCAGCGCGAAGTGGCCGCACTCAGCAAGAAGCTTGCAGATGCGGAGAAGCAAGCCGCCATGCCTGCCGCCCCAGTCGCGGCTACTGAGACCGAGCTTGGCCCGATCACCGACGTCCGCAAGCTCCGCTCCGGGATCCCGTTCATGACCGAGGTGAAAATCGAAAAAGGCGGCATCGCCTCCCGCGAGCGCATCGACGCCAAGAGCTACACCGCCAGCTACCAGCTTTCCCTGCGGGTTCCCACGCCGGCGAAAACGCTGGCGGAGATCGAAGCCTCCAGCCCTGAGCTCTCGAAAATGCTCCCCGGCCTCCCGCCGCTCGTCGAGAAAGCCACCGTCTCCCCCTGGTTCGGCAAGCTCTACGACGACAAGACCACCCGCGTCCGCCGCGATGCCAACTCGCTCAACGAACTGCTCACCAAGCACAACCTCTACGACTGCGAAACCATCCTCCAGCTCCAGTCCGCAGGCGGGCGGAAGGTGTTTTTCATGCAGGCGGAAATGGATGTCGTTTCCGATGGCTCGGACGGCGACCGCCTGCCGACGATGCCCGATGAAATCGTCGATTCCCCGCACTATCAGCCGTTCACCAGCTACGGCTGGACCAAGAAAACGACGGTGCCCAATCCGATGGTCGCCGGCTGGGAAAAGCGATTGACCGCCGCCCAAAAGAAACTCGACCTCCCCGCGACCACCGCTGCTAAAAAAATCTTGCTGCGAGACATCGAGGGTCTCAAGCGCGGCATCGCCGACCTCAAAGGCCGCAGTTTCCTGATCGCCGACTATGATCCATTCATCGTCATCCCCGTGAACATTCTAACGTCCAGCGACCCGTTCGCGCCGAAAGCCGGCGATTACGCGGTGGTCGTTTACGGCAGGAAAATCTATCCCGCGATCGTCGGCGATGGCGGGCCCACCTTCAAGGTCGGCGAGGGTTCGCTGCGGCTGGCGCACGAACTCAACCCGAAAGCCTCCTCCTACAGCCGGCCGGTTTCCGATTTGAAAGTCAGCTACTTGGTCTTTCCCGGCAGTCGCGAGGCGGAGCGGAGTCCTCCCGATTACGAGAAATGGCGTCAGCGCTGCCACGAGTTGTTAGGCGAGATCGGCGGCCTCGGCGAGGGCCACGAGCTTCATCAATGGCAAGACCTGCTGCCCAAGCCAGTGCCGCCCGTGCCGGTTCCTGACCCCGCCACGCCGCCGCTTCCGCCCGGCGTCGTTCCCCCGGTCACCCCTGCTCCTCCGACTCCAGCATCCGGCGCAGCCGCTCCTGCGAAAGAGCCCGAATGATTTTCAACAGGAGCAGCAGGCAAATCACCGTCACCCCCATTTCGAACAGCGGCGTCGCTCCGCGCGGCCGATCGCCGGTTAGAAATTTCACCAACCCCGGCACATTGGCCAAGCCGCGCCCCGCCCCGAGCAACGCCAGGATGCCCGCGCCGATGATCCCGTGCCATTTCATCTTCACCGAGAATGCCCCACAGATCACAATCCCGCCGCCTAAGGTCAGCGCACCTTGTAGAAACCCGACCGAGTCCGGCTTGGCCAGGATCGACATCGCCGCAAGCCCCATCGCCGCGATCACCAGTCCGCTGAAGAAGATATAAATCCGCATGGCCGGAATGGACGCGATCCGGCTGCGACTGGCAAGAAATGAACCTCGCACCGAGCCTGACCTTTTGCTTGCTTTCCCAAGCGGGAATTCCGAACCTCCGGAAACTCTATCAAAGGTTGCTGTCCCCCGATGTCCGTCCTCCTCTATTTATTGCCGCTTGGGTTGATTTTCGACTTGGTTGGGTATTTGCCGCCGGCGGGGCGCTTGTTCCTGATCTACGGGCTGCTGGCGCTGCCGCTGTGCCTGAATCCGTCAAGAAAAGCGGGCTGGCTGGCTCTGGCGCTGGGTCTGGCGATGGTGCTGCGCGCCTCGTTTCAAATGCCGGTCGTCGCGGAAACGATGATGTTCCTGCTGCTGCATCTGGCGATTTGGACGGTCATCGCGCCGGTTCCCCGGGCGCTCCAGACGGGGGTGCTGGCCTACGCCTTCCTGCATCTTTTCCTGGTTGTCTCGCCGCTCGGCCATCCCGCGCTGGAAGCCATGATGGCGGCGGGAAATCAAGTCTCGCAGTGGATCGC
>JANOZJ010000331.1:0-8495 GCA_031429315.1 Akkermansiaceae bacterium
GATCTCTGACGGGACCGCTCGGGATGGACTATTCACCACCACGAACGGGGTGGATTTCGTGTCGGTGCTGGATGCGGACTGGACGATCGTAGTGGCGGCGGATGGCAGCTCGGAATACCGCTACAACGGCGTGGCGATGGCCATCCGCGCGACCGGGCTGAACGATGACGCCTGCGGAATCTACGCCTCCACGGAACTGGGAAAACGCCTCAATCCGGCCACCCCGGAAGACGATCCAGAACCGCTGGAGTATGACGAGGATGCGGTCAATCCATTCGGGATTCTGACCCTCACCTACAACTGGTCCGGCGCGCCGGATCTCGACATCGGGGTGACCTTTCTGGATCTCACCGCGGGCTTCGGGCATTCCTTCCCATCGACGGGCGGACCGGTCGGCCCCTACATGACATGGACCGGTGACAACACGACGTCCGGTGGCCCAGAAACGGTCGTGATCGACCTCGCCGCGGCGTGGGATACTGGGGACATTTCCACCTTCGCCGACGTGCTCGCCGACGCGGATTGGTTTCCCAATGCGGGCGGCAGCGGCCCCGCATCCCTCACCGTCACCTACGATCTGCCAGGTGCCCCCGGCACGCCAGTGACCCACCTACTCCACCCCGGCCAGATCACCCCCGCCACCACGGACGCCCTCAGCCTGCGCATCCTCGCGGACGGCTCAGTGACACCTACCGGCACCGACTGGACGGCGACGGTGAGAGCCATCCGCCGCGTGCCCGTGGCAGGCGTGGTGTCCCTCGCCATCACCGAGACGGCGGGCACCGTCACGGCAGCGGCGGACCCGGTATTCACCGCCACTCTCCCCGCCGCCTTGGGTGACGTGAGCCACTACGCCCTGGCGACCTCGGACGGCACTGGCGGCCTCAAACAACTCCACACCGGACCGCTCGTTTTGGGCAGTGCTTCTGCGATGACCGTCAACGCCGCCGACGAGCTGGAAATTTCAGCCGGCGCCATCAATTATTTCATCCCGATTTTCCGACGTTAGAACACCATGAAACACATCCTCATTTTACTCCTCGCGTTGCCGGGTTTGGCCAGCGGTCAAGTCGTCGGCGACTACACTTTCACCCGCAAGGCAGCGGTGGGCAACACGCCTGTCATCCTGACGCCCGTCCCCGGCAATGTGATCGTCTGGGACGGCTCGGGAGTGGCAACGAATCTGGACATCGCCGGGACCTATGTGCCGCAGTCCCGGACGGTCAACGGCTCGCCACTGTCGAGCAACATCACGATCACCACGATCAGCGGCCTAGCCGGCACGGCGACGGCGCTGGCGACAGGGCGGACGCTCGCCATCACCGGCGATCTGACGTGGACATCACCGACTTTCGACGGCACAGGCAACGTGACGGCCGCGGGGACGTTGGCGACGGTCAACAGCAACGTGGGATCATTTGGCAGCGCGACGGCAGTGGCCAGTTTCACGGCCAACGCCAAAGGATTGATCACGGCCGCCAGCAACGTGACGATCACCCCCGCAGTCGGCAGCATCACCGGCCTCGGCGCGGGTGTGGCGACGTGGCTGGCCACCGCATCGAGCGCTAACCTGGCCACGGCGCTCACGGACGAAAACGGCAGCGGGAAAATCATTTTGTCAGCCGGCACCCTGGCGGTCGCGAGCGGTAAGACTCTAACCGCCAGCAACACGATTACGCTTGCGGGATCGGACGGCACGACCATCACCCTGCCAACCACGTCGGCAACGATGGCGCGAACGGACGCGGCGCAGGCTTTCGTAGGCAACCAGACTTTCGACACGACCACGCTCTATGTGGACGCGACCAACGACCGGGTGGGGGTGGGCTTGATAGCACCGGAAACAGCGCTACAAGCCTACGGAGTCGGAACAACCTACCCCACCAGTGCGGCGGGGATCTTCTCGGTGGCCACGCCCCAGAAATCCGGCCTCTACAAGTCCCGGATGTTTTTCGGGATCGACAACATCACCAACGCGTCTGCCGGGCAGGGCTATATCCAGGCGCGTGACATCCAGCAAAACAACAACATCAACCTGCTGCTCAACCCCAACGGCGGCGGCGTAGCGATTGGATGTTCGCTCGCGGATCAAGCCCTCTCTGTCGGCCAGAATGGCAATGCATTTCTCAAGGTTTCCAACTCGTCAGGCTATGGCGGCGGTGGCGGGGCGACTCCCTACGCTGGGTTAATCTTCCAGGTGGCCACGGCTGACAGCTCGGTCTACGAGAAAGGTGGCGTGACGTTCAAGACGACAGAGACCGGCGCTGGATATGCGCGGGGCGAGTTGCGGTTTTTGCTCAATCCCACCGCAAGCAACGCCAATGTCCAAGATACGGTGGACACCTCCACTGTGATGATGTGCGACTGGAAGAACATGAACGTCGGCATCGGCACGCTGACTCCAAACGCCGGCGCGATCCTCGACGTCACCAGCACAACCAGGGCGTTCCTGCCCCCCCGCATGACCAAGACCCAGCGTGACGCGATCGCCTCGCCAACGGCCGGCATGGTGATCTACCAAACCGACAACACGCCCGGTCTCCGGGTGAGGAACGGATCGAACTGGATGCGCTACACAGAGACGGCAGATTGAGGCTGCGGGGTGCGTGCAGGGCGGCTGCAGGACTCTCGCGTATCAGGCGGACCAAATGGCCAAATGGGCTACTTTTCCAATCTGTCCGAGGACTTTTCTAAATTAGCGAGGCGGGTTACCCCGCGCCGACCAAAGTCACCGTGCCGTGGGCTGCTGCACCCGCCGCGAAAGTCAGGCTATCACCGTCGAGGTCGCTGCCGGTGAGAGTGATTTCGATGCTGCCGTCCTCGGCCACGGACGCCGCCTGGGCGATCGCCACAGGCGGATCGTTGACCGGAGTCACCGTGAGCGTGACCGTTGAGGCAGTGGAATCTGCGGTGCCGTCGTTGGCGGTGAAACTGAAACTGTCCGGACCGTGGTAGTTCGCCGCCGGGGTGTAGCTCGCCACCGCTCCTGCTAGACTGACCGTGCCGTGGGCCGCCGTGCCCGTCGCGAAGGTCAGGCTGTCGCCATCCGGATCTCTGCCGGACAGGGTGATTTCCCTGGAACCGTCCTCGGCCACTGGCACCGCCTGCGCGATCGCGACCGGGGGCCGGGATTTCGGTTTCGTCGCGGCTTCGCTGGTGAAGATGAGTATGGACAGTGCCACGCCCGCCAAGAGGGGATGGGTGATTTTCATGATGGTTTTCCCGTTCAATTTTCATCAACAATAAAACCGGCTAACTTCAAATATTTAGATTGCTCTGTTTGCAGACCCCATACCACGTTGGCGGGATCATTTAACTCCTTCGCAATGAGTCCAAATCCCACTCTTCTTATTATCAGGTAGGTAAATGACCCACTAGAAATTGCACGACACCCTTTGCAAGAAGTGCTAGTTGAGAGTCGAGACATCTGCATCCAAGCTCGCGTCCGTTCAAATCCCCGGCGGTATTGGATAGAATGAGATGGCCGCGCCCCCTCCCGCACCTCAAAACACTCCTTCGATGGATATTATCATTGTTGATGACGAGAAATCGACCTGCCACACAACGTCTCGCACGTTGGAGGCGGAAGGCCACTACGTCGAGATATGGGAAGGCGGAGTCCTTGCCTTGCGGAGGCTCAGGGAGACGCACTTCGATCTCGTTTTCCTTGATTTGCGGCTGGGTGATGAAGAGGGGATCGAGCTGTTGCAGAAGATCGTGGCGTTGGAGCCGCAGATGCCGGTGGTGATCTTCACCGCACCCGGGGCCATTGCGACGGCAGTCCTGGCGACTCAACTCGGCGCGTTTGACTACCTTCAGAAGCCCTTTGCGCAGGATCAACTGCGGGCGGTATGCCTCAAGGCGCACAAGTTTTTGAATACCCGAGGGGATGTCAGACGAGCGAAAGAAACGCCGACTGAACACAATCACCCGGCCCGACATTCATCGTCGGCGTTGAGATTTGCATCCAAGGATGCAATGACCTGCAGCCAGTTTGATATTTTGTTCCGCAGCGCCGCGACTTCCGCGTCGATCTGCCTGCTTGGCGAGAGCGGCACCGGCAAGAGCGTGATTGCCCGCGAAATTCATGCTCGAAGTCATCTCCGGGACAAACCGTTCGAGACCGTGAGTTGTCCGAGCCTGTCAAAGGAATTGTTGGAGAGCGAGCTGTTCGGCCATGTGAAAGGTTCTTACACTGGTGCGACCAAAGACACTTGGGGGAAAATCCACGAGGCCGACGGAGGGACTCTGTTCCTTGATGAAATTGGCGAGATCCCCCTTGAAATCCAGCCCAAGCTCCTGCGCGTGCTTCAGGAGCGGGAATATGAACGTGTCGGCGAAAACAAAGTCCGCGAGGCGAATGTCCGCATCATCAGCGCAACCAACCGCGATCTCAAGGCCGGCGTGGAAGCGGGAAATTTCCGCGAGGATCTTTACTATCGGCTCAGTGTCATCAGCGTGACGATTCCGCCGCTGCGTCAGCGCCTTGCTGATCTTGAGTATTTTGCCATGGACTATCTTGAATATTTCTCCGGTGAGTTGGAGCGCAAGATCGACGGATTCAGCGAGAGCGGTCTCAGCGCCTTATTGGAGCACCCTTGGCCGGGAAATCTGCGTGAACTGCGGAACGTCATCGAGCGGGCCTCGATTCTGGCAGATGGGCCGACGATCAGGGCGGAAGATCTTTCGTATCTGGTTTCCCTGTCAGCGGACAAACCAGCCCGCGACTCCGGATTGCCACGCATAGGCGGTCACTACAGTCTCGAGGAAATCGAAAAAACGCACCTGGTGGAAGTAATCCGCCGAGAGCCATCGCTCCGTGAGGCTGCGGCAGTTCTCGGCATCGACAACGCCACACTCTACCGCAAGCGGAAGCACTTCGGTATCGAATGAGACATCGCCTGCATGGTTAGGGTTCCAATGGCGGGCCGAAACCACCGGGATCCGAAATCATCTGCCGTGAAAAGCGTCTCGGAAAGTGACGGGTCGGTGTGGATGTGATGCAAGGCATCCGCGGTTTTTACCGCCGTTGCAAGCCGCCGATGAAGGCCGAGAAAAACGTGGCACCTTCCTCCAGCGCGGAGATTTCAATGAACTCATCCACCGTGTGGGCCTGGTCGATCGAGCCCGGGCCGATGCAGATGCTCGGGATCCCGCCGTTGGACAGATGCGCGGCATCGGAAAACCACGGCGCGCCTGCTAGACCGGTCGCGGTGTCGGTGGCCAGCAGCGCCTGGATCATCGGGTGATCCGCCGCGGTTTCCATCGGCGGGTTTTCGTGGGGATTGACGATCTGGAGGGGCAGCTCGTGAAACTCGATCGTCTCTGTTAGTAGCTTGAGCGCGCCGCCCGCCGCCGCCAGCGCGGGAGTGATGCGGATGTCGACTTCCGCCTCCGCCAGATCCGGCACGATGTTAGGCCTGGCACCGCCGCGGATCATGCCGACGTTCATGGTCGCGCGGCCTAACACCGGGTGGACGAAGGTGGCGAGCTGGTGGCCGAGGTGGTGGTCGAGCTGGTCGAGCGCGCGGGTGAGTTTGAAGATCGCGTTTTCGCCGCGCTCCGGTTGCGCGCTGTGCGCGGCTTTGCCGGTCGCCCGCAAGGTCGCCCACAGCGAGCCTTTGGTGACGTGGACGACCTGCATCGATGTCGGCTCGCCGACCAGCGCGAAGGTGTAGTCCTTGCCATGATGTTTTACGAAATCCTTCGATCCCCACTGGCCGGATTCCTCGCCCATGAAAGCGACGAAATCCACCGCCACCGGCAGATCGGCTAGAATTTCCTGATGCGCGTGCAAGGCCCACAACATCGCGGCCATTGGGCCCTTGGTGTCGGACGCGCCGCGGCCCCAGATTTTGCCGTCGTGGATCTCGCCGCCGAACGCCTTGACGGTCATCCCGCCGACGCCGACGGTGTCGAGGTGTGGCCCTAACAAAATCCGCGGCCGACCATCGAGCGGCGCGAAACGGGCGATGAGATTCGGCCGGCCGGGTCTGATTTCCTCGAGCGAGACCGTCGCGCCGATGGATTCGAGCCAGCCTGATAGAAACACGGCGAGCGTTTCCTCGCCGGTTTGTTCGGTGCCCGGCGCGTTGTCGGGATTGACCGATGGGATTCGGACGAGTTGTTGGAGAAGGGAAACCACGTCTTGGCTCATGGCGGGAGGATTGGCTTCCGGGGCGTCGGTGGCAAGGTCTTCGTATGTAGTTCCGCCCTTTAGTGCGTCTTCATGCCGCGCGAAAGACGCCCTAAAGGGCTGGACTACGAGCGAAGAGGAAACTCGCTCTGCCACCTCACCAGCGCCTTGCGGATTTCCGCCGCCTCGCGGGAGGGACTCAGCTCCCAGATCAACGGGCAATCCGCCGGGAAAAATTTCAACAGCGCGGCGTAATCCAACGTCCCGCTGAACGGCGTCCGGTGGTCCCGCGCCGGCCATTGCACGTCGTGGACATGCCCGCCTAGCAGGTGCGGGGAAATTTTTTCCAACCACTCGACGTGGTCCAACAGCCCGAGGTTGTGCTTCAACTGGACGTGCCCGAAATCATGCCAGTAGCCGACCCATGGGTTGTCGGCGAAATGCGTTTGCAGCTCGATCATCTCGCGCTCTGTCGGAATGTCTTCGAAGCGTGAGCGCGACTCGATCGCCAGCTTCACCCCGACCTCCGCCGCCCGCGCGGCGATGGTGGTGAGCGCCTCCATCGCTCGGTGGAAATACAGCGGGCCGATTTTCTCGCGCTTCTTCACGAACGCGAGCTTGGCCTTGATGTAGTCCGCGCCGTGCTGGCCGCCGGCCGCCACCGTGGTTGTTAGGGATTTGGTCCAGTGCTTCGGATTGAGCGGCACCGAGCCCATGTGGAGCACCAAGTAGTGCGCCTTGAACTGCGCTGCGATGTCCAGCGTACGCATCGTCATGTCCATCGCCCGCTGGCGGTCGAATGCCCGGTGCGAGGTGAATTCGTAGGCGTCCGGCGCGTCGATCATCACCTCGACCGGCGCGGGGAAATAGTTGTGCACGCCCGAGCAAGTGAACAACCCGCGCTCATGGGCTCTCATGATCCCCGGCAGCTTCGCGATGGTCATGCCGTGCGACAGCTCGATGTTGGAAAAGCCGAGATCGACGATTTCCTCGATCATCGACTCGCCGTCGGTGTGGCGGTGGTTGTTCCAGCAGGATGAAAAGGCAAGCACGGGGCAGGAAGCTGGCGGGTTCCAAGCGCTTTGCAAAAATAATTTTCCGCAGCACAACCAAGCCTCAAGGGAGGGCGGCTATTTCTGGTGAAAGCCAATCTGACGTTTGGGCGGCGCGGGAGGCGGGCTGAGCAGCGGTTGGAGCTCGCGCCAGATGACCCGCAGCGCGTCGTCGTGCTTAAGGAGGGTGGCATCGATCTGGGCGAGCCGCTTGAGGACGTCGGTCTGGGCGAGCAGGATTTCGCGCTGCTTGATGAATACGCGGACGACATAAACACTCATTTTCACGGCATCCGGGCTGTTGAGGACGTTAGCTGCCATCAGCGCGCCGTGCTCGGTGAAGGCGTAGGGGCGTTTGCGACTGCCGCCGTGTGAACCGGTCGCAATTTGCGACCGGTTTGGAGCATCGCCCGTTTTTTGAGGGCTTTCCGGACTTGAAGTCGCAATTTGCGACTTCAAGTTTGCCCACTCCTCCGCAGTCAGTTGGAACATGAAATCCTCGGGGAAACGATCGGCATTGCGTTTCACCTGCTCGTTGAGACGCTTGTTAGGCACACCGTAGAGTCCGGCGAGATCGGCGTCGAGAATGACCTTCTGCTGGCGCAGGGTCAGGATCAGGGTTTCGAGCGGGGGGACGGGTTTCATGGTTGGAAGCTGGCACACTACGCAACCGGCGCCTTGAGGGAAGATGAAAAAGCAGAGTCGGAGCTGGAAGCTCCTTGCACACGGTCGCTCTGTGATCGCCTTTGGAGCGAATCAGTTCCGACACTGCATCGAGACTCTGTATGATCGGGCGATTTCAGGCGAACTGCGAGCGGTGACTCTTTTGGCGCATTGCCACGGCAAGGAGCGCAAGCGAGCGGGAATTTTCCCGGATTGCGGGGATTAGCTTTGCCAACGGCGGGGGATTTTGCCATTCCCGCCCGCGAGAGGTGGTTCACTATTCCGCGTGATGGGATCGGTCACGACGCTTCTTTAACCTGCGAATGCCTTCCGAAAAACTCCAAATTATCCGCGCCACGGTGAAGCGCTTGCAGGCGGTTTTGCGGATGTTCGCGAAGTCGGAGCAAGGACCGAAGGGGATCACCTTCGCGGCGATGCTGGTGCTGCTGATGGTCGGCATCAATGGCCTGAACGTGATCAACAGCTACGTCGGCCGGGATTTTATGTCGGCCATTGAGCACCGTGATATGGCGGTTTTCAGGCATCAGTCGCTGCTGTATGTGGGGGTCTTCCTGGCCTCGACGGTGGTGGTGGTGTTCTATCGCTTCACCGAGGAGCGGCTGGGAATCTTGTGGCGCGAACAA
>JANOZJ010000332.1:0-1956 GCA_031429315.1 Akkermansiaceae bacterium
GTGCATGAAGGGCGCGGTGAGCGCGATGTTGCGCAGGCTGGGTGTGGAAAACTTGTGTTCGTCCGCAGCGGAGTTCGTGATTTTGGCGCGGCCACGGTCGTTTCCACCGAGGCCGTTGTTATGGAACTGGTGGTCGCTGAACAGCGGGCCGCCGTGGCAGTGGAAGCAGTCCGCGCCGTATTGGCCCGTGCGCGGCTCGTATTCGGTCATGAAGAGTTCGAAGCCGCGTTTTTCATCGTCGGTTAGAGTGGCCTTGCCGCGCAGGGCGCGGTCGAACCTGGCATCGCGGGCGCTGAGGGTGAGGAGGTATTGTTCTAGGGCGAGCGCGAGTTTCTCCGGGGTGATGCCCGGCGAGCCGAAGGCGGCGCGGAACAGCGGCGGGTAGTCCGCGGTGGCGGTTAGTTTTTCACAAACATGGTCCGGCGACTCGTCCATCTCGCGGTGGTCCCGGATCGGCATCAGGACTTGTTCGCGGAGAGAGCGGGCGCGGCCGTCCCAGAAGAACTCCTTTTTCCAAGCGAGGTTGAAAAGCGGCATCGCGTTGCGGTCGCCGTGCCGGCCGCCGATGCCGGTGCTAACAGGCAAGCGGTCGGTGAAGGCGGCGTCCGCCTGGTGGCAGGTGGCGCAGGAAATCGTGCCGTCGCGCGAGAGGGATTTGTCGTGGAAAAGTTTTTCGCCGAGGGTGACGCGTTCGACGATGAGCGGGTTGTCGCGCGGGAGGTCGGGGATGGGAAATGTCCGGCTCATCGTGAAAGGCCAGGGCGTGAATTTCTCCGGCAGATCGATCGGCTTGGCGGAAGACGACGAGCTAACAACCGGAGTATAGGCCACCACCCGGCTCACGCGGAAGGCGCTGGGGAGGTTGGCCACGAGTGCGGCGGCGACGGGATCTCCGTCGCGCGAGTGGGTGGCGGCGCCGTCCTTTTCAAACGACAGCGGGCGCGGCGCGTTGCACAGCGCGGCGAGGTCGAAGTGGATGAGCACCCCGGCATCCCGGGTGAGATCGAGCTGGGCGGTTAGACTGACGCGGGTGCGGTTGGGATCGCGGGCGAGGTGGTGGGCGTAGCCTTTTACCTCGGAATTCCCGGTGCGGAAGTGGCCCTCGACGGCCATGAAAATGTAGCCGCCCTGCCAGCTCCAGTGGAGGCCGTTGAGGTTGGGATTGAGCGGATCACCGGCGGGGATTTTCGCCACATCCGCGGCATTGGCCGGGGCATCCGGCCCGACGTGGAAGCGCAGCGCGCGGTAGTTTCCCGGCGGCACGTTTTCCAATAGGAAGGCATTCCGGCGGGTCGCGGCGTCAAGCCAGGCGGTGGTTGCGGGAAGTTCCAGCCACTGGCCGTCCTCGCGCTCCAGCGCGAATCCTGTTAGCAGGTAGCTCAGGCGGGTGACGGACAGAGTCTCGCCGGCGGCAGTTTCATAGCGCAGCGAATCGAGCCGCAGCGGCTCGCCGTTGAACACGGGATCGACGGTGATTTCCAACACGGATGCCCGGGCACCGAGCGCCAAGGCAAGGATCGCGGCGGCATGTTGACAGATGGAGCGCACCGTTCAGTTGATGGTGATGGGGACCGTGTAACTCGCGCCCGTCCCGCCCATCGGTGGCGCGGGAAAGGTGACGACGATGTTCTGGAGTCCGGTCGGGGCGTTAGCCGGAATGGCAAAGGTGGTGAGGACGGTGGCTTGGGCCGGGCGCGAGATGCTGGATCCGGAAATGGTGGTCGCAAGCATGGCGGTGGACGGAAGCAGCGTCTGGCCTTGCATGTTGAGTAGCGGCGGCAAATTCGGTGGCGCGATGAGGGTGATGGTCACCATCACCGTGCTGCCGCGCGTCACGCTGCCGCCGGGCGCAACTGCGGTCGTGCCGCCACCGCCGCCCTGGGTGTAGTCGAAGCCGTTGCCGTCGAAAGTGGCGAGGGACGTCCGCGAGATCCGATAGAAGCGTTTGGGATGGCT
>JANOZJ010000333.1:0-1548 GCA_031429315.1 Akkermansiaceae bacterium
ACGGCCCGTTCCAAGGGATGCAGGGAACCGTCGTCGCCGTCCCGACGTCCACCGAGCGGGTGAAGATCCTGCTCGAATTCCTCGGCAACCCGCAGGCGGTCGATATGGATTTGTTTTCGATCCTGCTTCCCCGGCGGCCCACGCCTTGAACCACTAACATTTCCTTTGTGCTCACTTTGCCCACCCGATTCGCCTTCCATTAGAACTTCTCCGCCGTCACTGGCGCGGGATCACTCGCCACGATGACAGCACCAGCCACCATCCGCCTCCTTCACCCAGGTTTCCCTCCTCCACGGAGAGATCGACCAAGGGCGGCAGCGTGGCGGGGCCACAACCCTCTTTCACCAGCCTTTGGAACCTGACAGCTCCACCGACTTTCTGATCATCGGCGCGGGCTTCTCCGGACTGGTGATCGCCGAGCGCCTGTCCGCCGCCGGGTGGAAATGCGTGGTGGTGGACCGCCGCAACCACCTCGGTGGAAATGCCCATGACGGAATCGATCGCGCGGGAGTCCTCGTCCATCACTACGGTCCCCACTACTTCCGCACCAACTCGCCGCGGATCGTCGATTATCTATCGGCATTCACCGAGTGGCACGCGGTGAGTTATACCATCAAGAGCCACACCCGCGGGCGTTACTGGAGTTTCCCGATCAATCTGAACACCTTCGAGGAATACCTCGGACGGCCGTCAAGCACCGCCGAGTTCACCTCTTGGTTAGACAAGAACCGGATCGACATCGCCGAGCCGAAAAACTCCGAGGAGGTGATCATTTCCCAAGTCGGCCGGGAGTTATACGAATTGTTTTTCGAAGGCTACACACTCAAGCAATGGAACCGCCACCCGCGCGAACTCGACGCCTCCGTCTGCGGCCGCATCCCCATCCGCACCAACCGCGACGACCGCTATCTATCCGAGTCGTTCCAGGCGCTGCCGAAGCACGGCTACACCGCGCTGTTTGAAACGATGCTCAATGCCTCACCCGGCGTCGAGCTGCACCTCGGCGTGGATTTCCAGGAAGCCCGCGCCCGCTGGAGCCACAAGCATCTCATCTTCACCGGCGCGATCGACGAGTTCTATGACCGGCGCTTCGGTCCCCTGCCCTACCGCTCGCTGCGTTTCGAGCCCGAATCATTTTCCGCCGGACAACTGCTAGAGCGCGAATCCATTTCCGGGAAGCCCGGATTCTGGCAACCGGCCCTGCAAGTGAACTACCCGGGCGCGGAGGTGCCCTTCACCCGCATCGTCGAGATGAAACACGCCACCGGCCAGCAGATCGACGCGACCACCATCATCCGCGAGTTCCCCAAGGACTGGACGCCCGGCGACGAGCCGTTCTATCCGATTCCCGCTCCCGAAGCCCGCGCCGCCTATCAGCGCTATTGCGAACTCGCCGCCGCCGAGCCGGCCACCAGCTTCATCGGCCGCCTCGCCACCTACCGCTACTACAACATGGACCAAGTCACCGCCATGGCCCTCGCCGAGGCGGACAAACTCATTTCCCGCTACGGATCGAACCTATGAAAAAACTATTCATCGCCGGCCACC
>JANOZJ010000334.1:0-2146 GCA_031429315.1 Akkermansiaceae bacterium
CCGACGGCGAGCAAAACAAGTCCAATGGCTAACATAATTTTAGTTTTTGTGGTGGTTTAAAATGATGTGGGAAACCTTCTTCCAACACCGATACGACTATCTAGCAATTTCAAATCCATCGGGTCAAGCCATAGATCGCCAGGCCGCCCGCGACCCATCCGGCCCAGCGGGTTCGTTGTTCAAAGCGCCCGAGCCGCGTCGCAAACCGATCGCCCCACGGTGGAGGCAGCACGACTCCGACAGCCACCACCGCCCAGAACACCGCGAACACCGGGCCGAATGGATTCAAGTGCCAGACCTCCGCCCAGTCGCCCCGCAGCAAGGCGAGGCACGAGCGGGTCATCCCGCATCCTGGACACGGCAGTCCCGTCACCTTCAGCAGCGGGCAGGGCATGAGATCCACCCCGCGGGAGGCGAGCGCGAAATAGACCAGCCCGCCACCCAACATCGCCAGCCCCAGCTTCCTTTCCCGCACCAGATAGGCCGCGAGTTCCCAGCGACCGTCGGGTGTGTTAGTTGTGTTCGCTCGCCCGATCATTCCCGTGTGCCCCGATCTTTCTTCCATCGATCGGCATCAGGGTCAAGTTCCCGCGCCGTCCCAAGTGCCGCACAATGCGCTTTCGTTCAGGGTGCATCTGTCTATGTTTCCGCCATGATTCCCCGCCGATGCATTCTAACTGCCGCAGCCTGTCTGGTGGGATTTCTCGTCAGCGGGTGCGACGGGAAATCCCGCTCCACGGGAAAAGGCCCGCTGCTGCGGATCGGAATGGAGCTGTCTTATCCGCCGTTTGAGATGCAGGACAATGCTGGCAACCCGGACGGCGTGGGCGTGAAACTCGCGGAGGCGCTGGCGCAAAACCTCGGCCGGCCGCTCAAGATCGTGCCGATGGATTTTTCCGGGCTGATCCCCGCGCTGAAGACGGGCAACATCGACCTGATCCTTTCCTCAATGACCGCCACCGACGAACGCCGCCAGTCGATCGACTTTTCCGAGCCCTACGCCTTCACCGGCCTCGCGCTGCTGGTTAGAAAGGATTCGGACGTGCGGTCGGTCGAGGACTTGAAGAAGGCGGGCCGCACGATCGCGGCGAAGGCGACGACCACCGGCGAGACCTGGGCGATCAGCAACCTGCCAAATGCCAGGCGGGTGGTGTTCGAGAATCCGACGGCGTGCGTGTTGGAAGTGGTGCAGGGCCGGGCCGACGCGTTCATTTACGACCAGCTCAGCATCTATCAATATGCGAAGGAGAACAAAGACACCACCCGCGGACTGCTGAAGCCGCTCGTCGAGGAGTCATGGGCGATCGGCATCGCCAAGGGCAACGACAAGTTGCGCACGCAGGTGAACGGATTCCTCGCTGAGTTCCGCAAGGAGGACGGTTTCGGGAAACTCGGCGCGCGCTATTTGAAGGACGAGAAAGAGTTTCTCGAAGCGCAAGGCATACCATTCATCCTGAGGTAATGACCCGCCGCCAGTTAGTTTCCAATGCGCTCGTCGCCCTCGTGCTGGTGGCCTTGGCTGGCTGGCTGTGTACGACGGTGTTCGCGTTGTTAGGCGGGCAGGCGGATTGGTCACAGGTCTGGGAATACCGGCAAACGCTGTGGCGCGGCTGGCTGGTGACGTTGGGGATTTCCTGCGCGGCGCTGGTCGGGAGCATTATTTTCGGGTTGCTGTTCATGCTCGGACAGCGCTCGTCGCTGGTGGTCGTGCGCTGGACGTGCCGGGCGTTTCTGGAGTTCGTGCGGGACACGCCGCTGCTGGTACATCTGCTATTCGGCTATTTTGTGATCTTTGCGCCGCTCATTTCGCGGCCGCTCGGCGAGCAGGGGTTGGATGACAAGCTGGTCATCGGCGTGCTACTGCTATCCGTTTTTGAGGGTGCCTATCTCGGCGAAATCCTGCGCGGCGGGGTGGAGAGCATCCCGCGAACGCAGTGGGAATCGGCGCGGGCGGTGGGGTTCAGTCCGTTCCAGGTTTACCGCTATGTGATATTTCCGCAGGCCTTGCGGCGGGTGCTGCCGGCGATGGCGGGCTTGTTCGTCTCGCTGATCAAGGACTCGTCGCTGCTCAACGTGATCGGCGTGGCGGAATATTTCTATAACACCCGCAATTTCATCTCCCGTTCCTACGCCGGACTCGAAGGTT
>JANOZJ010000335.1:0-9105 GCA_031429315.1 Akkermansiaceae bacterium
TGTTGTTTATAGACAACAAGCTAAAAATTACTCCATGCGCCAGTCGGCATTTTCCATGGTGGACGAATGTCTGAGTCTCCAGGATCACTCAAACCTGATGGTGCGCCATCGGGTGATCCGGATTTGGATATATTGTTGAGAATTGTTGAGATTCTTCGCGAAGCGCGTCGGCAGCAGGGACTGACGTTACGAGACTTAACTCAGAAAATGGGAATCGATTTTGCCCACCTATCGAGAGCAGAACGAGGACTAACTCAGCCGGGATTCGTCGTTTTGCTGCGCTGGTGCAGGGCCTTGGGTCTTCAGTTTGGAGACGTTTGGCGACAATCCTCTGGTGAAGGAGGATAGGCATTCACATGCACGCCCTGCGTTGCCTTCGGTCCGCGCTCAACGCGGATTGCGTCGGCCAGATGGGCCTGCGCGATCTAGCAGACAACGCCACCCTCCTCCACTCCATGAGCGAGGAAGGAAATGAAGGAAAACAATCCTTTCTCGAAAAGCGCCCGCCGGATTTCTCCAAATTTCCGCAGGTGCCGTGACTCAATCCCGCCCGAAACTCATCAGGAACCGCAGCACATACCAGAACAGCAGCGCCACGCTCGCGAAGAGCGACAGCGACGCGGCGACATGCTGGCCGGGCTGATAGCGGTGGATCAGGTTGCTGGTGCTGTAAAGGATCGTGCCCGAGGCGAAGAGGATCATCGCGCCGGAAAACCACAGGCCCAGCGAGATCGGCAGGATGAAGGAAGCGACGATCAGACCGAGCGCGACAAACCCGCCGATCTTGAGAATCCCACCGAGGAAGCTGAAATCCTTCTTCGTCGTGAAGGCGACCACCGTGATGCCGAGCACCATCGCTCCGGTAATGAGTCCCGCTTGGACGAGCAGCGACGCGTCACCCGTCATCACCACCGCCAGTGTGATCATCGGCAGGAAAATCACCGCTTCCGCCACCGTGTAGAGGATCAGGCCGGCGTATTGCATGCCTTTCGAAGAGCCGTTGGTCGCCCAGCGCTCGGCGAGCCAGGACACCGCCATGAAGGCGCCCAGCACCATCAGCCACGAGTATTTGCTCGCGCCTAACAGCGCCAGTGCCGTCGATCCCAGGCCCAGACTGAGAAACAGCCATTCGAGTCCGATAAACACAACGATGGCTCCCGCAAGGTGCCCGTAAGTTTTGCGGATGAACTCCGCACGCTCTGATTCCGGAGAATCCGAGATCATGCCGACGACGTAGGGATTGGTGTACGAACTCATGTTGATTGGAGTCATGTCAGATCCCTATCAACTCCACAACCGCTAAAATCTGGCGGCAGGGTCTGGCGAAAATCAGCTCCCCGCCAACAGATCCCGGTGTTCCGGATGGCGTTCGATGTATGCGGCCGCATAGCCGCAAATCGGCCGGACTTTCCACCCGCGTTCCCGCGCCATCTCCGGCACCGGCCATCATTCGTGGTTTATGAAGTTGACACCTTTGTGAAGCTCGTTCAGATTTCACGCATGGGAACCAAATACCCCAACGCCGAAGAAAATCCGGGGACATCGTCAGTGCTTCGGGATTTTGAAGCCACCTACCGCGTGGGCGGCATGGACCTCGCGTCGTCCGTGGCGGACGTGATCAACCGCCATGACCCGCTCGAAGCAGTGCGCCTCATCACCGCCACCGTGCAGGACCAGCTCGCCCTCACCGCGAAACCCCGCGTCAAATACGCCAGCGCGATCATGCGCGGACTGCTCGCCCGCGAGGAGCTGAAGCAGGCGGAAGGCGGCAGTTACTCGGCGGAGGAAGCGCGGCTGTTGCTCGGGATTTCCAAAGCCGCGGTGCTCAAGCGCTATCAGAAAGGCCAGCTCATCGGTTGGCGGGAAGCGAGCCAGAACGCGGTGCGTTTCCCGGCGTGGCAATTCCAAGGGGACAATGTCCTTCCTGGATTGCCCGAAGTACTGGCCATCTTCGCGGAGGAAGACTGGGTGGATGACTGGAAGAGAATCGTGTTTTTCCTGAATGCACGCCACAGCCTGGCAGGCAAGCGTCCGCTCGATGTGTTGCGGGCGGGAGATACCAAACGCGTCTGTGGTTACGCACGTTCTGCCCTTGATTGATGCCTTACTCGCGCCCCATCCGCCTGCCGGCAGCCGATTTTGAGCTGACGCCGCTGCCGGTTTCCCAACCCGCCACACTGGAGGCGTTCCGCATCCATGGTGTTAGATTTCCGGCGGTTTCATTCAGGTTGAACCCCGAACATCGCTTCTCACATCCGGATGCGCCGGGCGGCCTGCTCTACATGGGCGAGGATCTTGAAACATGCCTCTGGGAATGCTTCGGCGATGAAATTCTCAATCACTCCACCATCGCCAAAGTGGATTGGGGTAAACGGTTTAGCAAAATCGCTGCGATCACACGCCTGCGAATCTGCGACCTAACAATCCTGTCGGTCCGCCGGACGCTTGGCTTGGACCTCAGCGCCATGAAGCACACCGAGCTCGACGTGCCGCAGGCGTGGGGCCTGGCGATCCAGAATCACCCGGACGCGGTGGACGGGCTGCGCTACTTCAGCCGTTTCACCGGAAGTCCATGCGTTGCGTTGTTCGAGCGCCCGGGCCTTGCGTCGCGACTCCGGGAAACACCTGTTTCCTTGCTTGCGGAACTGGACACGGCGGACGATTTCCTCGATGCCAACCGCATCGCCCTCGTGTGAAACTCCCGTGACCGCCACCACACTCAAAGCCTGCATTCTAGCAGCCCGCCCGAAAACACTGCCGGCCGCCATCGTGCCGGTGTGGGCGGGCTGCGTGCTGGCATGGAAACTCAGCGGAAATTTCAATCTCGTGCTCGCGCTGTGTACGCTAGGCGGATCGGTCGCGATCCAGATCGCGACGAATTTCTTCAACGATGCGATCGACGCGCGAAAGGGCGCGGACACCGAGCGGCGGCTCGGCCCGACGCGCGTGACGGCTTCGGGGATGATGGAATCGAAGACCGTGATGCGGCTCGCCACGGTGTTTCTCGGACTCGCGGTCGCCTGCGGGGTGGTGCTCTATCAGGCGCGGGGCTGGCCGGTCATCGCCATCGGCATTCCCTCGTTGTTCCTGGCTTACGGCTACACCGGCGGGCCATTTCCGCTGGCCTATCGGGGGCTTGGTGAGCTTTTCGTGATCCTGTTCTTCGGGCTGGTGGCGGTGACGGGCACGGTGTTCATCCAGACCGGCGGCTGGCCGCGCGAGGCGCTTTTGTTAGGACTGCAGATCGGCCTGCTGTCTGCGATCCTGATTTCCATCAACAACCTGCGCGACCGCGAGGAAGACGCCACCACCAGCAAGCGCACGCTGGCGGTTAGATTTGGTCCAAAAGTGGCGGTGGCAGTGATCTGGTTGGAAGTGAAAGTGGCGGTATTTGTCGGGCTTTTGTGGATTCCATTCGGGCAACCGCCGCTCGCGATCGCCGGAGCGCCGGTATTCCTGATAGGCTTGCGAATCCTCTGGGGCGTGCTAACATTTCCACCGGGACCGGCCTTCAACCGCTTGCTGGCATTGGGCGGCGTGCAGATGATTTTATTCGCCACCGCCTTTCATTTTGCCGCCGTCATGGCCCATTGAAAATGCATTTGATCGAACAAAAACCGCTGATCTCTCGCTACCGCCTCAAGTCGCGCGGATTCCTGAATTCCATCTCTAACCGCCGTTACTTCGACGGCGCGCTGATCCAGATCGACGGCGGCTACGGCTGCATCCATCCGTGGCCGGAGCTTGGCGATCCCACGTTGGAAAAATGCCTGGCCGATCTAGCAGGCGTTCGCCGCTGGCCGATTGTCCGGCGGGCGATTCGTTGCGCGGAGTATGACAAAGTGGCCCGCGATTTCGAGAACTCGCTGTTCGAGGAAATGGAAGTGCCGAAAAGTCACGCCACGCTCGCCACGTTGGATGCGGCGGAAATCGCCCTCGCCGTGGAGGCGGGATTCACCACGGTGAAACTCAAGTCGGGACGCGATCCTGAAACGGAGGGAAAATTTCTCGACGCGATGGCGGGTGAGTTTCCAACACTGAAGTGGCGCTTGGATTTCAACGAATCGCTCACCCCGGAACAAGCGGCGGAGTTTTTGTTAGGTCTCGCGGATAGAACCAGGGCGGCCATCGACTTCGTCGAAGATCCCTGTCCGTATTCGGAAGCCGCGTGGACCGAGCTGCGGCGCAAGACCCGGGTGAAACTCGCGGTGGACTTGGAAGCTGCCCCGCTAACCGCGGCCGCGCAGGTGATGGTGATCAAGCCGGCCGTCGATGAACCCTTCCTGCTAGGCGAGGCCGCCATCAGCCACAACCAGCGCGTCGTGCTGACCAGCTACATGGACCACCCGCTCGGCCAGGCGTTCGCGGCGTGGGAAGCGGCGCGACTTGAACTGCAATTCCCGGGTCTAACCGGCAAGTGCGGCTTGCAAACCCACCACCTGTTCGAGTCCGATGCGTTCACCGAAGTTCTTGGTCCGTGGTCACCGGATTTCAAAATTCCCGAGGGCACCGGACTCGGCTTCAATGACCTGCTCGATGCCCTGCCATGGACGCGACTTTACTAACAAGCTCGGCGTTCTGGAGCGATCTTGCAACACCCGTGCACGACATCCCGGCGCTGGCCGGGCACGTGCTTTTTGAAACGTCCGGCAGCACTGGAAATCCCAAGTGGGTCGCGCTTTCTAGGCAAGCCCTGCTGGTCTCGGCGGCAGCGGTGAACCGGCATCTGGGCGTGACCCGCGAATCCTGCTGGGGCTTGGCACTGCCGCTCAACCACGTCGGCGGATTCGGAGTGGCGGCGCGGGCTTACCAAGCCGGCTGCGGCTTCAAGGATTTCAACCGGCGCTGGGACGCGGGCGAATTCCGAGATTGGTTAGAGCAGGAGGAAATCACCCACACTTCGCTGGTCCCGACCCAAGTCCATGACCTGGTCAAAGCCGGCCTAACCGCACCCGCCGCGCTCGTGGCGATCGTCGTGGGCGGCGGACATCTCGACCGCCTAACCGGTCATGCCGCCCGCGATCTCGGCTGGCCGGTGCTGGCCAGCTACGGGATGACCGAGGCCGGCTCGCAGATCGCCACCCAGGGACTCGATGCGTTGGCAGCGCCCTATCAGCCGGCACCGATTCCCCTGCTGCCGATCTGGGAGGCGGAAATTTCGCCGGAGGGCGTGCTCGCCATCGCGGGGCCGGCGCTGTTTTCAGGATATGTTAGTGGAGGAAACTACGTTGCCCGGGAATCGGTGTGGCACCTGACTTCGGACCGTGTCGCATTGGATCACAGGACGATCACCCCGCTCGGGCGCGCCGATTTGTTGGTCAAAATCCTCGGCGAACTAGTCGATCCCGAAGCCATCGAGCGCGAGCTGATCTCGCTTTCCGAAGGCAAGCTCGCCGCCGGAACCGTGGCGGTCATCGCCATCCCGGACGGGCGCGCGGGCAACGCGCTGGTGCCCGTTTTCGAGTCCACGGTCGATCCGTCCATCATCCAATCCGTGCTCGCAGATTACGCGGGCCAAGCGCCCGGTTTCCGGAGGTTGAAGGACGCGGCGGTGCTCGGGGAATTTCCGCGCGGCGAGCTGGGGAAATTGCGCCGCAACGAACTGGCGGCGATCTATCAGAAATCTCTCACAGGGCACCGCGCTCCGCCCGCCTGAGGAGAAGTTCGTAGCGCTTCTCCAACATCACGGCGCGGTCCTCGTCACCCGCCGCGCGATAGTAGCCGCAGATCATCTTGTAGATCCCCGACTCGGTTGTCGCGCGGAACCAATCCTTGGAACCGGTTTCCACCACCCGCTTGAAGGCCAGTTCGATGTCGCGCGCCGCCTTGTGGGCAAGCTCGGGATCGTCCTTGAAATAGCTGAAATAGTTTTGCGCCATCATTTTGAAGCCAGTGATGCTGCCGCCGTATTTGCGCAGCGCGCTGTCATATAGGCGGCTGATGTCCTGCTTGGCCGTGGCGTCGCCGCGCTTGAGGATGAGGTCGGCTTCGCGCTTGAGGGACTCCGCGATCAGATCTTTTTGTTCTCCGGAATCGCGGTTGATCCGGCGGCGTTCTCGCAGCAGCGTCCGTGCGGCGTCCTCATCCTCGCCGTAGGGAAAGATGTATTCACTCTCCGCGCTGGCGGCGAGCTGAGCCATCCGCGGGTTGTCCTTGAACTCGCGCCGCATCGCTTGGGCGAAAGCCTTCCAGTCGTCCAGATTGCTCGGCTTGGCAGGATCTCCGGTTAGTTTCATCTGCTTTTGGAGCAAGGCATACAAGGCGGCCCAGGTCTCGGTGAACGATTGGCCGAGTTGGTTTGCGAGATGCACCGCTTCCACTTGAGAGTCGTCCTTTTTCGTCGCCTCGAAATAGGCGGCAAGCCACAGATGGCGGGCCACGGCTAGACTCACGACGGGGCTTTGGTGAAAACGGTCGCTCCACAACTGGATTTCCTGCTCGCTGATAGTGCGCCCCGTCTGAGGATTATCAGTCTCGCCCTTGGAAACGCCGCCAATCCGACCGATGCCCGTAGTCCACTCCTCAGGCTTAATTTTGAGGCCCACCCAGGCATGGCCGCCGAGGTCGGTTTCCCCGCTGAAGATCATCGCGGGGATGCCCTGCGCGCGCGCCGTGTTGGCCGTGAAATACGACTGGTCGCCGCAAATGCCGCCTTCCTTCAGGATCTCCGAAAAGGTGTATTCCTTGTAGGGATTGAGACCCTTGACGGCGCGTTCCATCAGATACTCGATCATCCCGTAGGCGTTGCCCCAATGCTCCCGGCTCAGGTGCATTTTATCGAGAGACCAATCGAGTTCGGAATCGGAAACGGGCGCGCAGACCACCCACACCAGATCGCGGGCCGTGCTGTGATGGACCGGTGCGGCTAACAAGCCCTTTTTGCTTTTCTCGATGAACCAGAGATAGCGCGCCATCGGCTCCACCACAGCCCGCCCGCTGGACTGGCCGCCGACAGGATGGGGAATCGCGATGTCGCGGTCGAAAACCACCGCGCAGGCCAACGCGAGGGGGAAATACTTGTCCATCTCGTCCGCTGTATTCGGCCACACTTCCATCAGGAACTTCAGGACCTTGCCGCCGTCGTCCTCCGGCTTGATCGTGAGCATGAATTCTTCCATCGCGGCCGGGTGATCGCACAGCCAAGTCAGCATCTCGCCCGAGTAAGTGTCGGTCACTTGCGCCGAGATCACTGTTTGCGAAAACCGCCCCAGCACCTGCCACCGCAGCAACGCCCGATAGAGCGACGGCTCTTTCCAAACCCCGTCGAACCGGTTCACGCCCGTTCCCTTGCCCAGTCTCGCCAGTCCCGCGTCGATGGATTTCGCCAGCAGGCCGCGATAGGCATTCCATGCCTTGCCCTCGATGGCGCGCCTGAAGAGCGCCTTGTCGCGGGTGATCGCGTCCTCCCGTCCCGCGTCGAGACCGGTTAGAACAAGTTCCTTTTCTTTCCCTAACTTATCCGCCTCGCTGGCAACCGGAGCCACCGCTTCCGGCGGCATGGAAACGCCGCCCACCGGCGGGCTGGCGACCCCGGTTTCCGCTTGGGCGACCGGCGCGAAGGAGCTGACGTCCGTCGCCTCGCTCACGGCCGGTGCTGCGGCCTCTTGCGCTTGCGGAGTCTGTTGGGCCGTGGCACCAGACTTCTGCGGCACTGGTTTTGTTAGGTCCAAACCGACGAATACCGCGCCGATCACGAACATGCCGATCACGAGCGCCTTCCACTGGCCCGCGATTTCACTCCGCCGCCGGGATTCGATCACTGCGATCCGCAACGCGGCAGCGGAAGAAGGGCGTTTCGCGACGGGAGCCGGATTTCCGGCGGGCGGTTGGTTGGGCTTCATGGCAAAAGGGAAATGTTGCGGATCAACGGATTTATGGCTTCCACGACGACCGATTCTGACGCAACCGAGGGCAACATGCAATTCGCTTTACCCTCCCGGCCGACCGGATGTTTCATGACTGCGAATTGCGCGATTTCGGAGTTGTCATCCCGGACCGCGTGGCGATAGTCAGCCTATCTTGATTAAATGGATGAAAGATTCGAAGCCACGATATGGCAACGCGTCTGCTGGCGACGGGTCGGCAGCACGCATCCCACCACCCGTCGAAACACCCTGTACCCCCAACCACACCGATGATTCATCGCACCGAGGAAGGTCCTTCCGCATTGTTTGAAGAAACCCAGGAAAATGGCGGCGGAGGCCGCAAGAAGCGAGCAGGCAGCGACTCCGCCAAGCCCACCGACTTCGGTCTAACGGCACCCACGCAAACCGCGAAGAACTACGTGCTGGACACCAATGTTCTCCTGCACGACCCGGCAGCCCTCGAGCGATTCCAGGAAAATCACCTCTGCATCCTCGTCGATGTGCTCTCCGAACTCGACCGCTTCAAGTCCGAACAAACTGAGCGCGGAGCAAACGCCCGCCGCGTCCATCGCCGCCTAACCGAGATGTTTTCCAACTCGGAAAAAGTCACCCGCGGCGTCGCCACCGAAGGCGGCGGCACCATGCGGCTGGTCATCTATGATCCCGCGAGCTGCCCGGACAACTCGGACCTGCTCAACCGCTTCCACCGGGTTTTCCCCGATCGCGAGCGCGTCGATCACCGCATTCTCGCCGCCTGCCTGCTGCTCATGCAGTTCAACAAGGCCCCGGTCGTCCTTGTCACCAAGGACATCAACATGCAGCTCAAGGCCCGCGCTGTCGGCATCGACTGCCAGGACTATCTCAACGACAAGGTCGATGCCCGCGAGGTCTCCAACTACGACGTGCGCCGGGTCGAGGTCGATCCCAGCGAGCTCCACCGCTTCGCCAGCGCGGGGGAAATCAGCATTTCCGAAGATCGCCTCCTCGGCGTCGCGGTGAATGAATACGTTTTGTTAGGAGCGGGTGAGAAACAAACGATCCCCGCCCGCCTTGCCGCAGACGGACGCTTCGTGCGCCTCAATATCCCCGAGGTCTTGAAAATCCCCGACGGCCAGTCGCTCAAGCCGCTCAATCTCGGCCAACGCTGCCTCATCGACGCGCTGCTCAACCCGGACATCTCGCTGGTCACCTGTTATGGCCACGCCGGCACCGGCAAGACCCTGGTCGCCGTCGCCGCCGG
>JANOZJ010000336.1:0-10987 GCA_031429315.1 Akkermansiaceae bacterium
CCGAGGGCGGTGACGAGTTCGAGCACCTCGGCTTCGAGGCGTTTCATGTGTTCGAGGGTGACGTAGAGGAAGTTGGCGGTGCCGCAGGCGGGATCGAGGACTCTTATTTTGCAGAGGTGGCGGTGGAAATCGGTGACGAGCTTGAGGGCCTCGGCGTCTTTCTTTTTCGCGTCGGCCCGGAGCTTGGCGGCGGCGGCTCCGATTTCTTTGGCCGCGGCGGTGGTGCCGAGGGCTTTGATTTCCGCGTCCATTTCCGCAGCGCGGTCCTCGGCGGCATCGGCCTCACGGTGGAGGTTGGCGGCGGCGATTTTGGTGGCGTCCCACTCGTCGCGCAGGGGCTCGATGATGGTGGGGCGGATGAGGCGCTCGACGTAGGAGCGCGGGGTGTATTCCGCTCCTAACTTGTGGCGCTCCCGGGGATCGAGCGCGCGGGTGAGGAGGGTGCCGAAGATGGAGGGCTCGACGGCGGACCAGTCGGTGCCGGCGGCATCGGTGAGCATGGCGAGCTGCGCGGCTGAGAGCGGGAGGGCGGTGGTGTTTTCAAACAGCCCGCCATTGAAGCAGGCGATTTCCTTGAAGAGCAGGGCGCTGTAGGCGGTGCCGGTGGCCATTTCCTTCCACAAGGCGGAGACGAGCACGGGGAAGCCGTGGGGCGAGACTTTGACTTTTTCCAACAGATTCTTGAAGCCGTCCTCGGGCAGCAGGCCGATGTCTTCGGCAAACATGGTGAAGAGGCAGCGCTGGAGGAATCCGGCGATGACCCGGGGGTCGTGTTTGTCCGCTTCGAGGGACTTGGCGAGCTTGGCGAGGCGACCGGCGATGTCGCGGGTGACCTCGGCGGCTTTTTTCGATGGGTCTAACGAATAGGGATCGGTCCAAATGGCGCGGAGGGTGGCGCGGTGTTTTTCCTCACGGAGATCGGTGAGGAGGATGCGGTGGTTTTTCGGGTCCGGGAAGCGCTCGTAATGGCCGCCGGTGCCGGAGAACTCGGCGTAGAGGTCGATGCTGTGGCCCACGTCGCACACGAGGAGAAACGGCGGTCGGCCCTCGGCGACGGGGAGCGAGGTGATGTAGCCGCGGCCCTGGTGGAAGGCGCGTTCGAGGGCACGGTCGAAGGCGGCGGTGCCGCGCTTGCCATGGCCGGATTTGGTGGAAAGAGAAGATGGCGACCGGTGATCGCCGCCACTATCGGAGACGCCTTGTTTGGTTTCGAGGACGAAATGGCGGGATTTATAGAGGTCGATGTAGTTGGTGACGGAAGAGCCGTCTGGATTCACGCGGGTGATGGCGCGGTCGAAGACGTAGAGGTTTTTGGCGGGATCGGGCGAGGTGGGATTGGGGCGCGGGACTTCGAGGATGTCGCAGAGTTCGGAGAGGAACATCTGATAGTTCGCGCGCTCGGCGGCACCGGAATTTTCCCAACGGGAGATGAAGGATTCAATGGCATCCGGCGGCATGGCGCGGAGTCTAGCGGCTGAAGGCGGCGGGGGAAGGTGAATTTCCGGCCTCCGTAGTGTGATGCCTCCCTTCACCCGGTGCTGCGAGACGCAGGAACCACTCAATGAAACGGACACTTGGCCGCTTCCATCGCCGCTTCCTCCGGCTCGTCGGGAACCGTCTGCTCGTGCTTCACCTTCGGGCGTTTCCAGACGCGCAGGGAAATCCCGTCGAGCGAGCGGATCGTCAGCCGCGACGTCGGTTCCGGATCGGGACCGGGGCCGGATTCGAATCGGTAGCGCCGCGTCAGCGATGCCAGGATCAACATCGCTTCCTGCATCGCGAATGCCGCGCCGATGCAGATCCGCGGGCCTTGGCCGAAGGGGATGTAGGCGCATTGCGGTTGGTCGAGGCCGCCTTCGAAGCGGTCCGGATCGAATTCGTTAGGCCGGTCCCACAGCTCGCGGTGGCGGTGGACCAGCCATGGCGAAATGACGATTGGCGAGCCGTCCGGGAGATTGTGCTTTTGCAATTTCTGGCCGCCCGTGGCCTTGCGGAATGTGAGGAACCCGACCGGCGGATAGATCCGCATCGTCTCGCGGAACACGTTGCGGATCTGCCGGTGCCGCGGGATGTCTTTGAACTCCGGCTGCCGGTCGCCGAGCAACTGGCAGGTTTCCTCGTGCAGCCGCTCCTGGATCTCCGGGCATTTCGACAGCAAGAACAACGACCACGACAGCGCGCTCGCCGATGTCTCGTGTCCTGCTAGGAACAACATCGCCACCTGGTCCACCAGCTCCACGAGCGTGTAGGCCGAGCCGTCCACGGTGTCGCGCGTCTCCAACAGCGACTGCAGGATGTCCTTGTAGTCGCCTACCTCGCCGCGCTGATAGGCCTCGTAACGCCCGCGGATGGAAACGGCTAACAACTCGCGGATCTCCTTGCCGGTGCGTTTCCAGATCAGGTAGTGCCGCGGCGCGAGCCACAGCGGCAGCCGGAAAAAGCTGAGCTGGATCATCACCACCGCCTTTTCCTGGAACAGGTTGAACGCGTTGAAAATCTTCCGCGCGCCCTCGCCCTCGAGCGATTCGGATAGAATCGTGCGCAGGATGATGTCCGCCGTGACGTGGGTCATCTCGATCTCGATGTCCGCCACGCCGCCGTCTTCCAGCGCGTCGAGCCGCTCGATCATCGCGTCCGCGCCGCCGGTCATCAGGGTGAAGACTTCCTTCAGTTTCGCCTGGCCGAAGGCGGGGTCGAGCATCCGTCGCTGGCGTTCCCAGACCGCGCCGTTGGTGGTGAAAATGCTTTCGCCTAACAACGGCTTGAGCGCGGTTTCCGAGAGTTCGTGTTTCGGGTAGTGCTCGAATTTATCGACCAGCACCTCCTTGATCAGGTCCGGGAATTTCACCAGGAAAAGTTGCACGCCCGGCAGCCGCACGCGGGAGATTTTGCCCGAGTAGCTGCCTTCATAGAGGGTGGCCAGCCACGACCGGCGGCCGCGTTTGAAAAGATTCCAGAGCGATCGCTTCGACGACCGGTCCAGCGGTTTCGGATAGGGCGGAGTGTAGGCCATGAAATTTTTTACTCGGGAAAGCGTTGCGCCAGACTCAGCGGCCCGGCGGTGATCGCGAAAAAGTCGTAATCCGTCAGCAGCTCACCAGCCATGATATATTGGAAATGGATGCGGAAAATATCCTTCTTGATCACCGCGTAAACGTCCGGCGGGAACATTTTCACGATCCGCACCGGAAATTGCTGCGGCCGCACCGGGATGCCCGCCGGCCGCGAAATCCCGGAAACGGCAAGCGGATCGACCTGCGTCACGCTCGCGCCGTCGCGTCTTGCGGAGAAATCCAGCCAGCGCACGCCGGGGGCCGTGGCCACGGTTTTCAAATCCTCGCGCAGCTTTTTCGAGCCCGGCAACAAGCTCACCAGTGGCAGACAATTTCCCAGTGAAACCAGCCCGAACGCCGGCCCGCGCACTCCCAGCTCCGGCACCCGCTTGAGCAATTCCACCACCAGCGGCACCGTTAGAATCGTCCCCACGCTGTGGCCGACGACCAAAATCTCGTCCGCCTCACTGCCGCGGATCCGCTCGGCGATGTGCTCCGCGAAGTCCCGGATCCGCGCGTCGAGCTCGGGCATTTTGCCATAGGCCCACGGCTGCATCGCCCCGTAAACGCGCAGCAGCCAGAAGCTCCGGAACCGCTCGTCGAGCCAGCGCCCGAGAAAAACCGTCCCCACCAGAATCCCCGCCGCCAGCGGCAGCCCGGCGTAAAACGGCAAGAATAATCCCGCCGCCACCGCCAGCAGCGCGCCAGCTAACAGCAACCCGAGAAACGCGATGATCGGATACGACACCGTCAGCGCCGACGGCCACGCGATCTTCAACAACTTCCCCACCAGATTCGCTTTGAAAAACACCCAGTAAGTGGGCACCGCGGATTTCAAGAGCTCCACCTCGTTTTTCGGCCAGCGGTTGCGGATGATGTCGTCCCAGCGGAGGAACTCATACTCCGTCTCGCAGCCGGCAACGGTGACCGTCCATGCGTTCGCCAGCTTGCCGACGCGGCGGCGCTTGCCGACGGTTAGATCCAGCCCGTTGAGTGGTGCATGGAGTTTCGCCTGCTCGCCGTAAAGCGTGTGATAGTGCGACGGCCCGCGCGGATCGAAGCCGCTGAAATAGAAAACGTGGCGCTTTCTCACCCCGGCGGCAGGCGTCCGGGGCTGGTTCTCGGCAGGGGCAGCGTCGCTCATTTTCAGGCGGGCGCAGGCTGTGCCGCCCACCTCGCGAGGGCAAGCCCGTTCTGGCTTTGCTATTGCCCGCCGGCCTCCACCTGGCGGATGAATTGCATCAGCAGCGGGAAATCCCGGGCTGGCTGGCAGCGGCTGGGATTGCCCGGCAAGATTCGCCGCATTTGCGACCACGCCCGCATCTGCGGGTCGAAATCCACCTGCGCGAAGCGGCTCATGTCCTGGCCCGCCACGTCTTTGAGCGACGGGACGGGAAATGCCACGCCCGCTGCCGTGTTGCCATCGGGATACCCAGGCACGATCCACGGCATGATCGCCCCGCGGCTCTCGCCGAGGTCCAACTGGCGCTTGATCACAAATCCGTTCCGCCACCATTTGTTCTCCACCATGCCGAGCGCTTTGAGCGTCTGCTCTGGCGGCACCGCTCCGAGTTGGTCGAGTTCCCGCTTGAGATGGTAAGTCACCGCCGTGTTGAAATCATGGGTCCTGTCGTGCAACGCCAGCCCGGCGATTTTCGCGCCGAGCAAATGTGAGGTCATGTCGTCGTAAGTGAGCGCGGATGGTTTTTCCGGATACATCGTTGACGAGTAGCCGAACCACGTCGCGATCTCGTGCCACGCCGTCTGGGTGACCGCCAAGCTTTGCGCCAGCCGGATCGACAACTCGTCGATGGTGCGCTGGCGCCGCGCCGCGTCCAACGTGGGCCATGCTGCGGGATAGTTGAACCCCATGCGAAAGATCGTTCCTTCCTTGCTGGGCAGCACGATGCACTGCCAGTCGCTTGCCAGCGCGTGGCGGATCCGCACCTGGTGGTAAGCCGTCCAGTCGGCGGCCTTGCGCAGGTGGGCGACGTCGATGAATCCGCCATGCACCGTGTAAATGATCCCGCGCGATCCTTCAGCGGGGCCGCCGGGCGGAGGGCTGCCATAGGCGTGCGTCCCGAGTTGGGTGGGATCGCCCGTGGCGTAAAACGTCAGAGGTCCCGGGCAGGGGATCGATCCGAGGCGGCCTTTCGGGATGTTGGCGTAGGGCGAAAAATCCGGGTCTTTCCCGGATTTGGCCGCCACCGGATCATCCGGGCAGCGCAGCTTGGACGGGCTGGCGACCGGCCCGCAACCGGGCAGCAGTAACAGAAGTAAAGTCACCAGTCCGGCGGCCCCTTGGACGGGGCGGAGGAAACTGCGGGGGGGAGTTAGGGAATTCATTCGCCGGATCTGTAAAACAGCCAGCGCGCGGAGGCCAGCACTATCATGTGCCCTGCGTGCTGCAAAAAAGGCACACCCTGTTTCGGCGCAACAAGGAGCGGCGGTCTCCGAACCGCCTGCCCATGGGTGGACAATGAAAAGCGGTTTTCTCATCTCATTGGCGGCTCATAGACATGGCGGATCGGAGTCCGCCACTCCTTGGGGAGACGTCGTCAGTCCGCGCCTGCCACTCAATCCGGGACCACTCGCGGAAGCCTAGCTTGAAGAAGTTTATCGACGTATTTCGCGAGTAGATCGACCTCCAGGTTCACCGCTTGGCCGATGCCGGCGAGGTGGAGATGCGTGTGTTCCCAAGTGTGCGGGGTGATCCAGAACACGGCCTCATTGGCGGTTAGTTCCGCGATGGTTAGAGAAATCCCATCGACGGTCAGCGAGCCCTTGTCGATGCACAAGCGGTGAATTTCCGGTGGCAGGGAAACGCCGACGATGTGGTCCTGGCCGCTGGCTTCGAGTCGGGTGATTTCCCCCGTGCCATCGACGTGGCCCTGCACGAAGTGACCGCCGAAGCGCTCGCCCACCATCATCGCGCGTTCCAGATTCACGGTCGATCCGGCGGTGAGTCCGCCGAGCGAGGTGACGCGCAGGGTTTGCGCTAACAAATCGAACGCAACTCCGGCGGATGAAAATTCCGCGGCGGTTAGACAGCAGCCGTTGATCGCCACCGAGTCGCCGAGGGCGAGTTCGGTGGAGAAGGGGATTTCCACGATCAACCGCGCCTGCCCGCCTTTCGATTCCAGGCTGGCGACGGTGCCGAGTGCTTCAACGAGTCCGGTGAACATGAGATTTCAGGGAGTGATGGTTTTGATTTCCGGCACTGGCGCGAACGCTTCATCGATCCCGCGGTCGGGGAAAAGCATCATGCACAGCGCGACGATGATCGTCGGGATCAGCGCTCCCAGCATGAGCTTGAGCGGGGAAACCCCCTCGCCGAAAAACCGTCCTAACAACGCCTGGCCCGCCGGGTTCGGCGCGTTGGCGATGACGGTGAGACCGCCGCCGGTGACCGCGCCGGCGAGCACTGCGTATTTCAACTGCGGGGAAAGTCCGTCCACCTGGCTGGCGAGGAAGGTGATCGCGGCGTTGTCGTTGAAGGATGTTAGAATGGTGGAGCCCGCGAACAACGGCCACTCGCTGAGACTGGAAATGATCGGTGCAAGCCACCAGCCTTGCAGCCCGCCGTGGACGACCAGTCCGGCGAGGAAGAAGCCGACGAGGATCGGGCCGCGCAGGTTGATGTCATTCTGGTGGTGGGCGGTGCCCTGGGAGAACGCGAGAAAGAACAGGAAGCCGCCGATGAACAACGGCGGGTAGTGGGCGAAGGCCACCGTCCACGCCATGAACCCGAGGTGCGCGAGCGTGACAAACAGCGGCACCGGGCGGTCTTCTTCGATCACGTCGCCCTTGCCATCGCCATCATGGTCGCCCGCGCGTGCCGCCATTTCCGCCAGTTCCTTGCGGAAGAAAAAGTAGTAAATCACGCTGGCCACCAGGATGGAAACGAGCGCCTTGTCGCCAAAGTGCGTGAGCATTTCAAAACTGGTTAGACCCCACTTGCGGGCGACCATCAGCACCGGTGGCGCGGCGAAATTCGTCAGCACGCCACCGACGGAAATGTTGACGAACAACAGCCCCAGCGTGGCGTAGGCAAAGCGGGGCGACGGCTTGAGGTGATAGAATTTCTTGGCCAGCAACATCGCCGCGATGGTCATCGCGCCCGGCTCGGTGATGAACGAGCCTAGCAGCGGCGCGACGATCAGGATCGCGAGCCACCAGGCGGCGGGGGTTTGTTTCCCGAAGCGGGCGAAGAACCGCAGGCAGGACTCGGCGAAGCGCAGGATAGGCCGCGTGGAGGCGAACGCCATGATGATCACGACGAACAACGGCTCAGTGAAGTTCACACCCATCACGTAGTCCTTCACCGTCGTTAGATCGTAGAACACGCACATCGCGGCGAGCAGCACCAGCACCCAGATCCCGAAGATCGCCTCCACCTCGCCGAGGAAATGCAGCATCGTCGCCTTGAAGCTGACCATGTCTCCGGCGAGCGCCGGCTGGCCACGGGTCGTGTGCCGGCGGCGGATCTTTGCGTCGTGCGTGTGCTGGACCCGGTGGGACAGCTTGGTGATCGGGATCGCGAAAAACGTGTGGACGATGGCGAGCAGGAAAATGACCGTCGCCACTAACAGGAATGGTTGCTGGCTGGCGCGGAACGTCAGTTTTTCGCCGATGCCGTCCAAGTTTGCGGCGATTTCCCGCGCGGGAAATCCCGCCATCTCGGTGACGAACGCGGGTTCGCTCGAAGGTGCATCCGCGGCACGGACTCCGCCGGGAATCAGCAGGCAGATGGCGGCAAAAACGAGGAGGAGCGATTTCATGATGACTCGGGCCGGAACCCGTCGAAGTCATAGGGATGGCTCGGATGACGGGCAAGGGAAACCGGGCCGCGACTGGACCGGCAGTTTGGGCTTTCAACCCTTTCCTGAGCCGCCCACGCTCGTTTCATCCGTGAATCGATGATCTCTCCAGTTAGTTTTCCCGCTGCCCCACTCGACCTCGCCGTGATCGGCGGGGGGGCATCGGGCTTTTTCACCGCCCTGCGCTTCGCGGAAATGACTCCCGCCAAGAGCGTCGCGATCTTCGAAAAAAGCGCGCATTTCCTGCAAAAAGTCCGGGTCTCCGGCGGCGGACGCTGCAATGTGACCCACGCCTGTTTCGATCCCGGCGAGCTGGCGAAAAACTACCCGCGCGGCCCGCGCGAGTTGCGCGCCGCCTTTCACCAGTGGCAGCCGGCGGACACCGTCGAGTGGTTCGCGCGCTTCGGGGTCGCCCTCAAAACCGAGCCGGACGGGCGGATGTTCCCGGTCACCGACAGTTCCGACACTGTGATCCAATGCTTTCTGGATCGTGCCCGCAAATGCGGTGTCCCGCTGCATCAAAAGCACCCGCTGATAGACGTTGAACCGCTCGCTGGCGGCGGCTTCTCCCTCCAGTTCGACAATCTATCCGAGCCGGTCACTGCGCGTGCGGTGTGCATCGCCACCGGCTCGTTGAAAGGCAGCCCGCTGCTAGAGCGGTTGAAAATGCTGGAGCAGGCGATCGTCCCGTTGGTTCCGTCGTTGTTCGCTTTCAACGTCAGCGACCGGCGGATCACCGGCTTGGCAGGAGTTTCCCATCCGAAAGTGGCGATCCGCCGGGAAGGATCCAACGCCGCGCAACTGGGACCGTTGTTGATCACCCACCGCGGCTTCAGCGGGCCGGCGGTGCTGCGGCTGTCCGCCTGGGAAGCGCGCGACCTGGCGGCGGCGAACCACCATTTCCCGTTCGTCATCGACTGGCTGCCGGAGTTGTCGATGGATGCCCTGCAAACGCGCTTCGCGGAAATTCGCCAGCACCAAGGTGCCAAGCTGGTACGCAACACTCCCATTTCACCGGTCTCCCGCCGGCTGTGGGAGCGCATCGTCGGCTGCTGTGAGATCGAGGACCACATGACTTGGGGCCAGTTGCCGAAACCGGCCAGCCGTCTGCTGCTAGACGCGCTGAAGTCCGCCCGCTTCGTGGCGGAGGGCAAGACCACCAACAAGGATGAGTTCGTCACCGCCGGTGGCATCGGGCGGCAGAGCATCGACTTCCGCACCATGGAAAGCCGGGTCACGCCCGGACTCTATTTCGTCGGCGAGTGCATCGACATCGACGGCATCACCGGCGGCTTCAACTTCCAAGCGGCGTGGACCACCGCCCACATCGCCGCCACCGCGATCGCGCGATGCTAACAGAACAGTGGCTGGCTCCCCGCTGATTCCGAGGCGTTAGAGACTCCGCGCAAGGGGCAGGGACGGCACCACTCAGGTCACGGCTTTGGGAATCCGCCGTTGGTGATCCCTGAGCGCGCGGATGACCGGCGGCGCGCCTTGGATGCGTAGCCGGATACGGTCGCAGGAATCGCGAACCCAGCGCAGATGGAGGTCGCTCCGCTGGTGGTCGGCCACCACCGTGAACCTCGCGCTGCGCTCCTCATCCGGCCGATGCAGCTCGATCCTCTCCAACAGCGAAATCACCTGTGGGTCCTCGAATCCGGAGTCGATGTTTTCCCGGATGCACTCGAAGACAAACGGCAGATACTCCGTCTGCGTCCGGATGGTCGTCCGGCGGAGCGGAGTGAACTCGCGGTCGAGTTCTGCCAGGATTTCCTCGGAACTGGCTTCCACCGCGCCGTCGTAGCCGCAGCCCCAGCGGCGTTTGAAAAGCACCGCCAAGCCCCAGGCAAGCGGACCCGCGAGGATGACGCAGATATAGAAGAAGCGGGAGAGGGCAAGCACGGGTTCCATCAGACCATCAACATGGCGCGGATAGAGCCGGATGGAAAGTTGGAAAATGGCGGGCGCGGGGGACTCGGGGCGAGCGCCGTTTGCCGAAGCGGTCAATACGGCGGGCGGGCGATCTCGATGCCTAACAAGCATACGTCATCATCGAAGTGCTGGCCTTCGGAAAAGGCGAGAACGCTGGCGAGGATGCCGTCGAGCAGCGATTCCAGCGGGTCTTGGGATTTCATGCCGATGATTTCCATCAGGCGGTTTTCAAAAAATGGTTCGCCGCTTTGGTTCTCGGCCTCGAGGACGCCGTCGGTGAACAGCACGATCCGGTCGATCTCGGCCAGCGCGAGTTCGTGGGTCGGGTACGAGGCTCCTTTGATCAAGCCGAGGCCGGGGCCTTTGTCGGCGCGCCCGGTGGCGATCTGGCGGACGCCGTTCCTGCCGGCGATGACCGGTCCGGGATGGCCGGCGCAGGCGTATTTGAAGGTGCCGGCGGCGAGGTCGATCACGCCGAAGAAGGCGGTGGCAAACATGGTGGTGCCGGCGCGTTCAAGGATGGCGGCGAGGCCGTCGTTGAGGCCTTGGAGAAATAACCCGGGCTCGGCCGCCTGCGCGCGCTGTTTTTCCAACAGCCCGCGGAGCATCGCGACAATGAGCGCGGAGCGGACGCCGTGACCCATGACGTCGCAGATCAACATTCCATAACAATCGTCAGTGACTTTCATCACCTCGAAGAAGTCGCCGGCGAGGCCCGAGATCGGGATGTATCGCGCGTCGAAGGTGAGGTGGCTTTGGTTGCTGGCGATCGCGGTGGGAAACACTTCGTCGGCGAGTGCCTGTTGGATTTCCCGGGCTAACAGGAGTTCCTCCTCGTAGGCCTCGTTCTTCAACCGGAGTTGCAGGGCGAGATCGGAGGCCTCGCGCTCGGCCAGGACGAGTTTGGTGACATCGCTGGAAACGCCGAAGGTGCCTTTGATTTTGCCGTGGCGGTCGCGCCACGGAAATTTGGAAGTGATGACCCAGGTTTCCGGGGCGTGCTGCCAGGTTTCATGTTCCAGCAGGTCAATGACCGGGGTCCCGGTTTCGATGATGCGCTTCTCATCGTCATAGGCGTTTTTCCAGTGCTCGTATTGGAAGAAATCCCGGTCGTGCTTGCCGGTGAGTTCGCTGGAGTCGGCGCAGCCCATCCCTTCGGCGGTGCCTTGGTTGGCCATCACG
>JANOZJ010000337.1:0-14565 GCA_031429315.1 Akkermansiaceae bacterium
GGGTTCTATTGACCACAACCCAGAGCAGCACCCGCCGCCCCAACCGGTGTCAAACGGCATGCCGTCTCACCCTAAAAAACCGCCCTCCCAACTGGGCAGTTTTAATTGTCGTCGGCGACCAGCTTTAATTGTCGTCGCACAATCTAGCGCCATTATGCCGGATGAATCCATTAGAAAGTCTCCTTGTTACTAGTAAGGAATTGCCTTTGATATAAAGGCCGTTGAGAAACTCATGCGAGGACCGGAGGGCGGGGAAATGAGGACTCAGAACTCGCTGAGACGCATGTTCTGAGTCCAAATCGCCGCTGGCCGTTGTCGCGCTGAGACTAAATTCAAATACTCATTTCATCCTCGCACTGCTGGCGCGCAAGCCGCCATCGGTGCCGTAGCCATCCGCAGGAAATCAAAAACCGCGCTTGAACCCTTACAGCTCAAGGGGAAATCAAAAATCCAGCCGAGGAACTGGCGACAAAAACCCGCAGTGTCGGGAAAATGGAAACGGCGCGTTGCAAGGCAGTAATGCTGGGTTTTCCACGAGTTCAAGCCAGTTCAACCGCTGAGAAGCCACTCATGCTTCAAATCTCAAAAGCTTGGCACGACCAAGGCTTATGGTTGGCTTGCGGGGGCCCCTCCTGCCGTCACTCGTCCTCGATCCGCAGCCGCGACGGACGCTTGAGCGGGATGCCTTCCTCGATGTCCCCGAGGTCGAGGCTGTCTAGCACGTTGGTCCGCCGGCGGACCAGTCCCCGTTAGGCGGAAGTCGCGGCGAAGCTGGGGACCTCGGTGTGATAGGGATCGTCGCCGATGAGCACGGGCTCCTACGGGGGGACCGGCACGGCGTCGAGCGCGGGCGGATTAAATGAGAACTGCGCCCACGAACTGTTAAACGGAGATGCCTGACCCCATTTATGCCTGACCCCATTTAATGCTCTCCGATTCACACAATGTGTTAATCCGTGTACTCTGACCCCATTCACCACGAAGATCCTGCGCGGGGCCGTCGTCATGGGCGGCTGGCACCGCCCGCTTCCCCAGACCCTCGACGGGGTCGCGTGCCTGCCCCAGACGCTCGAAAACGTGCTTGGCTCCCTGGCGTTCTGCCAGCAGTCGCTTGCCATCGTCCAGACCGCACCGGGACCGGAGTGGAATGCACACCTGAGCAAGTATCGGTGGCTGTTCCCGTTCGCCGACACGCTTGATTCCACACAGCGCGATGCTGCCGAAGTGAAGGTCAAGGGCGTCCGCCGCGACCTCAACCGCAAGGCCGAGCATGTGCTCTGCACCACGCAGAACCAGGCGCTGGTTTTCTACCCCACCGCCGGTGATTCCCGCCGCGGCTGGGCGGATTTCCACTTCATCCTGTCCTGGTACCGTCTCCTTGACGCCACCGTCCAGCGCGACTTCGGGCCGTACCATTTCCTCTTCCTGCCGCCGGATTAACCGGCGCTTGGCTATTCACCACCCCGCCGCCGTTCCCTCCGGCGGCGGGGCTAAGGTGGAGTTGTGCGGTTTCTGTTACTTCAATCGTCCACCTATGGGGACCTGTGTGAAGGAAAAATTACCTTCCGCGCAATTCAAAAGTTACACCGGCATATTCTTTCATGAGCAGAAAAACTTCCGCGTCTGTGCGTATTATTAGGTTTTTATTATCGACCCAAGAGATTTGAGCATTCTCAGAATGGGTTCCTCGAAAAACGTTCCCATAGTTCGGAATCTTGTCACCTTTTCCACCAAGATAAACATTCACACCTAATGGCACGGTGGCATCCCCCTTTGTTTTAAATACGGTTGCAACGAGATTTCCGTCTGGCGAGGCTACTTCTTGAATGACATCAATTTCAGGCTCACGAGAGCAACCTTGAAGACAGAAAAACATCAATACAAGCGACTTACTAATTATGCTTTTCATGGGTCAATAGCCGGTTGGTATAACTGGAACAAATGGTGCCGGAGGAGGTCTTTGCCCTTGATACCAATCGAACCCTCTTTTGATCCAAAGCTGATCATTTGGATCATCCCCTCTAGAACCGGTTCCGTCGCACCCTAGAAACATTTTCCACCTTGGCGCGGGCTTTCCAAACGCTGGATTGGATGTGCCAGCGCTGCTTTGCGCTCTCCCCGCCTCATTATAAAGGGTGTTGAGGGAAAGCCCAAATGCATTGCCTGTAGCTCCATAATTATAATTACCAAAACTTTCATACTGACGCCCTTTTTGCTTGTAGTCCCATGGACCCTTATTTTTCACCATGCCTTTAAACGTCCATGGATTCACCATTTTTTTTGCAGCGTCGCAATTCGCCTTCACGTCAGCACCCGGCGGACCTTCTGGAATATAATAATCATCTGGCTGCAATGGACCTATAAAATCGCTAGGATAACCTCTTAGCCCCAGAGGATCCCATCCATTAATCGGGTCATTCCCAACGTATCCATACAAGTTCAACCCACCCGCTTCTCCAATCGGATCGGCAGACAGCCAAGTGCCAGAGTTACTGTCGTAAGCTCTATACCAAGTCAGAATCAGCTTGGAATCCGCGTGGTGATGGTGGCCGGTGTAGCCGACGTCGGACTCGATGGTGCCGGATAGTTTCACCCGCTTGCCCCGCATGTCGTAGTCGTAGCGGGTTTGCAGGGTGCCGTTGGCATCGACGAGTTCACGGACACTGCCGAGGTGATCTTTGGTGTAGAAGAGTTTGTGGAGCGGCGCGGTGGCGGCGGGGGTGAAGACGCCTTGGGGGTGGTATTGTTTGAGGACAGTGGTGCCTATTACGTCACGTTCTTCGGCGGGTTGGTTGCCTCCGGCCCAGAGGTAGCGCTTGTCCGAGGTGACGGCGTTGGCGGCGGTTTTCTCGGTGATGCGGATGCGGCGGGAAAGTCCGTCGTAGGTGAACTCGCTGTAACTGTTGTCGGCGTAGGTGATTTTGATCAGGCGATTCTCGGCGTCCCAATCGTAGCTCTGGCCAGTGCCGTTGGCGGTGGTGTTGCCGTTGGCGTCGTAGGCGGGCGTGCGGGAGGTGCCGGTGACGTTGATGGTGTATTGATTGGTGCGCGGGTTCGCGTTCGGGCTGGTGTCCGTGGCCTCGATGGTGACGCTGTTGGCTCCGGGGGTGGTGGTCACCCAGCCAGTGAATTGGTTTCCGCTGTCCGTTGAGGCGGGCGTGAAAGAATTGGCGTTCGACTTGACGCGGACGGTGGCGGGTTCGTCGGTGGTGCCGCGGACGCGCATCCAGCCGCCGGGTTGCTCGGTGGTGATTTGGTTGCGGCTGTTGTGCGTGGTCTGGGTGTTGGAAAGAGTGGGCGGGACGCCCACGCTCCTTGAGGTGCGGTTGCCGATCTTGTCGTAGCGCCAGGCGTGTTGCTCGAGCACGGCTGCGGTGCTGTTGGTAAGGGTGGCGGCTTCTAGCTGGTCGGCACGGTCGTAGGTGATGCCCCAAATTTTGGCGGGGGTGGTGCCGGTGGTTTGTGACCAGGATGTGATGTTGCCCGAGGGGCTGTAGGTGTAGCCGTGGGTGGAAAGCGGCGCGGGGCCGGCGAGCTGGTGTTTGATTTCCTTCAAGCGGTGATGGTGTCAGGGCGTCCGGCGAGGTCGTAGGTGTGGTTGTCCTGTCTGCCGTCCGCGTAGGTCTTGCGCAGGAGGCGGCCGCCGATGTCGTAGTCCCAGTGGGTGTGATTTCCCTCGCCGTCGTAGAGATCCTGCAAGGCTCCGCAGTAGCACCAATTGAAACGGGTGGTGCGGTTGAGTGGATCAATGGTGGTGACGCGTTGGCGGAGGGCGTCGTAGCCGAAAAGGGTCCAGCGGTTTTCCCGGTCCTTGTGGTGGGTGAGATCGAGGATTTTGCGGCCATCGGGACGCTGGTAGGAGAATTGTTCCTTGGTGAGGTCCGGATAGGTGACGAGGGTCGGGCGGTCGAGCTTGTCGTAATCGTAGGTGGCGTAACATCGCCTGCGGAGCCTCCGGGCATATCCCAGCGGGTGGGATCGAGAGGGAAATCATCTGTCCCGTCATCCACGCCGTCGCCGTCGCTATCCGGGAACAAGGGATTCGTACCATTGCCGATTTCAGCGGCGTTTAAAATTCCATCACCGTCGGTGTCGTTCGAGGTCGGGCTGATTCCGACGAAAATGGCGATTAGATCGCTGATTCCGTCACCGTTGGTATCGGTGATTAACCGCTGTGAGTGATTGACCGGAACGCGCCACCAAGTGCCTGGCGGCGAATTTTCCAAGCCCTGAGGAGAGTTGACCTCCGGTCCACCCGGGTCCGCCGAAGTCCGGCCCTGCTGCCGTCACTCGTCCTCGATCCGCAGCCGCGACGGACGCTTGAGCGGGATGCCTTCCTCGATGTCCCCGAGGTCGAGGCTGTCTAACACGTTGGTCCGTCGGCGGACGAGTCCCCGTTCGGCGGAAGTCGCGGCGAAGCTCGGGACCTCGGTGTGATAGGGATCGTCGCCGATGAGCACGGGGTCCTTCGGGCGGACCGGCACGGCGTCGAGCGCGGGCAAGTTGAGCAGCGTCATGCCCGGCGACACGCCCTCGCCGCCAGCCCCGGAATGGATGTTGCAAAACGGCAGGTTCTCGGTGCCCCGGCGGAAGTATTCCATCACCGAAGTTGAACGCGAACGGATCGTCCCGGTGGCGATATCCTCGACGTGCTCCTGGCAATACTGGGTCGCGAGTTGACCGGACGTCGAGCACACCGGCACCTGCACCACGCTTGCCGGGGGCTTGAGCGCCTCGCCGCCGAACGACGGGGCCGCCGCATTCATGGTCGCTTGCCAGACCGGCATCGCGAGATCCCGGCTGAACGCCCCCGGATAGATCGGCTCGCCATTGCCTGCTAGAAATCCGGTCCACACGCCGCAGGTGATCCGTTTGTTATAACCGATGAACCAGGCATCCGCGAAGCCGGGGGTGGACCCGCCTTTCCCGGCACCGTTGAAGGGTCTCTCCGCCAGGCCATCGAGAACCCCCTTCGAACTCCCGCGGTAGAGCGATCCGGCCATCATGCTGTGGACTTGCCACGCGGTCGCCTCGTCGATGATCGGATGCCGCGTCTGCGTTTTGCGCTCGCGACGATAGACCACCCGCCCCGCCGCGTCCTCGACGCGGTCCAGATAGAAGAACCCGTCGCGCCCGGACATTCCGCCGAGCGGAAAGGTCGTCATCGCCCGCACCGCTTGTTTCATCGAAACCTCCTCGAAGCCCACCGCCAGCCTCGGCAGCAGCTCGGCTTTCTGCAACGGCAGGCCGAAGGCGACGCTGGTATCCACCACCCGCTGCAAGCCGGTCTGGCCGGCGAATCTAACGGTGGCGGCGATCTTGGATTTTTCCAACGCGGCGCGCGTCGTGATTTTCCCCTCGTAAACCGGCGAGGAAACTTCCATGCCCCATTCCCCGAGGATGCCTTCCTGTCCGCCGATCATCACCGCGCGGTTGTCCATCGCCTCGTCCTCGACGACTGACGCCGGCGTCTGGCCGGCACTCAGCCCGGCGGCGTAGATATACGGGAAAAACGCCGTGCCTAACGGGCGCTTGCCGAGCTCGATGAAATCATAGGGCACCTGCGCGTAGTCCCGCCCGCCCACGTGGGCCAGCACCTCGCCCGTCTCGTGGTCTAACATCAGCACCGCGCCTTGCAGGTATTCCGCCGGCTTGGCGCTGCCCTTGCGATAGTCCGGGTACTTCGGGTGTTGGTATCCCGGGTGCGCCTCGGCCTTGGTCAGACTGTCTAACAGCGCCTTCTGCGCCGCGGTCTGGGCTTCGGCGAGGATCGTGGTGTGGATGGTGAATTTACCGGAGGCCAGCCCGTCCTCGCCGAGTGGGGTGGCCGCGACCGCTTCGGCGATCCGTTCGTAAAGGTGGGTGGTGCCGCGCCGCAACGGTTGCGGATTGAGCGTGAGCGGCAGGGCCTTGAGCCGGGCGAGTTCGGAGCGGGAAATCATCCGCTCGTCGCGCATCCGGCCCAACACGTAGTTGCGACCGTTTTTGTTGATCTCTGGATTGTTCAACGGCGAGCGCAGTTTGGGGTTCTTGATCAGCGTCACCAGCGAGGCGCACTCCTCGGTCGCCAGGTCCATCGGCTCCTTGCCGAAGTAGCCCAGTGAAGCCGAACGCAGCCCATAAAAGCCGCTGCCGAAATAGATCCGGTTCAGATAGAATGTCAGGATTTCCTCCTTCGAATAACGATCCTCGATCCGCCTCGCGAGGAACATCTCTACCATCTTGCGCTGGATCTTGTCTTCCTTCCGCAGCACCGCCTCTTCCTTGAGGTTATAGGCATTGCGGGCGAGCTGCTGGGTGATGGTACTCCCCCCTTGGGCATTGCCCTCGGCGGTGAACTTCAGCGCCCGAAGCGTGCCGATGTAATCCACGCCGTGGTGGCTGAAAAACCGCGAGTCTTCCCCGGCACGCAGGGTCTTGATGAAAATTTCCGGAATCTGTTTGAAGGCAATCACACTGCGATTCTGGACGAAAATCCGGCCGATTTCCTTGCCGTTGCGGTCCAGGATGATGCTCGGCTCCTCGACGTCGTTGATGTGGTCGAGATCATAGGACTTCGCGCGTTCACGATAAACTTGGGTATAGCCTTCCACGAAAATCCAGCCCGCGCCGCCGGTGATGATGCCTAGCAGCAGCAAGCCCAGCCAAAAGCCTTTGCGCTTGAAGAACCAGCGTTTGCTGCTCTTCTTCCGATTCGTTTTTTGAATTTTAGCCATGCCGGATCCGGATTCATCACCCCCCTCGCGGGGGGTCACGCGGGCTCAAGACTACGTGATCGCCGCGCCGCCCGCAACCCCTTCGTTGGGGGCGGTTTTGCGCGCCCGGATCGAGCGGGACGGCCCGCTGCCTTTCGCGGATTTCATGGCGGCGGCCCTGTATGATCCGGCGCTCGGCTACTATGCCCGACAGACCCGCCAGGTCGGCCGGGCAGGGGATTTTTTCACCAGTGTGAGCGTCGGCCCCTTGTTCGGCGAGCTGCTGGCGCGGCGGTTTCTGCGGGAATGGCAGGAATCCGGCTCGCCCGGGCGCTGGCGGATCCTCGAGTGCGGCGCGCACGACGGCACCCTGGCCGCCGATATTCTGGGCGCGATCTCGCGGCTCGCCCCGCCGGCATTTGCCGCGCTCGAATACGCGATTCCCGAGCCGCTCCCCCTGCTCCAGGCCGCCCAGCGCCAGACGCTCGCGGGATTTCCGGGGAAACTGCGATTCATTGCGGACGCCAGCGAGCTTTTCACGGTCCCCCTGCCGGGCATCGCCTTCGGCAACGAACTGCTAGATGCCTTGCCGTTTCACGTCGTCGAGTGGCAGGCCGACGGCTGGCGCGAGTGCCGCGTCACGACCGATGCCCACGGCGAATTCGCGTGGGACATCGGTACCCCAAGTCTGCTGGAGCTACATTCGTTAGGTGGGAATTTCCCCGAAGGCTATCGCACCGAAGTCCGGACGAACTATCGCGATTTTCTCGAACCGCTGACGCGCTGCCTGTCGGCCGGTTTGCTGCTGTGGCCGGACTACGGCTTCGCCCGGCCAGAATTCTATCAGCCGGAACGCAGGGCCGGAACGCTGCGCACTTTTTCCCAACACCGCGCCGCAGAAAATCCCTTCGCCAGCCCCGGCGAGATCGACATCACCGCCCACGTCGATTTCACCGCCGTCGCCGAGGCGGCGATCGCCCTCGGTTGCCAGCCACTCGTGTTTCAGAACCAAGGCGCGTGGCTCACCCACGTCGGTCGCGAGTGGCTGCTAGAGCAGGAAGGCGGCGCGGATCGAGCCGCGCTCCGCCAATTCCAAACCCTCACCCATCCCGCCCACCTCGGCGGCAGTTTCCATGTAATCGAACTCTCGTGGAACCAACCCGGCAAACGAACCGCTCCGGAAGTGTATCACCGCCTGGCACTGAACTCTTCGCATGTAGTTTAACCCTTTAGGGTATTGTCGCCTCTTCCTCTCGTTCCGGCCACGGAAGAAAGGACAATAAGGTCCCTGCTCCTTATTCTTACGCTCCCTCCACCAGCTTGATCTCTTCGTCCGTTAGTCCGTAGAGGTCATAGACGAGGCGGTCGATCTGGGTGTCCGTGGCGGAAATCTGGCGGTTCAGCGCGGTTTGCTCGTGCGGAGCATCCGTAGATTTTGCGGAAGCGGGAAAAAGCGTATTTGACCCCTGAGGGCAGCTATGGCAGGTTCCCTTTGGCAAGTGCAGGAGATGTAGAGGCCTCTCTCACGAGTGGCAGCCCGAATGGGTGGGATCCTCGGTTCCTGGGGCCACAATTTCACAAGCCTTCGAGGACAAGAGCCTCGGGGGCTTTGTCTTTGAAGGTAGCGAGATCTTCGGGCCAGAGTTTCACGCCGTATCCCATCGCCGTCCCCTTGTGGCGGTAGATCGACTTATGCAGGTGCGGCAGGTAGCTGGTCTCGGTCTCGCCGTAGCGGTTCACCTTGAGCGCGAAATGGAAACCCGAGGCCACCGCATCGGCCACCTGCAATCCCGCCAGCTTCGAGTGTTCCACCGCCCGAATCCGATTCGGGTCTATCACGGTGTGGTCGATCTGGACTTTTTGCGGATACGTTTCCGACTGGTTGAGCAGCAAGCGCAGGTATTCGCGGATGTCCTCGTAGGACATGTTGCTACGGTTAGAGAAAATGATTTCGGCGAATCCATCGCCCTCGCCATCCCGACGCTGGTCGCGGCAATAGTTGCTGGATCGAGTCCGCTCAATCCCCACTCGTTCTCCAGCCGTTGCCGTAGAAAATCCTCAGCCACTCTGCGAACATACGGTGGATACGGTTTTTGATCCTCCCATGCGGCCACGACATCTAAAGGAGGACACGTTCCCGGAGACGCCGGATGATTGTCGTCCCATGCCCAGATCAACAAGTCCTCGCAGTCGGGAAACCACTTGGCAGCTTCTTCAACGATGACTTGCTCGTATTTTGTCATGAATTGAAAAGATCAGGTATGGCTTTGTGATCATTCTCTCTCATCGTTTCGATTTTGTCGCTTGTTCTGACAGCCCTTCACGCATCACATTGGCAAGCTGCTTCGCCGTGGGTAGTCGGCCTTTGAACTCGGCGGGCAACTTTGCCTGAAGCTGATACTCCGCCACGCCGATGGGGTTGGCTTTCGTCTTGAGGGCGAACTCGACCTCGATGTCGTCCTTCTCCGCACAGAGGATGATGCCGATGGACGGCTGATCATCCGGCGCGCGCTCCTTTTCGTTGAGGAGATTCAGATAGAAATCCATCTTGCCTGCGTGTTCCGGCTCGAAGGAGCCGACCTTCAAATCGAAGGCGACGAGCGCCTTGAGAAATCGATGATAGAACAACAGGTCCACGAAATATTCCTTCCTGCCCAGCGCCAGACGGTATTGTCGCCCAACGAAGCAGAACCCGTAGCCCAGCTCCAGAATGAACTGCTGCAACCGGGAGATGAGCCGGTCTTCCATCTCACGTTCCTTCACCGCTTGGCCGATACCGAGGAATTCCAGGCTATAGCGACTTTTCATCATCTCGTCGGCCTGTTCCGCGAAATGCTCCGGCAGGGCGAGGGTGAAATTGTGCGTCTTCTTTTCCTTCACCGCCCGCTCGTAGGCACCGGCCTTGATTTGGTTGAGCAAGACGCTGCGCGACCATCCGAATTGGGCGGTGGCACGGAGGTAATACAGACGGGCGGCGGGTTGTTTGATGTTTGCCAAGAGATTGGCATGATGCCCCCATGGAATCGAGGCAACCAAATCTCGCACAGCCTGTGCGAGAAGTTCAAAATCAACAGCTTTGAAGTGAAACACCTTCATTTCAGGAACAGCTTGTTCCAGAAATAGAGCGTCCGGTTCTTCGATTTCTCTCACAGCGTGTGAGAGTTTTCCTGCGGAGTGGCTGCCCTTCTTGAATTCTCTCACAGCTTGTGAGAGAAATTCAGTCGAAGTGTAATCGATGTAGAGTTGCTTCATTCTCCAAAGATTCGCGATGGAAAACCCACGCATGTCCGGGAACTCCGCCCGGAGATCGGCGGCGAGGCGTTCCACCACGGAATCTCCCCAGCCTGCCGTTTGCTGTTTCTCCACGATGCCGCGCCCGATGTCCCAGTAGAGCAGGATCAACTCGTGGTTGACGGCGCGGGCGGCGGTGGTCCGCGCGTTGAGAATGCGCTGCTTCAGATCGGCGAGAAAGACAGGGTAGTCCGGCTGGGAAAGGCGTTTGCTCATGACGATGGCTTGTGCCGGGAGACTGGCAGGAAAACCTGCAATCCACCAGTGCATTCAGCCCCAACGGGGAGAACCATGCCAGCCCAGGGCAACGCCTTGGGTATCACGAATAAATATATTCAAAGCCCTGAAGGGGCGGCACATGAGCGGTGGCCACCTTTGTTACGCCCCTTCAGGGCTTGAAGATTTTTTTGGGATTCGGTTCCCAGGGCGTTGCCCTGGGCTGTCGTATTGCGCCCCTTTGGGGCTGAAGATTCTGACGACCGATCACGCGCTTTCCACCAGCTTGATCTCCTCTTCCGTTAGTCCGTAGAGGTCATAGACGAGGCGGTCGATCTGGGTGTCCGTGGCGGAAATCTGGCGATCCAGCGCGGTTTGCTCGTGCGGGGTTTTCGACTGTGTGCGCTGTCGGTGCAGATCCAGCATCTTCTCTACCAGTGAGACAATGCGGTCGTGTGTGGCGACGTCGGATTTGTTGGTGGGATCGATGACGGGCAGCGGAAAGGGACGAAGGTAATTAGTTTTGAAACAGAAGAATCCGCCGCGAAAAACAGTGCCCGTCTGAGTTAGAAACCACCACATGATACGGGTATTGAGGATACCAAGCCAATAAAGTAGATTTTCTTCACGATCAGTGTTCGGCACCAAAGAATAGACTTTCGTGTTGTGATACAGGCCTTCTTGAGCAAGTGTAAAGTTGCACCCCTTGCTTATTTCTGGAGTGATGATTCGCAGTCTTTCGAAGACAGTCATGTCTTTGCCTCGATGGCATGAATACCAGTATTTTGGATTGGTTTTTTGCCTGACTCGCACGTCATACAATAAATCCTTGTGGCGTCTTAGATACGCATACGCAGATGGAAACTTGGCTTTCAGATCAATTTCTTCAAGAATGCGTGTTTTTGTTCCGTCCAGTTCATAAGGATAAATACATCGGTGGTCGGGAGTAACAGGCATGTAACGATGAACATCTTCACCAAATGCGATTGGCTTGGATATTCCAAGCTCAACAGACACTTCGCTATTTTCGCGATCCGACCAAAGTGTGATGAGTCCCTGCTTTGGTGGATTCGTCTCCCGAAGCAAATGTACTTCGTCAATGCCTGACTGGACGCCAACCATGACTTCGGAAAAAACAGTTCCGATATTTTCGGGCATCTTTCCTAACTTCTCTAGCAATCCCCGAGATTGCCCACCGGCCAATTGCCATGGGTTTCCGTTCAGTAGTGATTGTTTGTAAGTGGTATAGCGTTCAGATCCAAAATTTTCTAAAGAAATTGCAAGATCCACGGGCGTCATCTCGCATACCTCGGCATACAGAAAATCGTCTTGGCGTTCGCGATTTAGAATCAGGATTCCGGTATATGTGGAAGCACTGGCAAAAACGAGATTCTGACCAAAGCTAAGAAGCCTCTCGATTGCCTTTTCCTTGATTAAGAAAGACCTTAGCTCGAAAGCGAAATCCCCGACTGTGAACTTATGCGGACAGATGTATCCGAGTCGTCCTTTATTTCCAAGAAGCTGATAGCCCTTCTCGATAAATAACATGTAGAAGTCGAAGCGTTTCGATGCCGAATCGTAGTAGGTGGTGAAGTAATTGATTTGGTTTCCGTAATTTTCCTGAAGGCCTTGAATGCGTAAGTACGGTGGATTCCCGATCACCGCATCAAACCCACCGGCTTTCATGATTTCAGGGAAGCCATCTTTGCCATTCCAGTCGAAGACGTTGACGCGGAGGTGGGCGTCGGCGTCCATTTCGGGGAGGCCGGGTTGGGCGTAGAAATCGGAGCCGATGAGGGAGTTGCCGCATTTGACGTTATCGCCGAGGTCGGGGAGGACGCGCTGGTGGATGAGCTCGCGCTGGACGCTTTGCGTGGTCTCGCCTTCGAGGACTTTGAGCAGCAAGGAGAGCTTGGTGACTTCCACAGCCTGGCTGTCGATGTCCACGCCGAAGACGTGGGCGAGTAGGATGCGTTTGCGCTCGGCGGTGGTGAGCGCCCACCCGCCGCCGCGGGCTTGGACGAGCACGGGGGATTTGCCTTTGGCGAGTTTTTCGGGATCGTGGGAGATATAGTATTGGTGATACCAGTCGAGCAGAAATTGATAGACGACGATCAGGAATGATCCGGAACCACAGGCGGGATCGAGGACGCGGATGAGTTCGATTTGTTTCGGCGTCTTGCCATCGATGAGCGGGCCGACGGTTTGCTTGACGATGTAATCGACGATATAACTTGGCGTGTAGAAAACGCCGCCCGCTTTTTTCACCTCGGGCTTGTCCTCGACGACGGCGCGGTGGCCGGCGGTTAGGTTGATGACCTTGCCGAGGAATTGTTCGTAAACGGAACCGAGGATGTCGGCGGGCAGGACGGAAAATTCGTAAGGGCTGTCTGGATAGTAGAGGTGGACGATGATGTCCTTGAGCGTCTTGTCATCGAGCAGGAGGTGGGGCGTGAGCGTGTCCGGTTCCTCGGCTTGGCCTTTTTCCTTGGAGAAGTGAAAGAGGCCGGAGTTGTAGCGTTGGTCGGCGGCGCGGAAGAGCTCCAACAGGCGCGGATAGGTCTGGGTGCCGTTGGCGATGCTGCGGAGTTTCCCATAGTCCTCGGTGCCGCGATCCTCGCAAATGCGGAGGAAGACGAGGCGGTCGATGGTTTTCTGGACGGCAAAGTTGAGGTCGCGGACGGAGAGCGAGGGATTGCGCAGGGCGAGGTTGCGGGCTAACAAATCACGCCAGCGTTCGATTTCCTCAAGGAAGGCGGCATCCACCTCGGCGGTGCCTTTTTTCTTTTTGTTGGAGTCTGCGTATCTGTCGAAGGAGCCTTTGAGAATGGCGTCGCGGGAAAAGATGGCGGCGATCTCATCCCATTTTTCCGCGTATTGGTCGAAGGTGCAGTAAAACGTGCGGGCCTTGGACGAGGGATCGTTTTTGACCGGCTTGATGCGGGTGTCGTAGATGGCGAATTCCTCGAAGTCCGAGAGGATCGAGAGCGGCATTTTGGCGGACCAGGCGTAGCGGCGGAGCTGGAAGGCTGGATCGACGTCGGACTTGATGTTGACGGCGGGTTTCTTGGCTTCGAGGAAGAATTTCCGCTGGCCGTGCAGGGTGAAGGCGCAGTCCGGTGCTTTCACATGCGGGCCGATGCGGAGGGCGTCCTCGTGGATCACATCGCGGTATTGGGGGGCGAGGCCTTGGGCGTTGTCCATGTCCCAGCCGAGTGCGGCAAAGAAGGGATCAAGGAATTCTTTGCGGAGCTGGGCCTCGTTGTAATTGCCGGAGCGATAGTGATCGCGGTGGTCGGCGAAGGTGGCGCAGAGCTTGAGGACGGATTCGGGCGCGGGCATTGGGATTACGAGAGATTAGGAACGCCTGCCGCTGGTGACAAGAGGATAGGCCTGAGAATACAGCCATCGCCTACCGTCCCTTGGTGTCGTTCTTGCAGGTTGCATCCCGTCATTCGTCGCCGCGGCGTTTCTGGAAAGAGGCGTTTTCGACGATTCACTGGATGAGTTCGCGGAGTTTGCCATCGTTCTTTGTCAACCGCGCGGTGAGCAGGTCGATGGTGGTGGCATCGTAATACTTGATGCCTCGGCCGATGGCGTAGGTCAGGAGTTTTTCGGCGAGAGTCCGATAGAAATCCTGCTTGCGCTTGTCATACTCCACGCCTAGCAGATCGAAGACCGCAGTCTGGTATTCCGTGCGGTTGAGGCGGCGGATGGTGACGCGGCCGGGGTCCGGTCTGTTAGGATCCAGTTTGAAAACGTCGCGCTCGATCCAGGCGAGCAGTTGTTTTCGCTCGGCCATGTTAGGCTGGTCCTTGTCGGACGGTGGCATGACCTGGCTGCGCAGGTTGCACCAGACGTTGATCCAGTATTTACGGTCGTTGAGATGGGCGGACAAGTCCTTGAAGCCATCCAACGAAAACGTCCCCTTGGTTTCGCCGTCGCCGTGGCATTCGTAACAATAGTTTTGCAACAGCGGAACGATTTCCCTGGTATAGGCCGTGGTGGGATCGGCGTGGGCCGGGACGCCGGCGAGAATCCCGAGGATGATTCCGCGGGTGGTCGTTCCAACCGTGGCGGCTGATGGAAATGGGAAGCAAGATGGAAACTGGATGCATCCCCGTGAAGTTGGCCGACAAATTGGATTGCCGGGCACCATCCCCGCCCTGCTAGGATTTCGCCCGAAGGAGGAACCCTCCGGATTTAATGATGCCCGGTTTCCCATCGCCCACCCCAAGCAACTCACCCAAGCAGTTGGGCAGCGGATGCCTCTCGCTTTTCGGTCTGCCGTTCTTCGCTGCGGGAATTTTTCTCAGCTACTTGTATTTCTCCACGCTGACCCATTGGTGGATTGGCCGGAATT
>JANOZJ010000338.1:0-10583 GCA_031429315.1 Akkermansiaceae bacterium
ATTTGGCGGCGGGTCTCTCGGGGGCACGGGTGGTTCCACGGGCCTTTCTTGGCAGACGCCGCGCCCGCCCGCAAGACCCGTGCAAAAAAGGGGTTTGCTTTTCAGCCCCTTACGCTATCCTCCCTTACTCCCGAACGGCACACAGCCGCGCAGTCTTAAACGCGCGGCACCCTTCCGCCGGGGTTTTTCTTGCCCGCCATGTCCGATTCACCGAATTCAACTCCGCCCACCAATAGCCCGAACCGCACTCCGGGTGACGCCAATGGTTTCAATTGGCGCGTCCTCGGCCTGATGGTCCTCGCAACGGTCATTCTCGGCGTGGCCTTTTTCAACCCGATCACTAACAAGGTGATCAAGCCGCTGACTTACTCGCAGTTCCGCCAAGCATGGGACCAGGGGCGCATCGTGGTGGATAATTCAAAGCAACCGCTCAAGGTGATCACCACGGATACTTCCTTTGACGCCACCATTACCGGTTGGATCACTCCGGAAGCCACCGCGCCCAAGGATGTTGCCGTCAGGGACTTCCAAGTGCCGGTCAACTTGACGCTTCAACGCGAGGAAATCAACGAACTGCTAGGCGGCAACCTCCGCTTCAAGCAAGTCCGTTCCCCCGAGGAGAAGCCGCTCGAAGGTGACAACGTGGACACCCTTTCCTTCGCCGAGTTTCGCAAGGCCTTGGCTTCGAAATGGATTGATGTCAACGATCCGGAAAAATCGCCCCGCATCCTGACTTCCGCCGGCTCGGACGACGCGGTGATCGTCGGTGCCCGCAAGATTGTCGCCACCCAGGAACTGCTAACAGACGCGAAGGGGATGATTCCCAATGCCAGCCAGTTCAGCGTCCCGGTATCCACCGCGATCCAGAGCGAAGACCTCAGCAAGCTAGTCAAGGACAAGGCCATTTACGAACGCAACAAGGACTATCTCGGCAGCGCGCTGTTCACCTTCCTGCCGTTCCTGCTGATCATCGGCATCCTGTTTTTCCTGTTCCGCCAACAGATGAAATCCGCCGGCCGCGGCGCGATGTCCTTTGGTAAGAGCAAGGCCCGCCTTCTAACGATGGACCGCAACAAGGTCACCTTCAAGGACGTCGCCGGCATCCAGGAAGCCAAGGAAGAGCTGTTTGAAATCGTCGATTTCCTGCGCGATCCCCGCAAGTTCCAGAAGCTCGGCGGCTCGATTCCGAAAGGCGTGCTGATGGTCGGCTCGCCCGGCACCGGCAAGACACTGTTAGCCCGCGCCATCGCCGGCGAGGCGGATGTGCCGTTCTTCTCGATCTCCGGCTCCGACTTCGTCGAAATGTTCGTGGGCGTCGGTGCATCGCGCGTCCGCGACATGTTCGAACAAGGCCGCAAGCACGCGCCTTGTTTGATTTTCATCGATGAAATCGACGCCGTCGGACGCCATCGCGGCCACGGCATGGGCGGCGGTCACGACGAGCGCGAGCAAACGCTCAACCAACTCCTCGTCGAGATGGACGGTTTCGACACTCAGGAAGGCGTCATCATCATCGCCGCGACTAACAGGCCCGACGTACTCGACCCCGCGCTGCTCCGTCCCGGCCGTTTCGACCGCCAGGTCACCATTTCGCTTCCCGACGTCAACGGCCGCGAGGAAATCCTCCGCGTCCACGTCAAGAAGATCAAACTCGCCGCCGGCGTGGATCTATCCAAGATCGCCCGTGGCACGCCCGGTTTCTCCGGTGCCGAGCTGGCGAACCTGATCAACGAATCCGCGCTGTTAGCCGCCCGCCGCGGACTCTCCGCCGTCACGCTCGACGAGATGGAAGAGGCCCGCGACAAAGTCCGTTGGGGCCGCGAGCGCCGCAGCCTCGCCATGTCCGACAAGGAAAAAACCGGCACCGCTTGGCACGAAGCCGGCCACGCCTACCTCAACATGGTGCTGCCAGACACCAATCCGCTCCACAAGGTCACCATCATCCCCCGCGGTCCTTACCTCGGCGCGACGATGTATCTCCCGGACGGCGACAAATACTCGACCCAGAAGAAGGAAGCGCTCGCCAACCTCATCGTCACCATGGGTGGCCGCATCGCCGAAGGTTTCCACAGCGACGATGTTTCTAACGGCGCATCCGGCGACATCCGCCAGGCCACTTCGCTTGCCCGCCACATGGTTTGCGAATGGGGCATGAGCGACAAGCTCGGCATGGTCGAATACGGCGAAGGCGACGGCCCGGTCTTCCTCGGCCGCGGTGACATGGGCGGCCGCCGCACCAACTACAGCGAGAGCACCGCCCAGATCATCGACGAGGAAATCAAGCGTTTCATCGACGAAGCCTACGAGATCGCCACCCGCGTCCTCAATGAAGGCCGCGACAAGGTCGAGATCATCGCCAAGGCTCTGCTAGAATTCGAAACCCTCGATGCCACCCACCTCAAGGACATCATCGACTTCGGCGAAATGCGCAATCCGCCGTCCGCCCCCAAGCCACCGCCGGTCCCCGACGAGCTCAAGAAAAAGCCCGCCGCCAAGCCTGCCGAAGAAGACCGCCCGGAAGGCCCCGGTCCGATTCCGGGTGCCATCGGTGCGCCGGCTTGATCGGTTTGAAATCCCCAATTTGCATGGCGACCGGAACTCAATGTTCCGAGCTGTAAATTCTCCGTAATTTCACACTTCCTTCATCGCATCACCCGCCAGCCGCAGTTAGGGTCGCACCATGCGCCTGTTGCTTCCACTCGCCGCGATCATGATCTGCCAGTCCGCCTTCGCGGAAAGCGGAAGCTACGCCGAGGAGTTCCGCGCGGCGCGAGCCATCGAACGTTCGGATCCTCAAGGCTACCTGGACGGCATGCTCCGCAGTTTCCAGCAGGCGAAGGAGGCCCGGAACCTCGAATATGTCTCCGTCGCCGGCATCAACGCCTGCGGCAAAATTTACTCGCAGGGGAAAACCGTGGAAGCCGCCAAGCTCGCCCGCGAGGTGATCGCCGCCATGACTCCGCTGGAGGATTTCTATCCGGAATCCACCACCATCCGCCGGGCGCAGCTTTTCAACTACCTCGGCCGCGGCTTGCAGGCAGAGGGCAAAACCGGTGCGGCCTTGCAAACCAACCGCGCGGCTGCGGAAACCCTCCGCGGAAAAAATGTCCCCGTGGATGGCAATGGTCCGCCGATCACGCTCGCGGATCTCGACGGCCTGAGTCCCGAACTGCTCGCCGGCGGCTTCCGGATCATCGAGCGCGAGGCGGAACTGCTTTCGATCGCCGGACGTTGCATCGAAGCACGGAAATTGCTCGACGACGCCGCGGCTTATCTCGGCGCGGACTGGTCGGTCCGGCTTCGGGGGGTCGCGCGGTTCTACGCATTCAAGATCGTCGCTTCCCGCGCGGAACTCAGCGATTTCCTTGGCTACCAACAGGAAGCCATCCAAGCCGGGCAAGCCTTGGCCGCTGCCGTCGAGGGCCGTGGAGATCTGAAGCAGTCCCACCTGACATTGCGCATCAATCTGCTGCGGAATCTCTCCCAGTGGACCGGTCCTTCGCAGGAAATCATCGACGAGGCCCGGCTCATCGCTACGGAGATGAACCAGCAAGGCATCGACAACAACGTGAACCGGTTGCTCGCGAAAATGGAGTTCGACTTCAGGGAAGCGCGCGAGCCACTAGAAACGCTGCGCGAAAGCGCCGAAAAACGTCGCGGACTCGGTGATGCCTACGAGGCCTTTTACGCCGACCGTGACTCGCTCGCCCTGCGCATCCGTCTTGGCGATGCGAATCTCGACGGCGAACTCCAGGCGCTCCTGAAAACGCTGCGCTCGCATGGCGACAAGCGCGCCGAGCCGACCCTTTTCCGCATCTACGGCGACTACCTGCTAGGCCGGAACCGCCCCGCCGAGGCGATCCGCATGTATGCAGATTGTCTGCGGATGACCCGCGGGTTCGGCTGGTTTCTCCACGAGCCGAAGATCCTCGGCGCGCTGATCGATGCCCGCCTCGCGGGTGACGATCCGGCAGGAGCCCGCGCCACCCTCGCCGAGCTGGAAAAATGGCTGGCCGATCACCCGGACGAACCCGTCTCGCGGCGGGCCGGAGCGATGGGCATCCGGGGCGAGGCTCTCGCCAGACTCGGTGATGAAGCGGCGGCGCGCGAGGCGTTCCGGCTGGCCCGGGGGATCGGTCGCGACCTGCCAGCTTACATGCAGAGGGATTTCACCGTGGAAAAGGAAGAACTCGCGATCAAGGAGATGAAGGACAAGTCCGCCGCCCCGGCAGCAATCGCCGACGTTCCCGCGCTGCGGGTGCAGCCGTTGGAAGTAGTCGGCATCGCCATCCCCAGCGAGGCCGCGCGCACCCGCTTCGTTGTTGCCAATCCCACCGCCCGCAGCATCCGCGGCCATTTCGTGCTCACGGGTCCCGGCGCTGGCAAGCACGACGGGGCGGTCGCATTCACCGTAGGCCAACCGGTTGCCACCCTCCGCGAGCCGCGGACTTTGGCCGGAGGATGCGAGTCGCAGCTTGAGGTCTCGCTCGCTTCCGGCGCGGGTGCCGATGCCGCGAAAGTCGAGGTCGCTTGGGAAAACGAGGGCCAGCCCGCCGGTCCCGCCGCCACCTGGGACGTCTCCTGGACCCCCTCTGCAAGCCGCAGTGTCGTGCTCGACGCGAGCCACCTCGAAGCGAATCCGTTCCGGTCGATCCCGCTTTTTCACGAACTTGCCGTGCCGGTGGAAGAAACCGTTGGAATCGCTTTCCGCCTGCGGTCCCCCGTGCCGTTACGGTTCGAATATCTGGACGCCCGCAGCCACGAACTCGTCGCGATCGACGCGAACGGCAATGGCGATTTCAACGACTCCGGCGACTTCCACATTCGCGGCTCCGATGGCGTGACTGCGGCCATTTTTCCGACCGCCGGGACGAAATCGGTGACTGCCGAGGTCCGCATCTTTTCGCCGGACGGAAATCCCCTGCTCGTCACCGGCGGCACGCTCGTCCTGGAGGCCGAAGTCTATCGAAATGGCCGCTGGACCAAGGAAGCGGAAGACATCCTGCGGTGATCAAACCGCCGGCAGGAACGCGCCGTGACGCGGGACACCGTTGAACGACCGGTCGAGCCCTAACCGCTGCCACATGCCGACCACCGCGCGGCCGAGGATTTCCACGTCGCCGCGCGCGTCGTGGCGGCGGATTCCCTGTTGGTCGATCCGCAGCCGTGAAATCAGGTGGTCCAGCGAGTGGCCGGTGCCGCGGGTTTTTCCGAACAACATTTTCGACATGTGGATCGTGTCGATGCTGTGGACCTCGCGCGTCGGCAAGCCGTGGCGACGGCAGGTCGCTGCCAGGAACTTGCTGTCGAAGCGCAGGCCGTTGTGCGCGATGAGCGTGGAATCCCCCGACCAGGTGGCGAATTCGCACAGCACTTCTTCCGGCCTGTTAGCGTGCTGGACATGGTGGTTGCCCACGCCGGTGTAGCTCTCGATGAATGCGGAGATAGGTCGCCGCGGCTTGGCGAAGGCGGTGAACGTTTCGTTAGGACAAAGCGAACCCGCAGTGAAACGCATCGCCGCGATCTGGATGAACTCGTCGTTGTCCGGATCGAGCCCGGTCGTTTCAAGGTCGTAAACCACGAAGGTTTCCCCGGCGTGCTGGCGGTCCGTCCAGAAGAACGAATGCCGGCACTCGGGGCAGTTGACGCGGGTTCCCATCGCGGACTTCGGTCCGGTCAGGCTGTTCTTGCACTCGGGGCAGAAGGCTTTCATCAGCCCATCGCTTTCTCCATCAGGGTGTTCATCCGGGTCACCGTGTCGCGGGCGTCTTCTAGCAGACCGGCGGCGATCAGCGCGTTGTCCAACAATTGCCGGGCCACGAGTTTCGCCAGTTCCGGGTTGCTGTCCTTGGCCTCGGCGAGCTTTTTGACCAGCGGGTGGCGTGGGTTGATTTCCAGCTCCACCTTGATGTCGTCTTTGAAATTCTCGTCCATCGCCCGCATCATCTGACGCATCTGAGGGCTCATGCCGTCGGCGGGAACCAGTGCGATCACCGGGCTGTCCACCAGCCGCTTGCCGCTGGCCACCGACTTCACGCGGTCGCCGAGTTCGTCCTTGAGGAATTCGCACAGCGCGGTTGTTAGCTCTTCGGACAGCGCGTCGCCTTCCGGCGCGTGGTCATCGAGGTCCACGCCGCCGTGGCGGATCGAGACGAGCTTCTTGCCATCGAACTCACCTAACGACTCGACGACGTATTCGTCCACCGCGTCGGTGAAATAGATGACTTCCAGCCCGCGTGCCTTGAACGCCTCGATGTACGGGCTGCTCTCGACCTGCTCGCGGCTGCCACCGACCAGGTAGTAAATCGACTCCTGCCCGTCCTTCGCGCGGGAAACGTAGTCCGCGAATCCGCAGACGGTGCCGGACTCGGTTAGAGACGACTCGAAGCGCAGCAGTTTCGCCAGCGCGTCGCGGTTCGGATAGTCGGTGGCGATGCCTTCCTTGAAGAAGCGGTCGAACTTCTTGTAAAAACCCCGGTATTTCTCCGGCTCCGCTTCGGCTTCCTTTTCAAACATCTTGATCACCCGCTTGCTGATGACCGCACCGAGCTTGCGGATCAACGCGCTGTCCTGCATCGATTCGCGCGAGATGTTCAGCGGCAGGTCCGCGCTGTCGACGACGCCCTTCATGAAGCGCATCCAGTCCGGCAGCAGGCCTTTCGGATCGGCGTCGATCAGGACTTTTTTCGAGTAAAGCGAGACGCCGCCATCGACCTTGCCGAAGCCCATGCGCTCCGGGTTTTCGCTCGGGGCGAACACCAGCGCGTTGATCGCGATCGGCGCGTCGGCGCTGAAATGCAGGCGGTAGGCGGGCTCGTCGAACGCCTTGCCGGCGAATTGATAGAACGCCTTGTATTCGTCCTCGGAGATTTCCGATTTGTTCTTCAGCCACAACGCGGCGACCTCGTTGATCCGCTTGCCATTGAGGAAAATCGGGAAGCCGACGAAGTTGCTGTAGCGCTCGATGAGGTGCTTCAATCTAACTTCCTCGGCATACTCCGCGAGCTCTTCCTTCAGGTGCATCACGATCTTCACGCCGCGCGGCTGGCCGGGTGATTCCTCGATTTCATAGCCGCTCTTGCCATCGCTGATCCATACGAGTTCCTGGCCATCTTTCTGCCAACTCCGGGTGTGGACCTTCACTTCGTCCGCCACCATGAATGCCGAGTAAAACCCGACGCCGAACTGGCCGATCATGTTGCCCGGCGTGCTGCCGCTGTCCTTCATGTTTTTCAGAAACGCCTTGGTTCCCGAGTGGGCGATGGTACCCAGGTTTTTCACCAACTCGTCGTGCGTCATGCCGATGCCGGAGTCGGAAATCGTCAGCGTCTTCGCGTCCGCATCGGTGGTGATGTGGATTTCCAGCGGCAAACCCGCATCCTGGATATCTTTCTCCGTGGCCTCGATGTGGCGGAGTTTCTCCATCGAATCCGAGGCGTTGGAAATCAGCTCGCGCAGGAAAATCTCCTTGTCGGTGTAGAGGGAGTGGACGACCAGATCGAGCAACTGCTGGATCTCGGCCTGGAAGGTGTGTTTTTCAACGGTGGTTTTGCTCATAGGTAAAAAGGGGTGGGAGGCTCTTGGGAACGGCCGGACCATAGCCATCTTGGGGCGGGTGTCAAAAGTTCCGCGAGTGCAAGTCACAGAGCCAATGCATGGACTACGCTCTGCCACCGCAGTCCATGAAAAAGGCTGCCGGGTGACCGGCAGCCTGATCAGAAAAACCTATCAGTGAAAACTCACTCCACAGGAGGTCCGCCAGGTCCACCAGGTCCACCAGGGCCACCTTGTGGCATCGGGAATGGCATCCCGCCTTCAGGAGCTGCAGGAGCATCTTGGATTTTCAAGAGCTCCAATTCGAAAATCAGCACGCTGTTAGGAGCGATCTCCGCGCTGCGTCGCTCTTCGCCGTAGGCGAGGTCGCTCGGCATGAAGAGCTTCCACTTGGCTCCGACCGGCATGGTGGTGAGAGCTTCCTTGAATCCCGGAACCACTTGCAGGGTCATCGGCACTGGCTCGCCCTCAGGTGAGGCGTCGAATTGTTTGCCGTCGATGAGCGTGCCCTTGTAGTGGACCATGAATTGCTTTTCAGCGGCATCCTTGTCCCCTTCCTTCGGCGCGACATATTTTTCGGCACCGCCCTTGGCGAGGACTTCATATTGAAGGCCGCTCTTGGTGGTGATGATGCCCTCGCGCTTGCCATTTTCGGCGAGGAATTTCTTGCCGGCTTCGAGGTTGGCGGCGGCGGCGATTTTTTCGCGGCCTTGGAGCATCTCACCGAGAGCCTCCATCGCGGCTTGGAGTTTCGCTTCCTCGAGTTCGGGCTTGCCACCCTTGAGGGCTGCCAGGAATCCCTTAAGGAATGTTTCGGTATCGAGGTCGTCGGCCCCCACGCCGAACTTGCCAAACTGCTGGGCGAAGCCACCACCGGTGCGGAAACCCAGGGCATACGAGGAATCCGCCTTGATCACGGCTGGATCGAGCTTCGGCTTGGCTGGGGCGGCCACGGCTGGAGCCGCGTCTTCAGGCTTGGCGGGAACTTCAATGGCGGGCGTAACGGCTTCTTGCTTGGCAGATGCGGCTGGCGCTTTGGCGGAGGAGGTGGCAATGAGGCCGAGGGCCAGGGCGCCAGGAATGAATTTACGGATCATGGTGTAGTTGGTGGAAGAGCGCGGAAAATAGGCAACGGATTCGAGCCTGTCCAGAACGGGTTTTCGGGGAAATCGGGGGGAATTCCCTCCCGGCGGGACATTTGGAAATAAGCCGGTGGGCGTGAGCCACCAGACTCAGGTCCGGCAAATAATTCCGCCCCGGCAGGGGCGGTGGAGGGAAGGAGGCAATACCATCTGCGCGATGAAATCCGTCGCCCCTGGCGGCATACGCGTCAGGTTAATCTAAATTCAGAAATGAGAACCACGGATTGCGCAGAAAACACAATTTAAGAATGACTTGGCACTGCACGTCGCTACATCCAATCGGTTTGAAGCTCGATTCATAAATCTCTCTGATAATCTGTGAACTCCGTGCAATCTGTGGTTTCCATCTTCCTTTCTCGGGTTAAGGAAGAGCGGCCCGGATTCGGGCCCCAAGGAGGGGCGAGGCATGATCGCCCGGCCCATGACATGACAATGAAACAAGCGGTTTCCTCTCCCTATTGGCGATTCATGGTCATCGGCGGACACGTTCCGCCGCTCCTTGACCAACACTTTTGGCACCGGCGCAAGCCTGACTGGCAGACAACTCGCGGTCGCACTGCGGACCTCTTACTTCTTCTTCATCCCCAGCACCAAGACGACCACGCCGCCGCCCAGCAACGCCCACGAAACCACCGGCGGCACGCTGTGGCGCTCCTCCACATCAGCCTGCACCTTGAGCGGCCCGACATCAATGATGTTCTCCCGCTTGGTGGTGGTAAATCCGCCGTAGGCCAGCAGGCCGCCCCCGGCAACGATCATGATGATTCCAACGATGCTTATTCCGTTCATGCCTGCCAGTCTCCACGCGATCGTTGGCAGGAGCCAGACCAAAATCACATTCCTGCTTTGCGGCGAATACCGGATGCCTCCCTCCCGCGCCATCATGGTCCAATCTCAAATCCCCAATCCCCAATCCCCAATCTCTCCCACGCGATCGCGGACTGGTCACACCCCACATCCTTTGCTAGATTGAGTTCCATGATCCACCGGATTGCTTCTGCCAGGGCGGGAATCACTCCCGCAGATGTCGCGTTCGTCGAATCCACCCTCGTCGCCAGCGGGGAATCCGTCGCGTTGGCTAAACTCTGGTGCGATCCGGAAGCCGTCACCGCCTTGCTCGACCTGCGGGAAATCCACCGCGCGTTGTTGGAGAACCCGGTCGCCCTGCCCGTTTCCCCATCGCTCTATTTCTACGTCCTCGTCCGCCACGCGTTCGTCGCGGGCGGCATCGACCACCCCGGCCTGGCCGACTATGTCGCCGGGGTGCTCGTCGAAAAACTCGATTCACGCCACGCGTCGCGTCCCGGCTCGATGCCCGGCTGGGTCACCCACGCCGTCGATTTCGTCTCCGTCATCCAAGCCGCGCACGGCATGCTCCGGTTCCAGCTCGAAGTCGCCGCGGGCGACCAATTTCTCGTCCTCACCGGCATCTTCTCCGGGTTCCTCCACCAGCGCGCCGAACGCAGCGGCGCTCCCGGTGCCGCCTTTTACGAAAACTTCGCCCGCCAATCCTACCGCAACGCCGCCAACCGCCCCGGCGTCGCCGGCGACACCCGCGAACTCCTCTACCTCCTCGCCGAAACCTTCCCCCTCGCCCGCGCCTCCCTCAACCGCATGACCGACCGCTGTTTGTTTTGATCGGGCGGCGAGACCTACTCTCGCGGAGTCAGAGGCAAGAATTTTGTGAATCAGCAATCTGTTACCATTCAATTGGATGCCGTCGGCCTTTGACCGTAAAATCGCGGCATAAGGCTCCGGGCAGGATGCCCGGGCCACTGTGGCGGGGGGCATGTGGCCGCCCCCCAACAAAACAGTGGTATAATAACAATCACCCCCCAAAAAAACCCCCGGGCACGAGTCCAAACCCGTTTGGTGTGGCGGCGGCGG